>CAISZM010000007.1 GCA_903889965.1 uncultured Elusimicrobia bacterium
GCCCAAATAAAAAGGCCGTCGCTTTTCAGCGACAGCCTAAATATATGCGCGGGAAGGGAGTTGGCCACAACTCCGTTCGCGGCCGCCGCCGCTCACGGGTCGCGGCCCCGGCTCCCTCGTCCGCCTGCTGGCTCCCTCAGTCCGCCTTTCAACTCCCTCCGCGGGACAAATTGTTGTCCCGCTTCCCGCGCCCAAATAAAAAGGCCGTCGCTTTTCAGCGACAGCCTAAATATATGCGCGGGAAGGGAGTTGAACCCATAAGACCTTTCGGTCACACGGTCCTGAGCCGTGCGCGTCTGCCAGTTCCGCCACCCGCGCATTAAAACCTGAAACCGCGAGCCCTGCCGGCCCGCTTTTCAACAGTCGTATTATATGGTTGGGGAAGGATTCGGTCACAGCTCCAGCCCTCGCCGTCGCTCGGCCTGGGTCGCGACCCCGGCTCGCCGCTGCGGCCTACTGGCCTCGCGGCTGCGCCTTTCGAATCCTCGCGCGAGCCAAACTGTTGGCTCGCTTCTCAACCGTCAGTTATATATATGGTTGGGGAAGGATTCGAACCTTCGTAGGGCGTAGCCCGACGGTTTTACAGACCGTTGCTTTTGACCGCTCAGCCACCCAACCGTATTGATTTAAAGAACAAATTTACTACGGATATATATTGTAGCAAAAAAACACGGGCTTGCAGTTCTCCTCGCGCGGCCCGCCCGCCCGGTGTAAAATAGTATAATTATGGTTCGGGGATATTAATAAAACTAATATCCGGGTCAAGCTGGAGGAGCCATGTGTCTTGCCGTTCCCGGTAAAATAATCTCTATTGAAAACAATAACGCCCAGGTAGATTTCAGCGGCGTTAAAAGGGCGGTTTCGCTGGACCTGGTCCCTGGCGCCGGGAAAAACGATTTCGTGCTGGTTCACGCAGGTTTTGCCATACAGGTGCTGGACCCGGCGGAGGCGGAGGAGACGCTGAAACTATTTCGCGAGATATACGGCCGCGAACACGGCGACGCCGGTTCCGGACCGCTTTCCCATAAAAAGCCATGAAGAAAAATTCCGACGCGGCGCGCTTCTCCTCCCCGCTCTGGCGGGACCGGGCTCTTGCGTCCTCGGCCTTTTCGGAGATGCAAAAGCTTTGCGCCGCGGCTGTGTCCAAAGCCGGCGGCGAGATAGCCTTTATGGAGGTATGCGGTACTCATACCATGGCCATAGCGGCCAGCGGCATGCGCCGCCTGTTCCCGAAAGGGCTCCGCATGCTCTCCGGCCCGGGCTGCCCGGTCTGCGTAACCTCGCAGGGGGATATAGACCGCGTTCTGGCCCTCGCCCGCGTGCCCGGGGTCATAATCGCAACTTTCGGGGATATGATGAAGGTGAAAGGCTCGAAGGGCCTGGACTTGAACTCCATGAGGGAGCGGGGCGCCGACGTGCGGGTCGTTTATTCTCCGCTGGATGCCGTGGCGCTGGCCCAGGCGAATACCGGGCGGGAGGTCGTTTTCATAGGCGTGGGTTTTGAGACGACCGCGCCTGTCATAGCCGGCTCGGTCATTAGGGCTAAAAAGGCCGGCGTCAGGAATTTTTCCTCAACGTCCTTCTTTAAACTGGTGCCTCCGGCGCTTGAAGTCCTGCTTTCCGACCCCGGCAATAAAATTTCAGGCTTCATGCTGCCGGGCCATGTGAGCGCCATTATCGGGCTGGGCCCGTACCGTTTTGCGGCGGAAAAATACCGCGTTCCCTGCGTGGTAACAGGTTTCGAGCCGCTCGATATCCTCGCCGGCATAAACATGCTTCTTAAACAGGTCGTTTCCGGCCGGCCAGCGGTGGAGGATGAGTATTTCCGGGCCGTGCCGAGCGGGGGGAACCCGGCCGCGCTCAAGCTTATAAAGGAAGTGTTCACCGTTTCGGACGCTTCCTGGAGGGCCATAGGCGTGCTAAAAGGCTCCGGCCTCGCTTTCTCAAAGGCCTACGCCGCCTTCGACGCCGTGAAGCGCTTCAATATCCCGTATTCGGACGCGCCGGAGCCGGCGGGCTGCTTATGCGGGAAAATATTGATGGGTAAGTCGCTTCCCCCTGAATGCAGGCTTTTCGGGAAAGCCTGCACCCCGTCTTCCGCCGTGGGGCCCTGCATGGTTTCTTCGGAGGGAGCCTGCGCGGCCTGGTTCAAGTACGGGGGATGAACGGACAACTTGCATCGGGCAACCGGGCGGAGCCCCCGGTCCATGCGCCTTACGCGCTCCGGGTATATTTATGAACATAGAAACTCTTAAGGTTTTCCGGGATCTTTCCGATACCGGCAGTTTTTCCAAGACCGCGGAACTTAACTACATTTCCCAGTCCGCGGTGAGCCAGCAGATAAAGAAGCTGGAACTGGTCCTCAAGTGCAAACTTTACCACCGCCAGGCCGGGAAAATACTGTTAACCGGGTGCGGAAAAAAATTCTACGAGGCTTCCCGCCGGATAGCCGTGCTCTACGACGACACGATAAGGTCCGTGCGCGCCCTTGGCGCCGAGAAGCCCGCCGAGGAAATAAAGATATCCACCATCTACAGCGCCGGCATTTATATCATCCAGAACTACATCAAGCAGTTCCTCTCCAGGAACCCGGGCACGAAGATAAGCGTGGAATATCGCCAGTTCTCGCAGATATATTCTGATATCTCCTCCGGCCGCGCCGATTTCGGTTTCATGGCCTGCCCGTACCGCAAATCATCGGGTCTTAAAATGGTGCCGGTAGCCAGGGACGAGATGGTCCTGATAGCGGGGACGCTCTCCCCGCTGGCCGGGCGCAGGAGCGTGAACGTGGGGGAGCTCGAGGGCCTCGATTTCATATTTTTCGACAAGGTCTTCCCGTCGCGGCGCTACATAGACGCTTTTCTGAGGCGTCACGGCGTCAAAGTGCGCGTTAAAATGGAACTGGACAATATCGAGACCATCAAGACCGCCGTCGCCTCCGGAGCCGGGGTTTCTATATTGCCGCGCACCGCCGTCCGCGAGGACGAGAACGGGGTCAGCCTGCACGTGATGAGGATCTCCGACGCGCCGTTTCTGCGCCCGATATACCTTATACACAGCCGCTCGCGCGCGCTTTCCCCGGCTGCCAGGAATTTCATGGGGATCTTCGAAAAGCCGCGCAAGATCGCGGCGGGGAGGGAAGCATGACCGGTCCCGGCAAAGTGCTTCTGGGCCACGGCAGCGGAGGCCGCCTGAGCCGCGAGCTGGTGGAAAAAGTTTTTCTCAGGAGTTTTTCAAACCCGGCCCTGCGGCCGCTTGAGGACGCCGCCGAGATCACGGTCGGCGGGGCCTCGCTGGCTTTTACCACCGATTCCTACGTGGTTACCCCCGTGGAATTTCCCGGCGCCGACATAGGGCGCGTCGCGGTCTGCGGCACGGTCAACGACCTGGCCGTCAAAGGCGCGAGGCCGGCCGCGCTGTCCGCCGGTTTCATACTGGAGGAGGGGTTCCCGATGGAACTCCTTTTGCGCATAACGTCTTCCATGCGCCGCGCCGCCGCCGAGGCTGGCGTATCCATCGTGACCGGGGACACCAAGGTCGTTGAAAAAGGGAAAGCAGACGGGATATTCATAAACACCGCGGGCGTGGGCCTTATACCGCCGGGGCGCCGTCTAGCCTCAGCCGCGGTGAAGGCCGGCGACGTAGTCATAGTGAGCGGCCGCCTGGCCGACCACGGCGTTGCGGTCATGAACGCGCGCAACAGGCTGGGTCTGGAAGGCGGGATCAGGAGCGACGCCGCTCCGCTTAACGCCATGATCGAGGCCGCGCTGCGCGTCCCGGGGGTGCGCTGCATGCGCGATATAACCCGCGGCGGTCTTGCCACGGTTCTTAACGAGGTTTCCGGCGCCTGCGGCCTGGGCGCCGAAATTGACGAGGATTCCGTCCCCGTCGCGCCGGCCACCAGGAAAGCCTGCGCGCTGCTCGGCCTGGACCCGTTCTACGTGGCGAACGAAGGCAAGATAGCCCTGTTCGCCGCTCCCGGTTCAGCGGAAAAGATATTAAAGGCGCTGCGCTCGAACCGGTACGGCCGCCGGGCCGCCTTGGTGGGCCGTATGGTAAAAGAGGCCAGGCCGAGGGTGCGCCTTCAGACCTCGATAGGCGGCGCGCGGATCATGCTGTCGCTGGAAGGGGAGCAGCTCCCCAGGATATGCTGACCGCCAGGGCGCCGTACTGATTTCCGCTATGGTAAGGAAAAAAATATTAATAAAAGGCGTAGTGCAGGGCGTAGGCTTCAGGCCGCATATCTACAAGCTCGCCCGCGCACATTCCCTGGCGGGCTGGGTCAGGAACGACGCCTCGGGGGTTACGGTTGAGGCCGAGGGCCCGGCTCCCGGACTTGCGGCTTTTATCCGGGATATCAGCCGCCTGAAACCGCCGGCCTCCCGGGTGGATTCGGTTTGCGTATCCGCAGTGCGGGCCTCGGGTGGAAAGGATTTTTCAATAGTCAAAAGCGGCGGCGCCGCGCCGGCTGCTGCCATGATCCCCGCCGACCTGGCCCTTTGCACGGACTGCCGGCGCGAACTGCTTGACCCAGCGGACAGGCGTTATCTCTACCCCTTTACTAACTGCACCAACTGCGGGCCGCGTTTTACCATAGTGAAAAGCGTGCCCTACGACAGGCCCGCCACTACCATGTCGGGGTTTAAGATGTGCCCCGACTGCCTGAAGGAATACGGGGACCCGCTGGACCGCCGTTTCCACGCACAGCCGAACGCCTGCCCCGCCTGCGGGCCCTCGATCGCGCTGTCCGCCGGCGGAAGGACTTTTACCGGCCGCGGCGCGCTGGAAAAAACAGCCGGCCTGCTGCTCTCAGGGCGCGTGGGCGCCCTCCAGGGGATCGGAGGTTTTCACCTGGCCTGCCGGGCCGACGTCTTGGCGCCGATCAAGAAACTCAGGCTGGCAAAGCGCCGGCCGCATAAACCTTTCGCGCTGATGTTCCCTTCGCTGCGCGCCGCGCGGGAAGTGTGCCGAGTCTCCGCGGCCGAAGCCGCCGCGCTGACTTCCCCGGAAGCGCCGGTAGTCATGCTGCGAAGGCGCTCAGGCGTTTTCGAGGCGGCTGCCCCGGGCCTCTCAAGGCTGGGAATTATGCTGCCCTACACGCCGCTCCACGCGGCGCTGTTCGCCGTCCTGGCCGCCAAGGGCTATGCCGGTCCCCTGGTCATGACGTCCGGTAATTTCCGGGACGAGCCCATCTGCAAGGACGTCTCCGAGGCCGCTTTGCGCCTTTCCGGCGCGGCCTCTTTTGTGCTTTCCCATGACAGGCCGGTGCATAACCGGGCGGACGACAGCGTGGTTTTCGAGGCGGCCGGGAGCATACGTCTTGCCCGGCGGGCCAGGGGTTTCGTTCCGTCGGCCGTAAAGCTCGCCTCAGGGGGCAAACCAGTGCTTGCCTGCGGGGCGGACCTGAAGAACTCCTTCTGCCTGACACGCGGCAGGGAGGCTTTTATGTCCCAGCACATAGGGGACCTCTCGGAGCCGCTGAACCAGGAATTTATGACGGAGACGCTTTCCAATCTCCGCAGGCTGCTTAAAGTATCTCCGTCGGTTACGGTCTGCGATCTACACCCGGACTACGCCTCCTCGGCGCTTGCGCGCTCGCTGCCGGGCAGGAAGTTCGCGGTGCAGCACCACGCCGCCCACGCCGCCAGCGTGGCGGCGGAACACGGCCTCACGGGACCTTTCGCCGGCATATCTTACGATGGGACCGGTTACGGTTCCGACGGGAAAATATGGGGTTCCGAATTCCTGGTTTTCGCCGACGGCTCATGGCGGCGGGCCGGGCATATTAAATATTTCCCGCTGCCCGGGGGGGATATCGGGGCTCTGGAGATATGGCGCCCGGCCCTGGCGCTGATAAAGGATGCCTTCGGCCGGGGCTGGCGGGTACAGTCCGGGAACCTGTTCGATAAGGTCTCGGCCAAAGACCTCTCCTCCGTGGAGCGGATGATAGAGACGGGCCTCAATTGCCCTATGACCTCCAGCATGGGCAGGCTGTTCGACGCTTTCAGCTTTATTGCCGGATTGCGCGACGAGGCCACTTATGAGGCCCAGGGACCTATGGAGATGGAGAGTTCCCTTTCCGGCCGGAAAATATCCGGTGCTTACCGTTTTTGCCTCGACATGGCGGGTGATGTATTCGAAATAGACCCCGCCCCCGCGGTAAAGGCGGCCGTGGCGGACCGGCTTGCCGGCCGGGAGGCGGCCTTTATTTCTGCCCGGCTGCACCGCGGCCTGGCCAAAATTACCGTGGAGGCGGCTTCAGCCGTTTCCGTTAAAACCGGTATAAAGACCTTCTGCCTGTCCGGAGGGGTTTTTCAGAACCGGGTACTGCTTGAACTGGTGACCGAGGGATTGGAAAGGCGCGGTTTCAGCGTCTATTCAAATAAGCTTGTTCCGTCCAACGACGGCGGCATAGCGCTCGGACAGGCCTGGTGCGCCCTGAAAGGCTGGCGCGAAGCCGGATCATCTGAAGGTGGGGGCGGTAAGGCATGAAAGAAAAACTCGTCAGGTTCGGAGTGTCGCTGGAGGCGGAACTCCTAAGGCGCTTCGACGCTTATATCGGCGCGGAAGGCTGCTCCAACCGCTCAAAGGCCATAGCCGGCCTTATACGGAAGGAATTCGTATCCGACGCTTTATCGGGCGGCGGCACTGTGGCCGGGGCCGTTACCGTAATTTACGACCTTGGCGCCAGGGTCGCGGTTATTAAACTGACGGGCATACAGCGCGCCAACGCCGGCATTATAATCTCCGTACAGCGCGTGCGCCTGGACCGCGGCAGCTGCATGGAGATAATGGCCGTGAAGGGCTCCGGGGTGAAACTGAAAGCCCTGGCCGATTCCCTGGCGGCCGTGAAAGGCGTAAAACACGCCGCCTTGAGCGTGACCGGGGGGCCATTCGCGCCTTCGGGGGGGGGCGCATGAACGCTGAAACAAGGGATTTTTTCGACCGCAACGCCGCCCGCTGGGACAGCTATGAAAAGCCGGAGATAGTGCCCGTCATCGAGGCTATCCTTGACCGCATAGGCGTCTCGCATTCGGACCGCGTACTTGACGTAGGCTGCGGTACCGGCATACTTGCGCCTCACTTCGAGCGGAGGGGTGTGCGCGATCTCCGGGGTATAGATCTGTCTCCGGAGATGGTGAAAGAGTACCGTAAAAAATTCCCCGGCAGAGAGGTTATGGCGGGTGATTTCGAGGACGGCGGGCTGTACCCGCACGGAAGTTTTACGAAGATCGTTATCTTCAACGCCTTCCCCCACTTTGACGGGCGGGAAAAGGTTTTTGCGAACGCGTATGCGTATCTCAAGCCGGGCGGGGGGCTTTACATAGTCCATTCCATGAGCCGTCTGGACCTGGACCGTCTTCATCGCGAGGCCGGGGAGGCGGTGGCGGAGCACATGCTATATTCGAATACCGGATTTTTTAAACTTTACGGCGCGGCCGGTTTTCAGAAAGTCGAAGTGGATGATGGCGCCCGGTTCTTCTCCTGCGGTTTTAAGCCGGAATTAGGGGGCGGTGCGGCCAATATCCCCGAAGCCGTCAAAACCGCTCAAGGGCCGCAAATATTTTAGCTCTGACGCGGATATTTTTTGGTAGAATATCACATCTGATGAGACGACCTGCCCTTATTTTGTTGTGTCCCATCCTGTGCCTGGCTTTCGGCCGGCCCGCTAGCGCGCAGCTTCTTTTTCCCATAGTGGCGTCCAATATCCAGCTCAGTACCTCCTCTATCCTGGAGCAGCTGGCTAATATTCCCGACTACTCCGTAGACCGCCCCAGCGTTCCGGGCGTGACAGAGGCGGATGTGGTAGACCTGGAAGAAGGCGAAGAGGCCGACACCGACATTTTTATCAGCAGCGCCCTGTCGCACCCCCCCGAACCTGTTAACCTCGGCGGCAACGGCAGCCTGACCATTACCAGGCATGATACGGGGGAAAAGATAAACGCGCATTACCGCAACAAGGACGGCAGCTACAACCCGGAAGAACTGGCCAAGATAAACCATATCATGCGCTGCAGCCTGACCGGCGAAGAGACCGAAATTTCAATAAAACTGGTGGAATTGCTTGACGCCATGGAGGATAAGTTCGGGAAAAGGGGTATCACGCTGCTGAGCGGCTACCGTACACCCAAACTTAACAGTAAGACCCCCGGAGCGGCCAAGCACAGTATGCACATGCTGGGCTGGGCGGCCGACATAAGGATCCCCGGTTATAGTTCTACGAAGGTGAAGAGGGCCGGGATCAAGATGGGCATCGGAGGGGTGGGCTACTACCCCTATAAAGGCTTCACTCACCTGGACGTAGGCAATGCGCGATACTGGGTCGTCAGTCGCCCCGTTCATCGCCACAGGCGCCGGTCACCGTACAGGGAGACGCAGAACCGCCGCACGGCCGCGGCGCGCAGGCGCTCCGTTCCTGTCAGAACGGTTTCCCGGCAGAAAGCCGCCAAAAGAAAATCCGCTTAAAAGATAAAATACCCCGCCGGTTTTGAGACCGTCGTGCCCCGAACGCGCCGGGATAATAGCATGCGTTCATAACTTTATGTATAATAGTATGAATGAAATCCTCATATAGATCCCTGGACCGTTTTACCGTTTGCCTTGAGAAGGGCCTGCTCGCGAGGCTGGACGAGATATCCGCGGAGCGCGGTTATCCCAGCCGCTCACAGGCGATGGCGGACTTTATCCGGCGCGCCGTGGTAAAGAAAGAGTGGCGGGGCGGTCGTGAATGCGCCGGGAGTATTTCCATAGTATACGACCCGGCCGACAGCCGCCCCGGGCGGGGCTTAGAGACCCTGCTGCGGGCCAACTCTAAAAACCTGCTTTCTTTGCAGATAAATATCCTTCCGGGTGGGAAAATGCTCGCCACGGCCGCCGTCACCGGACAGCCGGCGGCCCTGGAGCGCCTGGCGGACGCGATGCGCGCGCTGAAAGGTGTAACTCACGGTTCCTTTTCAATAATAACGCAACTGGGGGAAATAAATGAAAAAAAATAATATCGTGAAGCCGGCAGCGGCTTTGTTGCTAACGGTCTCATGCGCGGCCGCCCTTAAGGCGGCTGAGATCAATATCACGGTGGTAACGCCGTCCCGGACCTCGCAGGCGATAGGCGACGTTCCCGGCGCGGTGGAAGTGATAACCGGGGAACAGCTCAAGAACGCTCCCGGGGCAACATTGAACGATAAACTGGTCGCCATCATTCCGGGCGCGGTGAGCAACAGGGCGAACGGTATATATTCCTTCACTTCAGTGGTCACCCTGCGCGGCCTGCCGGCTAACGAACAGGGCCGCACGCTGGTCCTGCTGGACGGTGTCCCGGTCAACACGGGGGCCACCGGCGCGGTGAACTGGAACCGCCTCGCTGTGGAAGACATAGACCGCATAGAGGTTTACAAAGGCCCGGTCTCTTCGCTTTACGGTTCCAACGCCGCGGCGGGCGTTATTAACGTGATAACCAAAAAAGCCTCCTCCGGGGGCCGGCTGGGAGCGTCATACGGAACTAACAACACCTTCCAGGCGCATGCCGGCGCCGGAGTAAAAATAAAGAATTTCACGCTGTCAGCGGACGGCAGCTACCTGACGAGCGACGGATATAATTCGACTCCGGACGACCTTTTGACGGCGTATTCGGTAAACAAGTATGTGCGCGAGAAAACAGCTTCGGCCAAGGCCTCCCTCGACCTGGGCGAGGACGGTATTGTGGACGCGCAATACTCCCGCAACGAGGGACTACGGGGCGAAGGCACGCGCGTGCTCACCACTGATGGAACAAGCCGCCGTTACAATACCGATTTCGCCCGGGCGGCCTGGCACGGAGAAAAGGACGGCGTGGCCTGGCAGGCCCAGGCCTATTACCAGCTTGAAGATTACCTGCGGCTTAACGAGTCTTCCAGCCCGGCCAAGGGCTATGCGCGCGTAGACACCGACGCCCAGCGCGAAGACGACGGCGGGCAGGCGGCCGTTTCCCTGCCGTTCGCCGGCCTTCTTGCCACGCTGGGGGTCGACTACAAACTTGGCTCCGTGGACGCTACCGACCACAACCTGGCGCCGACCGTGTACGATTCGAAGGACCGCGGCCGGACCAGCCAGTACGCCCCCTATGTCCAGGCCGAAAAGAAGCTGTTTTCAGACAGATTGAAGCTGCTGGCGGGCATGCGCTATGACAATGCCACGTATTTCGGCGGATATTTTTATAATCCTTCCAATACGATAAAACTGGTCAACGGTCCGCAGAGCGATCATTACTGGGACCGTTTCTCCCCAAAAGCGGCCGCGTCCTGGCGCTACTCCGATCCGGTGGAGCAGTATATTTCATACGGCCGGGGCTTCAGGCCGCCGGCGCTCGAGGATATGTGCCTGACCCTGCTGAAGGGAAAAGGCTCCAGCCAAAGACTTAATGTAGCCAACCCCGGCCTGAAACCGGAGATCGTGGATACCGCTGAAACCGGCTTCAAGGTGTCTCCCCTGGGCGGACTGTATATAGAACCCGCCGGCTACTATACTATAGGCAGGAGTTTTATGTACACCGTGGACACCGGCGATATTATCGGCGGAACCAAGGTATCCCAAAAGGAGAATATAGGGAAAGTCAAGATATACGGGGCGGAACTGCCGGTAAAGTATTACTCCGGAGACCTGTCCCTGGCCGCGTCTTACGCCTGGTCCGAAAGCGAAATAATGGAGGGATATTCCGGGGCCGCGGCGCTGGAAGGCAGGGCCCTTACTTATTCCCCGCGCCAGACCTTTTCAGGCTCGATCGGGCTGAAGGCCGATCCCGTGTATCTTACGCTTGGCTGGATGTATAAATCCAAACAGTACACTCAGGACGACAACAGCGCGTATGTCAGGGGGTACCACACCTTCTCGGCTTCCGTCACGCGCGAGTTCACGCCCGCCGTGACAGCGCGGCTGTCGTTCGAGAACATCTTCAATAAACTCTACCAGGAAAGCTCCTCGGATCTTGCGCCCGGCCGGACCGTGACGACTTCCATAGAGGCTAAATTCTAGGGGGAAAATGGCGCATCCTGGAAACAAAGGCATTGTCTGGCGTAAAGCGGCCGTCCTGGGCAGCATCTGGGCGGCTTCCGAGATCGTGCTGGGCAGTTTTCTGCATAACGCCAGTATTCCGTTCAAGGGTGAGTTGCTTACCGCCATAGGCATAGCGATAATGGTGGCCGGGCACAGGCTTTGGCCAGAGAAGGGCCTCCTATGGCGCTCCGGGCTCGTCTGCGCGGCCATGAAGTCGGTTTCGCCCAGCGCGGTCATATTCGGGCCCATGGTAGCTATCTCCATGGAGGGGTTCCTGGCGGAAGCGGGGGTAAGGTGCCTGGGAGGAAATCTGGCGGGTTACAGCCTTGCCGGCGGCCTTGCCATGACCTGGGCAATACTCCACAAGGCGGGCAACCTGTACATCTTCTATGGTCCGGATACCGTCCGCATGTATCTGCGCGGCCTCGGCTGGCTGCGTTCCATCGGGCTTGCCCCCGGAAATTTGTGGGTGCCGCTGGTATTTCTGCTGTCGGCGTATTTCCTGGGCGGTATGTTCGCCGCGGCTATGGGCATGCGCGCGGGAAAGAAGATAGTTGAGCCGGACGCCCTGCCGTTATTTAAAACCGGGAAAAGGCTGATGGATACGGCGACGGAAGGTAAATATTCCATAGCGGCCCTTATATCCCACCTCGCTCTTATGGCTGCCGTCATGGCGGCCGGAAAAAAAATACCTATGCCCGCTCTGTGCGCCGGCGCCGCGGCGTACGCCGCAGCCTGCTCATTCTTCTATCCCCGCGCCGGGGCGCTCGCGAGGCGCTTCGGGGTATGGGCAGGGGTGCTGGCCGTTTCGCTGTTTGCGGGCCTGCTGATAGGCAGTATTTCCTCCGGGCTATATATGGCCGTCAGGGCTTTCGTACTCACCTTCGGTTTTTCGGCCGTCGGTTCGGAGCTTATGAACCCGCGTATACGTTCGTGGCTGGAGCGCCGCGGCGGCGGCGTGTTCTTCGAAACGCTTGAATACGCTTTCAGCGCGCTGCCGGGCATCATCTCAGCCCTGCCCTCCGGGCGGGAAATGGTGCGGCGGCCGGTGACCTCGCTGAATAAGGTCATTTCAACCGCGCCTTTCTGGCTGGACGCGATACGGGGTACGCCTGTTTTCATCATAACCGGGAAGCATGGCGGGGGGAAGAGTGAACTGGTGCGGGGGATGGCCGGGGCGCTTGGAACCGCGGGGAAAAAGCCCGGGGGGATAATGGCCGAGGGTTTCTGGGAGGGTAAAACCCGCGCCGGGTTTGACCTTGTCGACCTCTCATCCGGTTCGCGGTTCCCGCTGTGCCGGCGCGGCCCCGGCGGCGGCGTCCGGGCCGGTGAATTCCATTTCTTTGATGAGGGCTTGGCCGCCGGGTTAGCCGCGCTTTCAGGCAGCGCGGTTTCCGGAGCCGACGCTGTATTCGTTGACGAAATAGGATTTCTGGAGCTTGAAGGCAAAGGGTGGGCGGGGCCGCTCAGGGAACTGCTCACCGGCGCGCGGCCGGTAGTGCTGGTTGTGCGCGATTACCTGGTCGACCGCGTGACCGCGCATTTCGAACTTGGCCGGCCCGTCATCTGGAAGGCCGGAAGCACAAATCCGTCCGCGGCCGCCGCCGAACTCCTCGCCGCGGCGTCAGAAAACGCGAAAAACGGCTAAAGTCAGCTTTAAAACGCTGAATTTCGGGATCTGGCTCCGCTGCGTCCTTTCCTTACCTCGCCAGGGCTTTCATCAACAGGGGCGTGAACTCGCCTTCCGACATCGGATTTTGTGCGGTGATAAGCTCCCTGTCCTGCACCGCGTGGCTGGTCCAGGGCGCGCCGGCTTCCAGCAGTCCGCCGGCCTTTGTGAGCGCCTCCGCGGCGTAATAGCGTACAAACCCCCCAAGGGCGGTATCATTTTCCTGCTGCTGCTCCTCCGGGGTGGAGAAGACGGTCATCCGGTAGCCGCGGTATATCCATTTTCCCCGGCCCGTAGTTGACAGAAGCGCCGCCGGCCCGTGGCAGATAAGGGCCGTCGGTTTTTTCATGTTGTGGAAAAAAGTCAGTATCCGCCCCAGGTCCCTGTTCACGGCCAGGTCCTCCATGGGAGCGTGTCCTCCGGGTATGAATATAGCGCTGAACGAGTTAAGTTCGTCTTTCGTCAGCGAATCCAGCCTGCGCGGATTTTTCAGGCCGGCGGCTCCGTCTATAAAGGCTTTGGCCTGCTGGTAATCCTGTTCGGTCTTAAACCACTGTACGTTGTCGCTCGCTTTGTCCATGGCGGGTTCTTTGCCGCTGGGGTTTGCGAAGATCAGCTCGTAGCCGGCGGCGGTCAACGCCTGGGCCGGACCTGTCAGTTCGGACATGAAATAGCCGGTGGGGTGCCGGGTCCCGCTCTTGAGGGTCAGATAGTCGACCCCGGACATGACCACTAATACTTTTCCGTTATTGGCCGCGGCCTGCGCTGCCGTTCCCGGTACGCCGGTTATAAACAGTAAAAACGCCATTATCGATATTTTCATGATCCTTCCCCGTCCCGTTATCCTCGTATCTTGTGCTATTCTTGCAAACTAGGGTATGATAGTCAAGCCGGGTTCCCGGCGTAAACGGACGGCGGCCGGCTGCCGTAAAGGCACGGTTCATGGATCCTGGGAAGAAGATGAGATCAACATTAATAGGACTGGCATTGCTCTGTTTTATTACCGGTACACTGGCCGCGCAGCAGGCCCGCTACGACGACCTGCGCATACGCGCGCCGGAATATTGGCAGCCGGTGAAAGTGTACAGTCTTGACCTTTCCGCGGGCGGAAGCTATGCGAACGGTAACGTGGATAGTACCGGATATTACGGCAGGATGGATTTCAACAGGATACTTAACGAAAAGAATTCCGTCTTCATTCAGGCCGAGGGGAACCATGTCGAGTACGGCGGCGCTGTCGTCCAGGATAAACTCCGCGGCGCGCTCCTGTATACCTACGCCTTATCGCCTCATGTGAACCTGTACCTCAGCAGCACCCACGCCCAGAACAAATTCCTGCTTCTGAATTACCGCACAGCCGATTCCGCAGGCGTTTGTTACCATTTCCTGCTGCAAAAGAACGCCAGGGACAGGATGCTTATAAGCGCGGGGCCCATGCCGGAATACTCTTCGTATAAAACCGGGGTAATACAGCGTGAATTCCGCGGCGCGGCAAGGCTGATAGTTCCGCTGCAGTTATCCGACTACGCGAAACTAGGCACGGATTTTATGTATTTCCCGCTTATCGCGGATCCCGGCGATTACCGCACGTACACCGAAGCGTCCCTTCAATTCACTATCGTGCCGGAAAAATGGTCCTTCCGGATAACGGCGAACAACGAGTATTCGTCCAGGCCGCAGCCGGGAGTCAAGCGCAACGACGTCAGTCTTAATTACTCGGTGTCGCTGAAATTCGCCAAATAAACGCCGTCCTGAAACTATTTGGGGACGGCGCTGGTGTGCAGGGGTCGGTTTGGCGGGGAAAGGCGGCGGGAGGCTTTCGGCCGATGGCGCGCCGATAAATGGCTACATGGCGGCTGGAACGCGCCAGGTTATAAGGGCTTTTCGCACGGTGGTGGTCTGTACTACCGAGCCGCGCCGGGTGAACTTCTTCAGAAGTTCCTTAACCCATTCCGTCTTCATTCTTGCGCCGTTAACGCGCAGACTTACTTCCAGCTCCCTGAGAGTCTCCTCCGGCGAGGACTTTTTCACCCAGGAGTCTTTTATAAAGCGTACCGAGTATTCGCGCTTCATCGAGCGCAGGGCGGAGATCATGGCTTCCGCGCCGCGCGGGGCCTTGTATTCCAGGCCGTGTTCCGTATATACCTTTTCCATCAGGGCGTTGCGGCGCACACCCGCCCAGCCTATATAGACGCAGCGTTCCCCGGCGGCTGCCTCCATCTTAAGCAGATCCGCCCTGTTCTTTATGGCCATCGTCATTGAGGCCAGGGCTATGTCGAAGCGGCCCCGCAGTTTTTTTGCCGGGAGCTCCGACCAGACGGCGCGCAGGCAGGCCGCGTTCTTTATACCGCGCTTGCGGCGTTCCGCCCGGAAGACTTTCAGCATGGCGGTGGAGGAGTCCACACCAAGGGCGGACCTGGCCTTAAGCGCCAGCGGCAGGCAGTAATTGCCGGTGCCGCAACCGATGTCGAGAACGCGCCGCCCTTTGAATTCCACGCCCATGCCGCCGAGTATCCGCAATATGCGGCCGGTCTTAGCGAGGTTGGTCCTGGTGAAAGGCAGGGGGTAATTCACCGCCCGGCAGTTCCAGAATATCTTTTCGTTGGCGCGAGTTCCTTTCATAGTAAAGGTATTATACGAAAAAGCGGCTATGAACCCCGCGGGCGTTGACTTCGGGCGGGCAAGTTGTTAATATATAGTTATTGGCATATGCCAACTACTATGACCAGGCCATTCAAATGCAGGCGCATAAGTTCTTCCCCCAAGGCCTATTATTTTAAGCCCCGGGCCGTGCCGCTTTGCGAGCTGGAGGAAATAACGCTCCAACTTGATGAGTATGAGGCGCTTAAGCTTTCCGACCTGCAAAAGAAAGAGCAGGACGCGGCAGCGGCTATTATGAAAATTTCAAGGCAGACCTTCGGCAATATACTGGCTTCAGCCAGGCGGAAGCTGGCCGATGCCGTGGTGAACGGCAAGGCCCTTAAGATAGAAGGCGGACCCGTGCAAGTAATGCGCGGGCCCTGCGGAGGAGAACAAAAATGAACATTTGTGTACCCGTTGAAAACAGTGACGGTATGAACTCGAAGGTTTACGGCCATTTTGGCAGCGCGCCTTTCTTCGCCATCTGCGATGTCGAGACCGGCAAGGCTGAATTCCTGGACAACGGCAACCAGCATCATGAGCATGGGCAGTGCAACCCGCTTGGCGCCATTACAGGCAAAGGCGTAAAGGCCATACTTGTGGGGGGCATAGGCGCCCGCGCCCTCGAACTGCTTAACGCGGGAGGCATAAAAGCTTACCGCTCACCGCAGGGCCCGCTTTCGACCGCCATTGAAATGTTCAAGAAGAAGGAATTGCCCGAGATACTCCCTTCCGGCTGCTGCCAGGGTCACGGCTGCCACTAAGCGCCGGCTGCATGGAAGACAAAACAATGCCTTTCGATGAGGCCGTAAAGAAATACTCCGGCCGCATGAATGACGCCGACGCTTCGGCCTCAATTACCGGCGCCTGCGGCGATACGATGGAATTCTACCTGAACATAAGCGACAATAAGGTTCGGGAAGTGCGCTTTCACGCCGACGGCTGCGGCTATACCACCGCGTGCGGAGCGGTAGCCGCGTTTTACGCGGACGGGCGCGTGCTGGAGGAAGCCCTGTATGTTTCCCCGGGGTTGATATTGAAGACGCTCGGCAATGTGCCCGAAGACCACCGGCACTGCGCCATACTGGCTGCCACTGCGCTGTATAAAGCAGTAGCTGATTGCTTGCTTAAGGATTAGTTTTATACAATATGTTTATGAGGGTTACCGCTCCGTTGAAAGCCTTCCTCTGCCTGGCCCTGGCGGCTTCTGCCGCCGCGGCCTGGAACTTGCACATATTGGAAACCCACCACGAGGCGGGCGAAAACTGCCAGATCTGCGCCGTGGCGGCCGCCCCGGAATTAAATTCGGATTGCGGCTCCGACCTGCTGCCCTGCCCTGAAAATTTCAGCTTATTAAAGCCGGAAGCGCTTCCGCTGATGGCTGCCGTTGTATTCATACCGTCCTTTAACTGCCGTGCTCCGCCGTCGGTCTAACCACCATTAAAGTCTCAGGGCTATTTAGGTCCCGGGATTTCCATTAGCTTCAAGAAAACTTTCCCATAAGGAGGGTGTTCATGCTTAGAACACGCATCGTTTTGATCATTGCTTTTGCATTTTTGTGTAACGCCGTTTGTTCCTGTGCCCTGCACGCCGGTGTGGTCAATCCGGATATTTCCGTTATCGGGCAGATAATTTATAAATACCACGATGACAGGACGGTTGCGGACGGCCGCAAGCCGACGCTTGACCTGGGCGAGACGGAACTGGTCTTCGATTCCTACCTGAACCCTTACGCGAAGGGCACCTTCGTCTTTAGCGTCGGTGAGGAGGGTTTAGGCACGGAGGAGGCCTATATTGACGTCATAAAAGGCCTTCCAGACGGACTTGCGCTCCGGGGCGGAAAATACCGTCTCGGCTTCGGCAAGCTGAACCCCGTCCACCCGCATGCCTATCCGTTCATTGATGCGCCGAGGGTTATGGGGGCCATGCTTCCGGGTGAGGACGGGTTTAACGATATCGGTACGCGCGCGTCGTATTTCCTGCCGCTTCCGTGGGCCTCCGACATCTCGGCTGATGTTATTAAAGGCCTCGCGTTCCACCCTGACGAGAAAAATGCGGCGGCTGGCTGGCTGGCTCATTGGAATAACTCGCTGCTTCTCGGAGAGGCGACACCGCTGGATGTGGGCGTTTCCGCTACGCGGGGGACCAATAATGTGCAATGGGGAACGAAGACTGCGGTTTACGGCGCCGATATTAAGACCAAGATCCCGTTCTCCAGTCTGACCAAGCTGACCTTGCAGGGCGAGTACTTCTACAATAACAGCACGGTGGCCGTGGATACAAACACCGGTGATCCCACCCATATGGGCAGGCAGGGTTTTTACGCTTTCGCCGACCTGAACTTCAAGCAAAGGTGGAACGCGGGTCTCATTTACGACCAGTATAATCCTCCGGAGAACAAGGACCGGACCAATAGGGCGATAAAATGTTTCGCCGGCTACTCGCTGCTTGAAGAAACTACCCTGCTCCGGATCACGGGTGAGCGTTTTAAGCCTGAGAATTCTCCGGCTGTCCACACCGTTATGTTCCAGGTGTTGTTCAGCATGGGGCCGCATAAAGCGCATCAGTTCTAGACTATGTCTGTGCCGTATTAAGCGCTATGCGCCTCAGACGGCCTAGACTATGTCTGTGCCGTATTAAGCGCTATGCGCCTCAGACGGCCTAACAGCGGATAAAGGAGCTTCTAAAATGAAAAGGTATCTGATCGTTCCTCTTACAACTGTGTTAGCGGGGTTTGCGCCTTTGAGGGCCGCCCCTGTTAAAATAGCGGCGGCCTTGCCGGACATTGGTTCGATCGCCTCATATATAGGCGGCGACAAGGTGGAGGTCTTCTCTATCGGTAAGAGCAATTCCAACCCGCATGCCGTGGAGGTCCTGCCGTCCTACATGATAAAGGTCTCCCGTGCCGCGATCTACCTGAAGGTCGGCCTGGCGCTGGATCAATGGTCGGACGCCATAATAGACGGCTCGCGCAACGGCAAACTGCTCACTGTTGACTGCTCCAACGGGATAACGGCCCTGCAAAAGCCGACAGGCAAAGTGGACGCCTCCATGGGGGACATCCATCCCGAGGGGAACCCTCATTACTGGCTGGACCCGGCGAACGGGGCCATCATAGCGAACAACGTGGCCGCCGCTTTAAAGAAGGCTGACCCGGCGAACAGCCAGTATTACGATAAGAATCTCGCGGGCTTCAAGGAAGAGTCAGCCGGGCGCATGGCCGGCTGGAAAGCCCGGCTGTTAAAAGTTTCCGGCCAAAAAGTCATTACCTATCATTCTTCCTGGATATACTTCACTTCGGCGTTTAACCTGGCGATAGCGGGGACCGTGGAGCCCCTGCCCGGGATCCCGCCCACGGCGAAGCATCTCGCGGAATTAGTCGAGATAATCAAGCGGGACGGGATATCCATACTGCTGCAGGAATCATATTTCCCTGATGACGCTCCCAAGTTCCTGGCGCGTCAAACCGGGGTAAAGATATTCAAGTTCTCGCCCTCGTGCGCCGACGTTAAACCTGATTCGTATTTCAGGCATTTTGAAGAGATCGTAGCCCAGATAGAAGGGAGGTAATATTTATGATGTTATTCCAGTACCATTTCGCGGTCATAACGCTTCTTGTCTGCCTTGTCCTTTCCGGGATCTATACCTATTTCGGGTATCACGTGGTCCGGAGGGGCGTCATCTTCGTGGACTTGTCGCTTGCGCAGGTAGCGGCGCTCGGCTCAAGCGTGGGCGTCCTGCTGGGCTGGGGGGAACAATTCCCGGTCCAGAATTATCTGATGTCCCTCACATTCACGCTCCTGGGGGCCTTGCTGTTCGTGGTATTCCGGAGCAAGCGTCAGAAAGTCCCCATAGAAGCCCTGATCGGCATTACATATGCCGGCGCGATAGCGTTGTCGCTCATTGTTCTTGAGCGCTCCGCTTCGGGCACCGAGGAGATAAAGGAGATGCTTACCGGCTCCCTGCTCACGGTTTCTCCCAGGGAGTTGATGTTCATAGCGGCGCTTTGCGCGGCCATGGGGCTTATACACTGGTTCGCCAGGAAGAGATTGATCCTGGTAACTGAAGATCCCGCGGCGGCTCGCGGCAAGGGGATGAAGATATGGTGGTGGGATTTCCTTTTTTACGCCACTTTCGGCCTGATAGTGACGTCTTCGGTCAAGGTGGCCGGGGTATTATTGGTTTTTGCCTTCCTTATAATCCCGGCTGTCGCGGCTATGCTGGCGGTAGAAGGCATCACCCGGCGGATAATATTCGGCTGGCTGTTCGGCGTGGCCGGCTGTTTCGGCGGCCTTGAATTATCCATGCGGCTGGATCTGTCGTCAGGACCGACGATCGTGGCGGTATTCCTTGTTTTGCTCACCGGGACCTGGGCGGCGAAGAAAATGCTAACATGGAAAATCGGACAATGACACAGGAAAACGAACTTATAACACGTGCGCGTGAAGGCGACAGTAAGGCTTTCGAGGAGCTGGTCCTGAAATATAAGGACCGGCTTTACGGCATCGCTTCCAGCGTCTGCGCAAGGATGCCATCGGAAACCCAGGATGTGGCGCAGGAAACTTTTATCTCCGCGTTCAAACACATGGGTTCATTCAAAGGGAACGCCGCTTTCGGCACCTGGCTTTACCGTATAGCCGCAAATAACTGCTGGCAGCGGTTCCGGAAGGCCAAAACGGAGAAACTTTCCGGGATGCCGGGTGAGAACAGCGGGCATCCTTCCCGTTCCTGCGTCAACGAGAACGCCCTTAAGAACGAACTTTCCCGGGCGGTAAGCAAAGCGCTGGCGGCCCTGCCGGCGGATTACCGCATAGCGATAACCCTCTGCGATATAGAGGGCTTGTCCAACGCCGAGGCCGCCGCGCGGGTTAAAGTATCCCTGGCGGCTCTTAAAACCCGGCTCCACCGCGCCCGCGGCCTGCTGAAGGCACAGCTTTCAGGCTTCCGCTAGCGCGAGTAAGGCTCTCAAGGGGCGCCCCGCCCCGGATATCCCGCTGTCACGGCGCAAGACGGAGGGCGGAAATATTTCTGCTATAATTACACTCTGCAAAATGAGACATCGAACTGATGCTGCCGGCTCCGGGGAACTGCCCGGTATCAATAAATACAAAGTCCCGATGGCGGCCAAAGTTGCCGGTACGGCCTTTCTCGCCGTTCTCGTCCCCATCTATCTGCGCACCTACGGGCCTACCAATTTTTTATGGTTCTGCGACGCTGCGCTGATCCTGGCGGTGGCCGGCATGTGGCTGGAAAGCCCGCTCCTCATCAGCATGTGCTCCGTAGGCATCCTTGTCCCGCAAATCCTCTGGCTCGTAGACTTCGGCAGCGGCCTCCTGGGTTTTTATCTTTTCGGCCTTACTGGTTACATGTTCGACGCGCGTATCCCGGTCTTTATCCGCGGGCTTTCTCTTTTTCACGGCTGGCTGCCCCTGCTGCTGGTCTGGCTACTGACCCGCCTCGGCTACGACAAGCGGGCGCTGGCCTCCTGGACCGCTTTGGCCGCGGGGTTGCTGCTGGCCTGTTATTTTATATCTCCCCCGGCCGGCGCCACGCCGCCGGATCCCAACACGCCTATCAACATCAATTACGTTTACGGTTTGGGCGAGCAGCACGCTCAAAAGTGGGTCAACCAGAACCTCTACGTCGTCCTGTGGCTTGGAGCGTTGTGGCTGGGCGCCTTCCTGCCTACACACCTGGCACTGAGCCGGACCTTCGCGGCTAAGCGCCCCTCCTGATCGGTTTCGGTTACCGCCCGCAAATCTCCGGTTTAGTATACCGCGGGGTTGCACCGGATAATAAAAATTATTGTACAATTGGCTTGGTTAGAGGGAATTAAAAATCACTGTAATATGCCCCAGGGCGCTGAGCCGGAGCGGAGGATGAAACGCGATGAGAATTAAAACTTTTGTCAGGTATTTTAAAATATTGCCCGCCGCGGCGCTCCTGGGAGGGTTGTCCCTCGCGGCCTTATCAGGCTGCGGGCCGTCGGCGAAGGAAATAGCCCAGCGCCAGGAGGCCATGTTGCGGGCGGAGGCGGCGCGCGCCGAGGCGGAAAGAGTCCGTCAGGAGGAAATAGCCGCTAGGCAGGCAAAGCTTCTCAAACTGGAACAGGACGGTGATAAGGCCGCAGAGGCCCGCGACGTCGACAACGCGCTGGCGGATTATAAAGAGCTCCTTAATATGTCGCAGGATAACCGTGACGAGGACCAGAGGGTGCGCGAAAAGATCATAAAGTTCGTGGCTACGCTAAAAACACCTCCGCCCGTTCCCGAGGAGGCCCGGCGTTACGCCGTAAGGGCTCAGGCCCTGGTGAAGACGGAGCAGAGCGCCGGTTTCGCTCCGGCCGCGGCCGAGCTTTCGAACGCGGTGCTTCTGGTCCCCTGGTGGGCCGACGGTTATTATAACCTGGGCCTGATGCAGGAGGGCGCGGAGGATTACGGCGGCGCCGTCAGGAGCCTTAAATTATGCCTTCTGGCGGACCCTCATGCAGCCAACGCCGACGCTATTCAGAACAAGATCTATGAACTTGAAGTGCAGAAGGAAGAGGCGGATAAGGTCCAGGCCATGGCGGGCACATGGACCAATCCCAAATCTGGCAGCGTGTACACGGTCTCAATGAACGGGAAGAACTTCGAGGCGGAACATTCCGGCTGGATCCTGCGCGGGGTCAAGGAGGGGAATGTCATAGAGGGTACGATAACCGTCCCGGGAATGGCCCTGTGGTCGAATAAATGCGTGAGCCCGGAGTATACGGTCCCGATGAAGGGACAGATCTCTCCCGACGGCAGATCGATAACTTTCCAGTACACACAGAATAACTACGCCTCGACCCATTGGAATATAACGGGGCAGGGTATCTTCGGTACTAACAGGACCGGTCATAACCAGGGGGACTGCATCTCCGTCACCCTGCAGGGTACCTCACCCGACGAGTTTACCATAGCGCGCTAAGGCCGGCTGAAAGGGGGGCGGATAATGGGAAAATATCGCTGCGGTTCGGCCGGGATCCTGCCGGTTCTCCTGGCCGCGGTACTTGCCTCCCTCCCTTCCTCGGTCTTCGGCGAATGCGGCGCCGCCCCGAACGACGGGTGGGGTTCTAATTATTCATCTTACGCGTCCTGGTGCACAGGGTGCGGAGGCCGCCCTTACAACGATAACGGCGTGGGGTGCGATATGAGCGGCGCGCCCTCCGGAAGTTCGTACACGGCCCCGGCCGTAGGCGGGGTTCAGGGCGCCATACTGCAGGGCATTCAGAACGGCATACAGCAGGCGCAGCAGGACGCGGCCTTGCAGAAACAGCGGCAGCAAATAGAAAATGACCGGTCCGCCGAGCAAATGATGCGGGACGGCGCCGCGATAGAGGAAGACGCCCGCGAAAAAGCCCGGCTCCTAGAGGAACAGGAAAAAAATTCCGCGGATAAGGAAAAACAGACGAAAGCGCGCCGCGCCGAGGAGATACTGTCCCAAATGAGGGGGGGCGCAGGTGCTGGCGTACTGCCGCAGCAGGCCCAGGGCGCGCCGTCGGCTTCTCTCGCGCCTAAGGACCTCGCCAAGGCGCCTTCCGATACGGAAAAATGCGCGCGCGAAACGGATTTTAAAACATACCAGGATAGAGCGGCCGAAAGAAGGCAGGTTCTGGGCAGGCTCTCCGGCTATCCCCCCGGGAACCGTATATTGAAGGCCAGGGCGGACTGGTGCAAGCTGCATATCCCCCTGCCGCCCAGCCCCTCCTCAGCGGATTATTGCGGTCAAAACCCCGTTTACGAGGGCAGGATGATAGAGTGGCGTGGCAGGTGCGCGGTGGTAGCCGAGGCCTCCTCCGCGGCTGCTTCGCCCGCTCAGGCGGCTGCCGGGAATACCGCAAAGGGGTCCGCTAAAGCCGGTCCTGCGCCGGATTGTCTCGGCGTTTACGACGGCGAGACGGACAGTTGTTCCCGTGAAGACCTGATACTTTATTCCAATTGCATAAATAAGGCCCTGCGCAGTTTTTCAAGCTGCATGAATTTCCAGGACCCGGCCAAGGGCACGCCCGCGACCGGTTCCGCGGCTCCGCATTAGGCGTGACGATTTAGTCAGGTTAAGTCTGCGGGGGGGATACACAATAATTTCGCGTGCGGCGCTTCGGGATCGCTCTGCCGGTCCATGTGGCCGCGCCGGCGTATTCCGCCTTCGCCCGGAAAGCCTAGCGTCTTCTGGTTCGAGCTTAACGCCTGAGCGGGGGCGTGTCTATATGATCAGCAAGGGGTGAACAATGAGCTGCATTATCGAAGACGAACTGAGGCTGAGGGCAATTGTATCTTCCGGCGCTGACGCGCTGGTGTTGTTTTACGCGTCGTGGTGCGGATTTTCGGCCAAATTCCTGCCTATTTTCGAAAAACACGCCCGCGGCCCCAATTGTTTCAGGGTGCTCACCGACGAGGTCGAGGGCGTTGAAAACGCTTATTCCGTAGATTTCGTGCCTACCGTGATGTTCTTCCACAAAGGCAAGCTGCACATGCGGCTGAACGGCATTGCAGGTGAAGGGCTTAACGAGGAAATGCTGCTGGGTTTGATGCGGACCTGCGGGCTGAAGCAAGAAGGGAAGTGGAGGAAAGATGAAAAATAAACCGGCAAGAACAAGGCGTATCCTTATTAAAATACTTAAGAACGGGCCCTATGAAGTTATCGGGAATGTCCCGCTGCGTAAACAGACGGTCGTCTCCGGACAGGACGGCGTTCCCGTAAAATGGGGGGGCGGGCCAACCCTGCGGCCAGCGGATAAGCCATACCACCTCTGCCGCTGCGGTCATTCATCCCGCAAGCCATACTGCGACGGAACGCATCTTGAAATAAAATTTAACGGCGCGGAGGCGGCCGGGCGCCGGAAACATGCCGAGACGGCCGAGAGCACCTTCGGTCCCGGGCTGGAGCTGAGGGACGCGGAAAAATTATGCGCGGTAGGTCTTTTTTGCCACCGTGCCGGCGACGCCTGGACCCTGACGGAGAAGTCGGGTAATAAAAAGCCCGGAAAACAGCCATACAGGAGGCCGGGAACTGCCCGTCGGGCAGGCTGGTGGCCGTGGATGCCGTGCAAGGCGAACTTGAGCCGGAGTTTAAGCCCGGGATAAGCCTGGTGGAAGACCCCTTCCGGAAAGCCAGCGGGCCGCTTTGGGTTAAGGGCGGCATACCCGTGAAATCGTCCAAAGGCTTCAGGTACGAAGTCCGCAACCGCGTGACCCTCTGCCGCTGCGGGAGGTCGGGCAATAAGCCGTTCTGCGACGGCAGCCACCTGCCATTTAAAGACGGGGACGGGTCCGTGGGGTAACGGGTGCCTGTCCGGTTAAAAGGGCGCCGCGGGGCGCCTTTTTAATTCCCGGGACGCGGTACGTTAAATATGCGGATCTGATCCGCTCCCCAGGTATGATAGGAAGCCGCCCGGGCCGCTCCTGGCTTGACAAGACCCTTGTATATAGGTATAGTAATACCAAATAGCCGGAAAGGAGACGTAAATCATGAAAAGCATACTCAATATCTCTGACGGGGCGGTGATCGCGCTCCACGCCGCCGACTGCCTTGCGGGCCAGGCCGGCCCTTTAATGTCCACGGCTGATATGGCCAAAGCACTGGGGGTTTCCGCTAACCACCTTTCCAAGGTGCTGCAGCAGCTCACAAGATCCGGCCTGCTGATCCCGGAGCGCGGTCCGAAAGGGGGCTTCGCCCTTTCTCCGGCGGGGAAAAAAGCCAGGGTCAGGGATTTTATCGCTGCCATAGACGGGCCTCCCGCCGTGAAGACATGCCTGCTGAAGGGTAAGGTGTGCAAACACCGCGGCTGCCTGCTCGGGAACCTGCTGGCTGAAACCAACCGGCGCTTTGAGGCGGCACTGAACGGCAAGATCTCTGATTTGTCAAAACGCGTGTAAAGGACCAGGCGGATCGAAATATAAGGAGGATCATAATGAGCGACAACATGTTCTGCTACCAATGCGAGCAGACCGCGAAAGGCACCGGCTGCACAGTGCAGGGGGTGTGCGGCAAGGATCCCGAAACCGCCAGGATGCAGGACCTCCTGCTCTGGCAGGCCAAGGGGATAAGCATGTACGCGCGGCGGGCGGCGCTGGCGGGCGCGCGGGACAGGGCGATAGACGTCTTCGTAGTAGAGGCCCTTTTCACTACCGTCACCAATGTCAACTTCGACGCCGCAGAAATAGAGAAGCTTGTGCGGAAAGGACAGGCTGTAAAGGAGCAAGCCCGGCTGATGTACGAAAAAGCGGCAAAGGACCCGGAAAAGCTCGGAGGCCCGGCCGCCTGGGTTCCCCCTGCCGATCATGCGGCCCTCCTGGGCGAAGCTTCAGCGGTAGGTATAGCCGGGCGCAGGAAAGCGCTGGGCGACGATGTCGCAGGCCTACAGGAACTGCTCACCTCCGGTCTTAAGGGCATGGCCGCCTACGCGGACCACGCGATGATACTGGGACAGGAAGACGAGGCTGTATATGCCTTCATACACTCGGCGCTGGATTTCCTGACGCGGCCCGACCCGTCCGCGGACGAGCTGGTCGGCTATAACATGAAATGCGGCGAGGTTAACCTGCGCGTGATGGAACTGCTGGATCAGGCCAATACCGGCGCCTATGGCCACCCGGTGCCTACCAAGGTGCGCGTCAACCCGCTTAAGGGCAAGGCCCTGCTGGTTTCCGGGCACGACCTTAAGGACCTTGAGAATATACTCAGGGCCACCGATGGCAAGGGCGTGAACGTCTACACTCACGGCGAGATGCTCCCGGCCCACGGCTACCCGGGGCTGAACAAGTACAGGCATCTGGCCGGCAATTATGGCGGCGCCTGGCAGGACCAGCAGAAAGAATTCGACGCCTTCCCCGGCGCGATAGTGATGACCACGAACTGCATACAGAGGCCGCTGGCCGGTTACAAGTCCCGCATCTTTACCACCGGACTGGTAGCTTTCCCCGGTGTGACGCACCTTAAGAACGGGGAATTCGGCCCCGCGGTAGAGGCCGCCCTCGCGGCGGAGGGCTTCAAGGCCGACGGGGACCCGAAGACCATACTGGTAGGTTTCGCCCATAATACCGTGATGGGCGTGGCGGGAAAGGTCATAGACGCGGTAAAAGCCGGCCAGATAAAGCACTTCTTCCTGGTGGGCGGCTGCGACGGCGCGAAGCCGGGGCGGAATTACTATACCGAGTTCGCCGAGAAGGCGCCGAAAGACACCGTCATCCTGACGCTGGCCTGCGGCAAGTTCCGCTTCAATAAGCTGGAGTTCGGCGACATAGGAGGCATACCCCGGCTGCTGGACGTGGGTCAGTGCAACGACGCCTATTCAGCCATACAGATAGCCCTGGCGCTCTCCAAAGCCTTCGGCGTGGGGGTGAACGAACTCCCGCTCTCGCTGGTGCTGAGCTGGTACGAGCAGAAAGCGGTCTGCATACTGCTTACGCTCCTGTTCCTCGGCATAAAGAACATAAGGCTCGGCCCCACCCTGCCGGCCTTCGTGACGCCGGCAGTGCTTAAGGTGCTGGTGGGTAAGTTCAATATAATGCCGGTGACCACGGCTGAGAAGGACCTGGAAGCGATACTCGGCGCGAAAGCGGCGCATTAAACGCTTCGTATGAACTAACGGCCGGCTGCCGGCCGGCGGCGCGGTTCAATAGCCTGGGCCCGGGCCAAAAGGCGCGGGCCCAGGCTTTGCCGGAGCGGCCGCGGAAACGGGAGGGAATATGACCAAGGTTAAAGAAAAAAAAGAAGATCTCATGGGCAGGGCGCTGAAAGCCTCGGAACTGGTCGCATATTCCGGGGGCGCCGTGGTCAGCCGCACCATAATAGAGAAAAAAACCGGTACTGTCACGCTCTTCGCGTTCGACAAAGGCCAGGGTCTGAGCGAGCACACGGCCCCGTTCGACGCGCTGGTCGAGATCCTGGACGGCGAGGCGCAGATCCTGGTAGCCGGAAAGCCCAACAAGGTAAAGGCGGGGGAGTTTATAATAATGCCGGCCAACAAGCCCCACGCGCTGAAAGCGGTTAAAAAATTTAAAATGGCCCTGGTGATGATACGGTCTTAACGTTTTGCGGTCCTTCCCTAAGGTAAAGATATTCCTGTTAAGGAGATATCTGCGAAGTCCCATACTCTGCGAGCGGGCCCGCGGGCTTCCGGCTTTTTGACAAGGACCGGGCTACTTTGTATATTTCCTAGGGTTTGGGAACACGAAAAACAGCGCTTAGGAGCGTGTATGAAAAATCTGATCGCGGCCGTCATCCTGGCCGGACTGGCGTCGCCGCTTATGGCGCAGGAAGCCCCCAAAAAATGGAAGGATGCGGCGGAACTTTCCTACGTGCAGACGTCCGGCAACTCGAAGACATCCACGCTTTCGGCCAAGAACCTTTTTAACTATGACTGGGAAAAAGCCGCGCTGGAGCTTAACGCCGGAGGCCTTGGCGCTAAAAGCGGAAGTACCATGACCGCCGAGCAGTACAACGCCTCCGAGAAGGTCAGCCTTAAGCTGTCCGGGAAGAACTACGCCTTCGAGAGAACGGCCTGGGACAAGAACCGCTTCGCCGGCATAAAGGACCGCTACGATATGGGTTTGGGCGTGGGCAGGAATCTCGTCGATACCGCCGGCAATAAGCTGTACGCCGAAGCCGGCGGCGGTTATATCGCCGAAGACCGCCTGGCATCCGAGAATAAGTCGTTCGGAACCTACCGGGGCTTCGCCAAGTATATCCACACTCTCTCGCCCACGGCCAGCGCCAGCCAGGACCTGGAATACATGGGTAATTTCGAGGACGCGAAAGGCTACCGCATGAACGCGGAGACGGCGCTGGTTACCTCCATCTCCACCCATTTCTCGCTGAAGGCTTCCTACCTGTGGAAATACGTGAACAGCCCCGGCCCCGGCTTCAAAAAAACGGACACCATGACCGCGGTGGCGCTGATAGTGAATTATTAAGACGATGGAAAATTAAGGAGACCAAAATGTTCAAGCACTTTAAGGAATTCATAATGCGGGGTAATGTGGTGGATATGGCCGTGGGCGTCATAATCGGAGGCGCCTTCGGTAAAATAGTTGCCTCGCTGGTCAACGACGTGCTGATGCCGCCCATAGGGCGTCTTACGGGCGGCGTAGATTTCTCCAGCCTCTACATAAACCTGTCGGGTACCGCTTATACGAGCCTGGCCGAGGCGCAGAAAGCCGGGGCCGCCACCATAAACTACGGCGTGTTCCTGAACACCGTCATCAACTTCCTGATAGTGGCCGCGGCCATTTTCATCCTGATAAGCCAGCTGAACAAACTTAAGAAGCGCTTTGAGAAGCCGGCTGAAACGGCGGCGCCAGCGGTCAAGGAGTGCCCGCTGTGCCTTTCGGTCATACCGCTAAAAGCCGTGAAATGCGCGCATTGCGCTTCGGACCTGAAATAAACGCGGAGTGTTTACGGGGCGGGGTCCGCTTTGAAAATGACGGGATCAAGGCGCTCAGCCTGCCCGCGCTTTAAAGAACCGCGTTGAAATTGTATACTAATTTCTGACACTCGGTCAGGGGGGACGTATGAAATATGGCACGCTGATTCTCGCGCTTCCGTTGTTCCTGCTTTCATTTTCCGCTTGTTCGGAGAACCTGCGAAAGACGGCGCCGCCTATCGAAGACGCTTTGCACGCGGGCCCGCTTGCCACCATACTTGTCTACGCCGGCAATGTGGCCGTGGGCCAGACCGGACCCAGCCCCGACGGCCTTAAACTCGCCATCGGCGGCACGGCCGTGCTCAGCGCGCAGGGCCGCGATGTGAACAACCGCCCGATAAAGATCACCCCCGTCTGGACCGCCAGCAAGCCTGAACTTATAAGCGTCACACCTTCCGTGGGAGATATCGTGGCCGTTAAGGGTTTAAGAGAGGGGACAGCCGAAATCGTGGCGGAATATAAAGGCGTGAAAACGACCGTTAACTATATCTTCATCAAATGAAACTGGAAGCAGATTACGAACTTTCCGGGAGCGCCGGGAGATCCGCCGAAAAGGGCCATGCCGCGGTCTCTTTAGCCAAGGATTCCATCGTCGTTTCTCCGGCGGGAGCCCATGCCATTGTAGTTCCCTGGGAGGAAACCCGCAGCATCTCATTTCAGGATTATGGCGCGCGCATAGGCCTGCCGGCCGGAGAGACGCTCATATTAGGAGCTCTCGGATATAAATTTGAGGATTTCCAAAGGCAAGCGGCGCGCTTTAGGAACGAAAAACTTATAACGCTCAGCCTGGCCGATGAGCCGCTGAAAAGGTCCATGATAGAAGCGGAACTCGCGTGTACGGGTCCCGCCGGTGATTTTAAGGAGAATTGCGAACTCCGGATCTACGAGACCTCCCTTATAGCGCTTCCGGAAACGAGGGATTTCCTGCGGATGCCTTTTCGCTATATACAGGAAATAAAGAACGACGGTTATGCGATCGAGATAATTTCCGAAACCGGCGAAACCTGGCGGCTGACCGGTCTCGGGAGGAAATACGATCATTTTCTGGATTCGCTCCGGGGGCAGATGGGTGAACTCGATATCTTCGTGCAAAAGGCCCTGGGCGCGGCCATGGGGGGGGCCGGTCCCCTGGACATCAGGGCGCTGGCCGCCCGCCTCAGGGAAGGCCGGCTGGTGTCTTTCAGCGATATAGAGCGGACCGTGCCCGGATCGTTGGGAAAACTGGAAAAAAGAATATGCTCCAATAAAACCGATTCCGGGGAATATTCGTTCTTGAAAAGTATTTCAAACCCGGCGGATGCCGCGCTCGGGATAAAAAAAGGTTTTGCGGGCGGCGCGGATTATTATAGTTTTGTGTTCAGGCTGGAAAAACCGGCGCCGCTGGCCGCTGTCGAATCGTTCCTGGTCGAACCCGGGGCCGCTGCCGCCCCCGGCGCCGATAAGAAAGCCACCTATTTTTACAGGCTGCCCAAGTCCGATGCCCCATGGGAAGATTTTCTTGGGTTCTTTAACAAGGCCATGACGGCCGTGAATTTCAGGCGTATGCCTGTGCTCCTTTCAGAAGAACGGCTTTCTGACCCCAAGTACGCTGTATACGCCGGCGCGGTAGAACGCGTGCCGGAGCTCCGGGAGCTGCGCGGGCTTTACGTAGGACGCGCCATACACGGCGAACATGACCGGTGGACCGGGGATATCTCCGCCATAACCCTGTTCGCTTCCCTCAATCTCATCCCCGGAACCAGGTGGAACAAGGACGGAGTTGAAGAAGAGACTGAGGAAAAGCCCGCAGCTGCGAACGCGGTCAAGCCGGTCAAGGAGGTTTAATGCCAGGTTACAAACACCCCTGCCGCTATTGCGGCGAGCTAATTCCCCCGGATTCACAGGCCTGTCCTTTTTGCGCCAAGCTTAACCCGGCCGGTCCTTTCAGGTGCCATAAATGCCGGGCCCCTGTCGAAGAAAAATGGAAAACCTGTTCGTCCTGCGGGCTTAAGCTCGAAATCCCCTGCCCCAAGTGCGGTGAAATCGTTTTTTTCGGAGACTATTGCTCTAAATGCGGTGCGCGTCTGACCGTGGTCTGCCCGGATAAACGCTGCGCGGAAGAACAGCCGCCGGTATCGCCCGTTTGCCGGAAATGCGGCAAGCCTCTGGCCCCGGGCGGGTCCAGACGCGGCCCCGCGGATATTTAAATCGAATTTAGAAGGAGGAACATAATATGCCAGGAGATAATCCCATAGGTTTCACCAGCAACTTCGCCGACAACAGCACGGAGGCCGGTTTTCAGTTCACTTTTTTCTGTGACAACTGCAAGGAGGGGTATAAAACCCGTTTTGTGGAGTCTAAGACATACAAAAAGAAAAAATTCTTCAAAGGACTCGGCGACGTGATAGGCGCGGTGGCCCAGATGGCCGGCAAGGGCAATCTAGGTTACGGCTTTGAGCGAGGCACCAACGCCATAAGCGAAAAATTCAGCGGCATGTCGCCCGATTGGCACAAGGAGCACGAGGCCGCTTTCGAGCTCGCCCAGAACGAGGGCCGCGGCCATTTTAAGCGCTGCCCGAAATGCAATAAATGGGTTTGCGAAAACTGCTGGAACGAGCAGGAAGGCCTCTGCGTCAAGGACGCGCCCAGGGAGAACGTCGAGATAGCCGCGGCCAAATCGAAAAAGATGGTGAAAGATATAGAGGGAGCGGCCGAAGCCACGCCGGTGTTTACCGGCAAGGTGGAAAGTAAGCAGACCATCTGCTATAAATGCGGCAAGCCGGCCGGGGAAGGAAAGTTCTGCGGCAACTGCGGCGCCTCCCTGGAAATGCCCAAATGTCCTAAATGCGGCGCTAAAAACCAGTTGGGCGTGAATTTCTGCGGCGAGTGCGGCACAAAGATCTGAGGTCTTAAACGCGCGGGCGGGGCCCGTTCCGGGATCCCGCCTGCGGTTTTCGCGGCCAGGCCGCCTTACAACACCCGGTAATTAAAACCGGTCTATCTTCCAACCACGAGCACCGCGAAACTCCCCGGGATCATCGGGGGGCGCTGTTTTTTGGCGCCTTCCTGCTGCGGTTCCGGCACGGGCCCGAATTCCGCCGCCGGCAGGTAGACATTGTGGGTTTTCAGGTCAATGGCCATCGTGCGCGAGCGGTTCTGGGTGGCTAAAGTTTGCGCCACCGTGAACTCCCCCGGAGCGGTCTCGCTCGATATGGTTAAAGTCCCGTCACCGTTCGAGCTGAACGCGTATCCCGGCCCGGGATCAAAGCCGTTGCCGTCTACGCCTCCGCCTATCGGCACGGCGGCTATCACTTTGCCCTGAACGGTATCCAGCACGGACATGACCTTGTTGTGACAGCCGGAAAAGACCCTGTGGTTCTTTTTATCCAGACCTATCCCGGAAGGTTCTTCACAGGGCTTAAGGGGGAAACGCCTGGCAACCGCTAGCGTGGCTGTGTCTATCTCCACGACCTCGCTGGTATCCTCTATATTAGCGTAAATATGGCCCGCCGCGTCGGTTTCCGCGAACTCCGGCCTGCCCCCGAGAGCTATGGTGGCGGTAACCGTTCCCGAGGCCGCGTCAAATACCGTCGCGTCGCCGCTTTCGGCGTTGAAGGCGAATACCAGCTTCGAGGCCGGGTCGTAAACGATGGCGTCGGGATCCTGCCCGGTCTTTACCTGGCCCAGGGTTTTCAGCGTGTCCAGGGAGAAAATCGTGACGGTGTCCGCTTTCCCATTGCTCGTAAAACCGCGGTTTAATTCGGGAGCCAGGGCTATTCCGTGCACACCGGGGGTATCCGGGATATCGCCCGCCAGGGTATTGCTGTCTATATCGACTACCATAACGTGAGTGCTCCTGGAAATATACAGGCGCCTGGCCGCGCTGTCCACGGTCAGGGCATCCCAGCCGCCCTCTCCTCCGAGCTGGATCTTGTTTATAACGCGGTAACCGGTTTCAGCGGCATTGGCCGCAGCGGCCAGCGGGATCACCGTGAGAAAGCAGAGCGTTTTTAATGGCGGTAACTTCATATGCGTGTTTATCCTCCGTATGACTTTTGACCGTACTCTTTTAAATCGTGCGCCGTCAGCGCCATATTCCTGTAACAGGCGAGGCCGAAAGGTCATTCTGTCCCAGGGTGCCAAGGCCTAAAGTGTCCTCAATGGTGCGCAGCAGGCTGTAATGCGTATAGCTGCCTTTAGATACGCTGCCGCCGACTACGGAATCCCCGTAAAGCGCGGTATAAATGTGGTTAGTCGCGGTCGAATTGTCGTCTTCGTCAAAGGTGATAACCAGGAGCATGTCCTTCATGAAATCCGGGTTCTTCATCAGGGGGGCGAAATATGAATTCAGCCATTTCCCGGAGTAATCTACCCCCGTATCATGACCGTCGTTCTTGATGTCTGGGATGAAGAGCGAGAAATCCGGCAGTTTTCCGCCGGAGATGTCGGAGCTGAAGCCCGAATCGTCCACTATCGCCGCGCAGCGTCCCGGGTCCTGCTGTACGTCGAGATAGCTGAGGAACGGCACATGTTTCCGTACATAGTTGCCGGACCTTTCGCCTAAAAAACAATGTCCCGGGTACCCCTGCGCATAGACCTTCCATGTCTTGCCTTTAGCCTCCAGGAGGTCGCCGAGGTGCCGTATCTTCAGGTTATAGGGCTTGTCGGAGGCGACTCCGGCCACCGTGCCGGCGGTCAGCGCTATGTAATTGCCCTGTGAAGGATGCGTTTCCGCGCTGAAATTAGCGAGGAGCGCTCCCTTCCCCGCAAAGCCGGCCAGGAAGTCCTGCGACATGGCCGCGCTATAGCTTATGTTTTCAAGCACGATGATCATTACTTTTTTGAAAGAAGGCGGGGGCTTTACCGCTTTATCCTGCCGTATGGGGTCGGACGTCGTAGGGATATGTAAATCTTCGCCGCCATCCTGCTTCGCCCGGCCGTCCATATAACCGAGAGAGCGGGCGAACTGGGCGTCCGTTATCCTGGAAGGGCTTTGCCCGGAGGCTTGAGCCGGGTTTACGGAGCATACGCAGAAGGTAGACAGCAGGTAAACTATTGTAAGGTACGCCGGGACGCCGCAATTCCTGTATGTACTCATCTTTAATCTCCCGGTTCCCGCATTCTCAGACTGGTAAAGTTCAGCGCTTTACCGTGTCCATATACATTTATACAAGATATCCTTGCAGGCCAATATGAAAATCAGATGAAGCGTGGCGATGGCGGTCAGCCGGACGAGCGTGGAATTCATATATTTTTCATCTTTATTTGTTAGACTAGCGATGTAGATGATTACGCTTTCCATATGAGATTACTCGTTATAGAGGACAATGAGAAGCTGGCACAATCGCTGAAGCGCGGGCTTGAGCAGGAGGGCTACGCTGTAGATACCGCCTTTGACGGCGAAGCCGGCTGGAAAAAGCTGCTGGCCGGTCTTGAAGATTACAACCTGGTCATCATGGACCTTACCCTGCCCAAAATCGGCGGGCTTGACCTTTGCCGCGGCATGAGAAAAGAGGGTATCATGCTGCCGGTCATAATGCTTACCGCCCGGGACACAGTGGAGGACAAGATTATCGGCCTTGATTCCGGCGCCGACGACTATGTAATAAAGCCTTTTTCTTTTGACGAACTGCTGGCAAGGCTGCGCAGTTGTCTCAGGCGCCCCCGCGAGTCCCTGCCGGGGGAACTTAAAGTTAAAGACCTGACTCTGGACCTAGCCGGCGCCAGGGCTTCCAGGGGCGGAGTCGAAATGCAGCTTACGCTTAAAGAATTTCGCCTCCTGGAATACTTTATGCGCCATCCGAACCAGGTCCTGCTGAGAGAACAGATCATCGGCCACCTCTGGGATTTTGATTTTGACTCGGTCAGCAACGTCCTGGACGTCCATATGAAGAATCTGCGTAAAAAGGTTGACGGCGGATATGAAGATAAATTATTTGAAACGGTCCGCGGCATGGGCTACAGGCTTAAAGGGTAACATCTTCCTCTACGCGCGCCTGCGGTTGAGCGTGCTCTACCTGCTTGCCATGGTCCTGGTGGTCGGGGTGTACAGCACCGCCCTGTTCTTCTCCATCAAGGCGAATATAATAGAGGATTTCGAGGACCGCTTCGAGCAGGTGGATGTCCGCAGCA
>CAISZM010000008.1 GCA_903889965.1 uncultured Elusimicrobia bacterium
TGGCGGGGGGAAACCGACGCAAGGGTTTCCTCGGTCCGGGTGGGCAGGGATACCCCCCTGGCGCCCCCAGGTTGACTACACCAACCTCAGCGCTAAACACAGGACCCCCCAGGCCTGCCGTCACCTTACCAGTACCATGTCGCCGGATTACTTGTGAGGGGTGACTTATTGGCCGATGGCGGTTGCGGTGTCAATAGATAGTTGCCTCTACATGGCCTTTTTAGTATTATTTAAAGCGGATTGGGCAGGATAAAAAATTTATGCGTTTAAGTTTCCGGATCTCGGGCAGCGTGCAGGGGGTAGGATACCGCTGGTTCGTAAAAGAAACCGCGGAAAAGAACAACGTGTGCGGCTGGGTGCGCAACACCGCCGACGGCGCCGTGGAAGGCGAGGCGCAGGGCACGGTAGCGGAGCTGGACGGTTTCTTGAAGGAAATAAAGGCGGCACACCCCTGGGCCGCGGTCAATAAAGCGGAAACGCAGGAGATGCTGGACCTGGAAGAAGAAGAAAAAGAAAAAGATTTTTACATAAAACATACGGTTTAAACGCGCGACGGCAGGCGCCGCCCGCACGGGCAGGCGCGAGAGGGGAAAATGGCTGAAGAAAAAGAGAACGAAGAATCCGTAAAAGAAGAGTCCCCGAAAGAGGCCTCGGCCGCCAAAGCCGCGCCCAAGGAAAGGCTGAGCGAAATAAACATCGACTCCACCAACCAGTATATAAGGAAGATCAGCCAGATCGACCATAAAATTTCCCGCGAGGAATCGCACGAGCTCTGGAAGCGGGTGAAGCGCGGCGACAGACGCGCCAAAGAGCGCATCATGGAGCTGAACCTCAAGCTGGTCATACCCATAGCCAAGCGCTTCCTCTACGCCGGCGCCGACCTCATGGACCTGGTGGAAGAAGGCAACCTGGGCATGCTCCACGCCATAGACAAGTTCGAGCCCAGCAAGGGCTACCGTTTTTCCACCTACGCCTCCTACTGGGTAGAACAGTACGTGCGCCGCTCGGTAGAGGAAAATTCAAAGACCATACGCATACCGCCGCACGCCTGGACGGCGCTGCGCAAGTGGCTGAAGCAGTGGGACAATATGCACGGCAAGCTGGGCCGCGATCCCACCATGGCCGAGATGGCCAAGCACATGCACTGGAACGCCAACCAGGTGCGCACCGCCCTTAACGCCTCCGAGATCGTCACCGGCCTCTCCTCGATAGAGACCCCGCTTTCCAGCTCCGGCGACAACGACGACACCATGGGCGACACGCTCAAGGACGCCGACGTCTCCACCCCGGACAACCTCATTTCCATACTCCGCCTTCACGACGAACTGAAGGACGCGCTGGTGGAGATAGGCGACCGCGAGCGGATGATAGTGGAATACCGCTACGGCCTGAACGGCCAGACGCCGCTGACCCTGAACGACATCGGCAAAAAACTGGACCTCTCCCGCGAAAGGGTGCGCCAGATAGAGGAACGCGCGCTGCTGCGCCTGCGCCGCGTGGCGGCGAAGATGGGCCTGATAGACCTGGGCCAAAGGCCGGAACACACCAATCTGCAGCCGGGCTGGCATCAGCCCAAGGTTAAAACCGACATCCTCGGAGACGCCATCCCCACAAAACCCTACGTACCGCGCTCCCAGGCCAAGCCGGCCGCCAAACCGGCCAAGAGAAAAAAGTAAGGGGTAAAAATATGAACCAGACAGAAACCGGGGCCCTCGCCTCAAAAATAAAGGCCATCATACGCGATGTGCCCGATTTTCCCAAAGCGGGGATAATCTTCAAAGACATCACGCCCCTGCTTGCGGACCACGCCTCGTTCGCGGAGATGGTCAGGCATTTCGCCGGGAAGTTCCGGGGCGCCGGCATAACCAAGGTCCTTGGCGTAGAAGCCCGCGGCTTCCTGCTGGCCGCGCCGATAGCCATGGAGCTCGGCGCCGGCCTGGTGCCGGTGCGAAAAAAAGGCAAGCTTCCCTACAAGACCGTCTCGGCCTCATACGCCCTGGAGTACGGACAGGACACGCTTGAAATGCACGAGGACGCTGTAAAGCCGGGCGAGAAAGTGCTGATAGTGGACGACGTGTTAGCCACCGGCGGCACGGCCGGAGCGGCGTGCGACATAGTGGAGAAGGTGGGCGGCAAAGTGGCGGGCATAGCCATGCTGATAGAGCTGGAATTCCTGAAAGGCCGCGCCAAGCTGGCTGGCCGCAACATCTATTCTTTGATAAAATACTAGGGAACTCCATACAGGAAAGGGGTTCAGCCGTCCTGGTCCTCGCGCAGCGAGCTGGCCGACGGCGACGATGAAACGGGGAAAACCTGGGTTTTCCCCTTGTAAAGCACCGGGCGTTACCTTATAAGCCCGGCGGCTAATCCGCCCCGATAGCAGTGCAGCGCTATCGGGGTGCGACAAATGCCCCCGTCGTTCAACGGATAGGACGAGAGTTTCCTAAACTCCAAATAGAGGTTCGATTCCTCTCGGGGGCACCAGTTTTCTACTTTAAGGAGATATCATGTCCAAAACATCATGGGTAGCCAGCGGCAGCTCGGAAGTGGTCTCGGGAAAAACCGACCTGGCCCTGGGCTGGATAAAGCGCAACCGCGAGACCTTCATAGGCTCCGCGGCCATGCTGCTGGCCGTCGCGCTGTTCGCGGTTTACTTCTTCATGCACTATCGCGACCTGGGCGACGCCGCCTGGAAGAACCTCTTTATAGCCCAGCAGATGGGATACGGCGGCGACACGACGCGGGCCCAGGACCAGCTTTCCGCGATCGAAGCCTCTTTCGCCGGCACCAGCGCCGCCCCCTACGCGGTGATGACCAAGGGCGACATGCTTTTCGCGCAGGGCAAGTACGCTGAAGCCGGAACCGAATATTCCAAAATACTCAGCTCCAAAGACCTCGCCCCCTTCGCCATTTACAGCCTCGGCAAGTGCAAGGAAGCGGCGGGGGACATGGCCGGAGCGCAGGCGCAATACGCGGACTTCCTCTCAAAAAACCCGGAGCATTTCATGGCCCCCGAGGTCCGCGCCTCGCTGGCCCGCGCGCAGGAACTGTCGGGGAACAAGGACCTAGCCAAGACCACTTACGAAAAAATAGTGCTGCTTTACCCCGGCACCTCCTGGGCCGCGCGGGCCCAGGCCAAGCTGGAGGGGAAGAGCAATAAAGGTGTATAGTATAAATACCTTATATATAGAAGTACCTTGGCGAATCTTCTATACAAATATCTTTTAACGGAAAGAACACCGGCGTAAATATCTTGTTGACACGCTAAAATGTTTTTGCAATAATATTCTTGCTCTGTAGAAGGGAGCTCCCAAGAAGCACGGGGAGTCCGCAGACCCTGGGGAGAATAAGGGGGTAAGCGGAGCGCCAATTTAAAGGCGCTTCTCCTAAAGGGAACCCGCAAGGGGACCCGCAAGGCCGTAGGCCCCTAAAGGGCACAGGCCCTAACTGCAGGCGGCAAAACCTGCAGGGAGAGAAGTACCGGAACCAGAGGGGACCGGAATAAGACCCGGCAACGGGCTTACGACAAAACAGGAGGAGTTAATTAATGAAAAAAGTAATAGGAATGCTTGCGGTGCTCGCGTTCGGCTCTTCAATGGCCAGCGCTGAGCTCCTCAAGAACTTCAAGTACGACGGCAAGTTGGAAGTGAACGCTTCCGACACCAGCAACCGCGACGACCATGCCACCGCCCACAACGACAAGACGAGCGATATACACACCCGCCTTCAGTTGAACATGGGCTTTGATATGGCCAAAGACGTGGACGCTGTAATATCCATCGTAAAGAACGACAGGTCATACGGCGAAGGCTCACAGTCCGCTGACGACATCTCCAACGAGATATACGTCGAGCAGGCTTATGTGAACCTGAGCAACGTACTGGGCTTCGACCATAAGGTCGGCCGCCAGTATTACGGCGAAGCGGGCGATCTGGTTATCTACTTCGGGCCTACCGACTTCCCTTACTACGACTATAGCCGCGCTTTCGGCGATAACGGTCCGGCCATGCCCGTGACCGCGATTGACGCTTACACCGGCTGGTATACCAACGGCAAGTGGGACGTCCACGGCCTCGTCGGTAAGACCTACAATGACGTTGACTACCCCGATCGCGACGTAGACGTGACCGGTGTCGTGGTTAACTACGCCATCTCCAAAGACTGGACCCTCGGCGGCTACTATTACGACAGCAAGTGGACGGTCGGCGAGTCTGACCACTCCACCAGCGTAATGGGCGTCAAAGCCAAGGGCAACCTCGGCGGCCTGATGGTAAACGGCGAACTCGCCAAGAACGGCGGCACCAGCTTCGGCGACAAGAACACGGGCCAGGCCATAAAGCTCAATGCAGCTTACGGCTTCAACCTGTTCGGCAAACTGAACCTGACCGGCGAATACTACAACGGCTCAGCCAATAACGTCTCCGGCGAGAACCATGGCTTCAAAGGCATCAACACCGACTACCGCCCTGGTATCCTGTTCGGAACCTCCGGCCTGGCCGAGGGTTATGTGTGGAGCTTCCTCCAGTTCACCGACTACAATGTAGGCGCGAACTGGAATCCCTCCAAAGTGAAGCAGCTCACCGTCGGCGCGAAGTATTACCACTTCAGCCCGAGCTACTCTGCCGATTACTACTACGGCAATGAGTTCGACTTCACCGCGGACTGGAAGCACAGCGACGCGATAAGCCTGAAAGCTTATCTCGCCTACTTCCGCTACTGCGCTGACTCACCCTTCGCCGGCTCCGTGAATGACGCCGTGCGCATGCTGGGTATGGCAGCGACCGTGAAGTTCTAATTAACAAAGGTTAATTAATAGGAACCCCGGGGCCTTAAAACCCCGGGGTTTTTATTTTATCCCCGCGCACTGGCGAAAACTGCGGCACATCTTTTTGTTATAATTAAACCAATGGCAAAGCCGGGAAACAAGTTAAAACTCCTCGCCCCGCTGCTCCTGTGCGGCGCGGCGGCGCTGCTTCCCGGGGCGGCCAAAGCCACCAAGCTGGACCTTTTCTCGGACGTGGAGCTGAAAGCCGCCAATTACCAGGGCCTGATATACGGCAGCGGCTCGGACTCCCAGGCCCTCTACTCGGAAAATGCGCAGCTGGGTTTCGTAATAAAGAACATCCGCCTGGAAAAAACCCAGGACTCCACGATGGACGTGGGGATAGTGCTTGAGAGCATAGGCCCCCGGGCCTCCTCCAATACCGTTATCAGCCCCCAGTTCACGGACGCCATAGCCCGCCTCCCGAACAGCGACGGCACGCCTTTCATACGCTCCGCCTACGTAAAGATCTACAAGTTCATCAAACCCAACATCACAGCCACCTTCGGCCGCCAGGATTTCACCCTGGGCCAGGGGCTCACGCTTTCCAGCGACGACCTGGGCATGCCCGGCGGGCGGGTAGAGCTGGACAATGTTTACCGGGGCATAAAGACGGACCTGTTCTTCTTCCGGCCCTTCCTCCTGGACCGCTACTACAAGGTCTACGGCGGCACGGCCTATTACCCGGGCAGCGAAGGCCTGTGGCAGGCATACCACTTCTGGGAGCAGGACGACGCCCCGGGACAGGACATCGTTTTCCGGACCGAATCCAAGACCAAGAAATTCACCGGCCTGCGCTACGTGCTGACCCAGAGCCGCCTGTCCTTCGACGGCGAAGCCGCACTCGAGCGCGGCACGGCCGAGAAAGCGGGGGGGGGCACCGGGAACTACGACGCCCACGCCTTCATGCTCAAGGGCTCCTGGGCGCAGGACATCCGCTACTTCGGCAAATCGAGGCTGAGGATGGGCTACGGCAGATCTTCAGGGAACCCCGGCGCGGACTCCGGCACGGACAAAACCTTTTTCCCGACCTTCGGCGGCAAATACAGCGGCATGGAACGGAGCGGCTACGGGCAGATAGCCGGAGCCAGCCTGTACGACATCATAAAGACCTCCGCCACCCTGAACGGTCTCCCGGACGGCGTATCCGGCCTGAACATAATAAACATAGGCGCGGACCTGCCCTACAAGACCTTGGTACTGTCAGCCGACTTCTACAAATTCCGGGCCTCCAGGAACGCGGCCGGCGGCTCGCTGCAGATAGCCAGCGAATACGACCTCAGGGCCGCCTACCCAATGGGCGAAGACCTGCGCCTGAACGTGGTCTACGCGGTTTTCACCCCTCTGGGCCTGTATCCCACGGCCAAGCAGTCAAAACTCGTCTACGGCGCAGTTTCAGCCCACTTCTAGCGTCCTCCCGCTCAGCACCCGCTCCGGCACCCCCTAAACCCGCCTTTTAGCGGAGAGAGAGGGGGGATAAACAATTTTTCTCCCCCTTCGCCACGCAAAAAACACGGCAAAAAGAGTCCTGCGCGGCTTAATGCCCGCCCCAATACCCGGCCGCAGCCGTTTGACCGCCCGAAACCAGGCCGAAAACACGCTAAAACAAGCCTCCCGGAAGGCCATAAAACGCCGTCCCTGCCCCGCCCACTGGCCGAAGCGGGCCCGTTTCCACGACGGGCGCGCGGGTTATGCACAAGTTATCAACGCCTGTTGACATATAATTGCCATAAGACTGCCATATATTGACATATAATAAGCTATAGGTTAAAATAATGGCATATAGCAAAGACCCCGGGGCAACTAAAAGGCATACAATGACGAACATGAAATTAAGACTGAAGCACCCGTCAGGGGCGGAGTTCGAAGCCGAAGGCCCGGCTGAATTCATCATAAGCGAAAAGGAAGGCTTCCTGAGAAGGCTGACCGGGGCCCAGGGCGAGCCGCCGGAGATCGCGGCGGACGGCATCTGGGGCCGGATAACAGCGTCAAAACACGGCCTGGTAACCCTTAAGAACAAGCACCAGGGTCTTAAAGCCGGAGAAGCCGCGCTGCTGCTCCTGGCAGCCGAAAGACAGCTAAGCAAGGCAGCCGAGGTGGCCGCCATAGCCCTTTCAAAGGCCGTAAAGGCCTCAGGCTATGCCCCGGAAAGGCTGGACAGGGTGCTAGCCAAAGCCATGAAAGAAGGCCTGGTAAGGGCCTCCGGAACCAAGAGGAACAGGTCATACAACATCACAGACAGGGGCCTGGAAAGGGCCTGGATGGAAGCCAGGAAGCTGGGATAAACAGCAATAGCAGCCTCCGCAAACCCTTAGCAAAGGATGCCGCAGATCCCGCTGCTACCGGCAGCAGGAAACAGAATCGACCATAAAAACAACATCAAGCAGCCAAGCCGCCCCCTTCCCCGCAAACAACTTACGATAAGATATAGACTGTTGCTAAAATTTCACGACGGACGGACTACCGAAACACCAAAAGTCGTAAGGTTTTTTTGAAGTCCATAAACAGGACATAAAAAACAAACGAACGACATATAGCAGAAAGAACTAGAAAAAGTTTAGAACCTTTTCAAAACCATGTCAAGCGAAATTAAATCATCCGACAAATAGTTACGCCGAACGGGAACATGAAACACCGGCAAAGACACAGAAGCGAAAATTGAATCGACAAAGGAATCACGGGATTTTCTATCGGGGCGAGAGTGTGAAGAATCATCTAACTCGATAACTGCAATCACTTTATAATTTTTATCGACGAGTACAA
>CAISZM010000009.1 GCA_903889965.1 uncultured Elusimicrobia bacterium
GCGCGGCGAAGAAGAAAATAAAGGGCGTCCGGGTTTCCCGCAGGTAAAACAGCCGAGGGCCGGGCATGGGGTTACTCTGAAGCCAATGCTTGTGCAGGTGCCGTGACAGGCGCTATGCGTATCAGACGGCCGCTTTGGGGAAGGGGTGGACTGGGCTTCCAGAGGTTTGCTACGGACACCGCAGTGCACCCGCTTCGGGGGGAACCGCGCAACGGTTCCTGCGCGGCGGAATGGGCAACCCCATGCCCGGCCCGTACCCAGGCTAAACCCGGAAGCCCCCAGCCCTGAAGAAGAGTAAACGCATGCCGACGATAATTTTCAACAAGCCTTATGGCGCGCTCTCGCAGTTCACCAGCGAGCACGGGCACCCGTCACTGGCGGACTTCGGCCTGCCGAAAGGCGTCTACCCGGCCGGCCGTCTGGACCACGACAGCGAAGGACTGCTGCTGCTCACCTCGGACGGAGCCTTGCAGGCCCATATTTCCGACCCGCGCCATAAGACGCCGAAAACGTACTGGGCCCAGGTGGAAAGGGAGATCACCGATACGGCGCTGGCGCTGCTGCGCGGCGGTCTTACGCTCAAGGACGGTCCGACCCTTCCCTGCGGCGCGCGCCGTCTGGACGACCCGGGCCTGCCGCCGAGGAACCCGCCCATACGCTTCCGGAAGACCGTTCCCACCTCCTGGGTGGAACTGGTGCTGAAAGAAGGCCGCAACCGGCAGGTACGCCGGATGCTGGCCTGCGTGGGTTTCCCGGTGCTGAGGCTGGTGCGCCGCGCCATAGGGCCGCTGACCGGGGCCGGTCTGGAACCTGGGCAATGGCGGGAGCTGGACGGCCGGGAAATAGAAAGTTTAAAATGCAAAATATAAGCTCCGGGGCCGGAAGGTCCCGCGCCTTACATTTCCCGCTTTGCGTAACAGGTTTCACTTCGGAGTTCAGTATCGTTTAAGGAGATAAACATGCCGCTTCCCACCCGCATAGGTTTCATCGGGCTTGGCATAATGGGCCGGGCTATCGCCGCTAACCTGGTAAAAGCCGGGTTCCAGGTATCCGTATACAACCGGACCAGGGAGAAAACCATGGAGTTCGCGGACATGGGCTGCCAGGTGGCGGCCACGCCGGGCGCGCTGGCGAAGATGAGCGATACGATCATAACAATGGTTTCGGATCCGGCGGCCATGCAGGCCGTAATGGACGGACCGGACGGTTTTTTCCCCGCCTTCTCCGAGGGTAAAGCCCTTATAAACATGAGCACCCTTTCCCCGGACTACACTTCCTCCCTGGCGGCTAAGTGCCTGGCGGCCGGCATCACCTTCCTCGACTGCCCGGTTTCCGGCTCCAAATCAGCCGCGGAGAACGCCCAGCTTGTTATACTGGCGGGCGGGGAAAAAATGACCGTGGGAAGATTCACCCCGCTGCTGAAAGCCATGGGGAACGCCGTGGTCTACGCCGGACCCGCGCCGGCCGGCACGGCCCTGAAACTCTGCATAAACCTTATAGTGGCGCAGTTGACCACCGCCTTGGCCGAGGCCGCGGCCCTGGCCGAAGCCCAGGACCTCAGCCCCGAGCTGATCTTTGAGACCCTCAAGGAGAATTCCGCGCTGAACTGCGGTTATTTCAGCCTCAAGAAAAAGAATATCCTCGGTAAAGAATATCCGCCGGCTTTCCCGCTTAAGCACATGCTGAAAGACGCCGGGTTCATGCTGGCGGAGGCCGCCAAGAGGGGTTTGGAACTCCCGGTCACGGCCGCCGTGGAAAAGCTGATGGCTAAATCATATAATAGCGGCTACGGCGATAAAGACCTCACCGTGGTGCTCGCGAACCTGACCGAGCCGCTGAGGCGTTAGCCGGGAGAAAATAATGCGCAAAAACATAGCCGCGGTGCTCAGGGCCTGGCTGGAGTTCACCAAAAGCCACCCGTTCATAAGCATAGTTGTTTCGCTGATAATTATCGCGGCCTCCGCATGCGGGATATATCTGGCCGCGCGCCAGATACCCACGCTCATGCAGATGCCTTGCCTTATCAGCCCGGGCGGGGGCTGCGCGGGCTGAACGCCGCGGAACGGGCGGAAGGCCCGCAGGCAGATGGATTTTAATACCCCGGCCGACCCGCTGAAATAACCGGCGCCGGCACGCCGGAACCTTCAGGTTAAAGCTGACTCCCTCTTTGAGCGCGCCATTAAGGAAAATTTTAAAAAGGACTAACGCATGGGTTTTTTTAAGGACATGAAGAGCGGCCTGACGCGCAATGTCACATTCCTGGGCGTCGTGAGCGGGCTGACCGACATCTCGAGCGAGATGCTTTACCCGATAGTCCCGGTCTTCCTTACCACGGTGCTTGGCGCGCCCATGCAGGTGGTGGGCCTTATAGAGGGCGTGGCGGAGGCTACGGCCAGCTTTGTAAAGATACTCGGCGGACGCATGTCCGACAGGGCCGGGAAACGCAAACCGTTCGTGATCGCAGGCTATTCTCTTTCCGCCTTTTCGAAACCGGTACTGGCCCTGGCCGGCACCTGGCATTTCGTTCTTTTTTCCCGCTTCCTAGACCGCGTCGGCAAAGGCGTGCGCACGTCCGCGCGCGACGCCCTCATTTCCTCCTCGGTGGACAAGGAACACTGGGGAAAAGCCTTCGGCTTCCACCGCGCCATGGACACCATGGGCGCGGCGCTGGGCCCGCTGGCTGCTTTGGCCATGCTGCATTTCATGCCCGTAAATTCCCCGAATTACCGCCTCATATTCATAACGGCATTTTTTCCCGCCCTTCTGGGGGTAGGCGTTCTGATGTATTTTGTAAGTGAAGCCGCGGCGGCCCCGGCCGCGGGCGCGGCGCCGGCCCCCCGCTCTCCTATGAGCGCCGATTTCAAGACCTTCACCGCGCTTTACGCCTTGTTCGCCATAGGCAACTCCAGCGACGTGTTCCTGATAATGAAAGCCAGGAACATGGGCTTCACACTCACCGGCGTCATACTGGCCTATACCGGCTACAACCTGGTTTACGCTTTCATGGCCACCCCCGCCGGCTGGCTCGCTGATAAGCTTGGCAAGCTGAAAACGATGATCTTCGGTTTCCTGATCTTCGCCTCTGTTTATCTGGGCTTCGCTCTGGCCGCAAAGACCTGGATGATATGGGCGCTCTTCGCCCTTTACGGTTTCTACGGCGCCTTCAACGAGGGCATAGCCAAGGCTGTGATCTCCCACCTGAGCGCCGGCGATAACCGCGCCTCGGCCATGGGCTACTTCCAGGGAACCCTTGGCTTCCTCACTTTCGCCGCCAGCGCCATGGCCGGGCTCCTCTGGGACAAAGTCTCCCCGGCGGCCCCTTTCCTCGTCGGCGCCTCGATGGCGCTGCTCGCCGGAGCGTCGCTCACGGCCTGGACCCGCAGGCGCAGTTTCTCTTTCTAATATGACCACACTGCTCAAGGAAGTTTTAGATCACGAAGTTTATCCCGCCATGGGCTGCACCGAGCCCGTAGCCGTGGCCTTCGCCGCCGCTTCCGCCGCCAAGCTGCTCGGCGGGCGCACCACCGGCGTCCTCGTCAGGATGGACCCCGGCACTTACAAGAACGGGTTAGCGGTGGCCATACCGAACACTAAAGGCCAGAAAGGGAACCTGCTGGCCGCGGCCATCGGCTCGGTGGCCCGCAAGCCGGAACTCGGCGCGGAACTCTTCAAGGGCTTGAGCGCGGCGCGTCTGAAAGAAGCCTCTATCCTGGTAAAGACCGGCAAAGCCGGCATAGCCGTGGATTACTCCAGGAAGGGCATATATATCTCGGCATGCGTTAAAGCCGGGCGGGAGACCGCGCTCTGCGTCCTCGAGGGAAGCCACAGCAAGATAGCCCTGCTGAAGCTGAACGGTAAAACCGTGAGCAGGTCCGGGAAAGCCGGCGGCAGAACCATTCCCCCGTACAAAAAAATTCTAAAGAAGTCCTCCCTTCGGGACCTTTTCCGCGAAGTGGAAAAAATAACGCCTGCGGAACTCTCCTACATAAAAAAGGGCGTAGAGATGAACCTGGCCGCCGCGCGCGAAGGCCTGAAACTTAAAAAGGTCGGCTACTACATAGAAGACCTGATTCAAAAAGGCTACCTTAAGCGCGACATCCTTTCAAACACGAAGTTGACCACAGCGGCCGCTACTGACGCCCGGATGGCGGGCTCCCCCGTTCCGGTGATGTCCAGCGGCGAGTCCGGCAACCAGGGCGTGGTGGCCGTACTCGTGCCATGGCTGGTGGGCAAGGCTTTCCGCGTGCCCGAAAAGCGGATCCTTAAAAGCATCGCCCTCTCGCACCTGGTCAACTCCTACATAAAGGTTTTCACCGGGGAACTGGCCCCCATCTGCGGCTGCGCGGTCGCCGCCGGGGTGGGCGCCTCGGTGGCGGTGGTCTGGCAGCGCTGCGGCGCGGACTCGAAAAAAGCCGCGCTCGCAGTTAACACCGTTATAAGCGATATAGGCGGCATGCTTTGCGACGGCGCCAAGAGCGGCTGCGCCCTCAAGGTCGCCTCCTCAGCGGACTCCGCCATACGGGCGGCCTGGATGGCCTCCAACGGCGAGGGTATAACCGGCGCCGAGGGCTTCATAGGGGGAACCGCCGAGGCCACCATCAGGAACATCGCCCGCATCTCCAGCATAGGCATGGATAAGGTCGACCGGATAATCCTGGATATAATGTCCGCCAAAAAAAACTAACCCGGTTTCCTTGATATAATTACACTGATGGAAAAACATCACGCCTCTCACAGCAGGTTTTTCGCGCTGCACGCCCATTTTTACCAGCCTCCCCGCGAGAATCCCTGGACCGGCCAGATAGACCCCCAGCCCTCCGCCTGGCCTTTCCACGACTGGAACTCCCGCATAGCGCGGGAATGCTACCTGCCCAACGCCTGCGCCAGGATAAACGATTCCTCGGGCCGCGTTCTCCAGCTCGCCAATAATTACCTGCACATGAATTTCAACTTCGGGCCCACGCTTTTCTCCTGGCTGGAGAAAAACTACCCTTTCTACTACAGGAAGATAATACAGGCCGGCCGCGACTCGCTGGAACGCACGGGCCATTCCAATGCCATAGCCCAGGCGTATAACCACATGATAATGCCGCTGGCCTCTTTCCAGGACCAGCTCACGCAGGCCCTCTGGGGCATAAAGGACTTCGAGCACAGGTTCGGCTTCAAACCCGAAGCTATGTGGCTGCCCGAGACCGCCGCGTCGGACGACACGCTCCGCCTGATGGTGGACCTGGGCATGAAATACGTGATACTTTCCCCCTACCAGGCCGAAAAGATAAAAGCGCACAACGCGCACGCGTGGGAGGACGTCTCCTCCGGGGATTTCGACACCACCCGGCCCTACTCATGGCACGACACGCTTCCCGACGGCACCCGCATAAAGAACCGCAGCCTGGCCGTGTTCTTCTACGACGGCCCCCTCTCGAAAGCCGCGGCCTTTGAAGACCTCACCCGCGATTCCTCCGCTTTCGCCGAGCGCGTGGAGGGCTGCTACAGGCACGGCAGCCAGGGGCCCCAGCTGGTCAGCATGGCCGTCGACGGAGAGACCTTCGGCCACCACCATAAGTTCGGCGAGATGACCCTGGCCCACGCCTTCCTGCACGAGCTTAAGAAGCGCGGGATAGAGACCGTGAATTTCGGCCAGTACCTGGCCGCGAACCCCCCCGCGGCACGAGGTGCGCGTAAAGCCCGGCCCGGACGGCGAAGGCACCGCCTGGAGCTGCGCGCACGGGGTGCGCCGCTGGAAGGGGGGCTGCGATTGCGGAAGGGAGGACAGCTTCAACCTTAACTGGCGCCTCCCCTTCAGGGCCGCCCTCAACAGCCTGCGCGACGCCGCCGCCGACATTTACTCCGCCGAGGGGGCCAAGTTTTTCCGCGCGCCCTGGGAAACCAGGAACGATTACGTTTCCCTGATGCTCGACCGGTCCGGCGGGACCCGTGACGCTTTTTTCGAAAAACACTCCCGGCGGCCGCTTGAAAAAGCCGAAAAAACAAGGGCACTGGAACTGCTGGAGATGCAGAGGCACGCGATGTTCATGTTCACCAGCTGCGGCTGGTTCTTCTCCGACATCTCCCGCATTGAGGCCGTTCAGAACCTGCGCTACGCCGCTCGCGCCGCGGAAACCATGCGCGAACTCGGTTTCGAGAACGCCGACCGCGGTTTCATGTCCCTGCTCGAGATGGCCCATTCGAACTACCCCGAGGCCGGGGACGGGCTTAAGCTTTATCACAAGATACTGTCAGAGAACGCCATGGCGCGCCAGAAAGCGGCGGCCCTGCTGATAGCGGAAACCACGCTTTGCGGCGATGAGCCGCCGACGGAGGGGTCCGTCCGCTCCGAAGAACGCATGAACAGGGACGGAGTGCTCTACCTGCGCGGGAAAGTTCCCGCCCCGGGCCCGGAGGAACCGTCCCACTTCTCCTTCTGCTACCTGCGCCGCGACGAAGAATTCCCGCTGATGTTTTTCTCCGGCAGCGGAGGCTCGGCCCGGTTCGGCGAGATATTCGCCCTGGGCGAGCCCGCCGCCATCCTGGCCGCGCTGGAAAAAGAGCCGGGGACAGCTCGCGTCACTTTCGACGATTTCTCCTGGGAGGAGCGCACCCTTTACGCCTGGATGCTGGCCGACGCGGCCAAGCGGAGCCACTCGGCCGCGATCTTCAAGATCCTCGACGACTACCTCTACCTGCTGGCCCGCCTTCCCGGCCGCGCGCTGGCCTCATGGGCCCCGCTGCGGGGCCAGGCGGCCATCTACGCCCGCCAGGCCGCGGAAATAGTTTTCGCGAGGTCGCTGCGCTCGGGCTCCCCCGGCGAAATCGAGAAGCTGGCCGTCCTTGCCGCGCGCATCAAAGCCGCGGGGCTGGAAGCGGGCTTCGACCCTTACCCCGAGGCCGCCTCGACCCTTGCCCTGAACACGGCCGCCGCGGCCATATCGTCCCCCTCCGCGCAAACGCTCGCGCCGCTCGTAAACCTGCTTAAGGCCGCGCGCGCCCTGGGCGCCCATGACCTCATGTTCCACCTTCAGAACTGCCTTGCGGACCTCTTCGCCTCGGCGGAGAAGAACGCCCTCCCGCCCGACACGGCCGCATCGGTAAAGGAATTGTACTCCCTGTCGGGACTGATAATAGAAAGGTTCAACAGCAGGCTGGAAGAAATGGCGGCGAAGAAGTAACAGGCGGAAACAAAAAAAACCGCGGCTCATGCAGGCCGCGGTTTTTTTGTTTTCAGACGGGGTCAGCTGCGCTGCGCGCGCTCCATTTCCTCTGTGGAGAAAACCCTGTAGTTTATCTCGGGGAATATATTATCCCGCCACTCTATATCCTTCAGGAAGTTTTCCTCTATCCTGTTGCCCATGATCTGCTCGTACAGGCCGTTGAAGCGGTTGGTATGGGAGACGAAGCGCTTAGTGGAGTAGCTCTTTGCCGTGCCGACCGTCATCAGGAAAGCCCAGTCGGAGGACATGCCGAGCACCACCTCGCGGGCGCACTGGTTGAGGGCGCGCCGCAGCGTCCCGTCGGCAGAAGGGAATTTGTTGGCCATTTCCACCATGCGCTCCACCTGTTTGTGCATGTGGCGGTACATCCAGTCATTGGTCCCGTTCAGCCATACCTCGTTATATCCCTTGTCCCCCCACGTGGACATTGAGGGCTGCACCACCTGATTGTCCGGATGGATAGCCAGGTATTCGCTCGGCGTCACCATCTTTACGGTCTTCTGGTCATGATGCATCTTCTTGAACAGGAACTCCAGGAAATCAGTTCCCTCGTACCACCAGTGGCCGTACAGCTCGGCATCGTACATGGAGACGACCATCGGTTTCCTTCCCAGGAAGCCGTTGAGATGCTCTATCTGGCGTTCGCGGTTGAACATGAAGTTGCCGGCGTGGCTGGCCGCTATCTCCCTGGCCTCGGCCGGGTTATAAGGAGCCTTCTCGTTCAGCCCGACCTTGCCGGTGATCTTGCAGTACTTCATGCCGATATTGCGGCGTACGCCGTCCTGGTGCAGGTAGGGTTTAACGTAATCGTATTCGAGGTCGTAGCCCAGGTCGCGGTAAAACTCGCGGTAGCGGTGGTCGCCCGGGTAGCCGGTTTCGGCGCTCCATACCTGCTGGGCGCTTTCCATGTCGCGGCCGAAGGCAGCGACGCCGGTGGGGCAGTACACCGGGGCGTACACGCCGTAGCGCGGCCGCGGGCTGCCGTAAATTATGCCGTGCGTCTCGAGGAAGAAGAAGCGTATGCCCTGCGCCTTCAGGAAGACGTCGTCCCCGGGGTTGTAGGCGCATTCTGCCAGCCAGATACCCCGCGGGCCGCGGCCGAAATGTTTCCGGTAATCGTCGGCCGCCAGTTTTATCTGCGCATGCACCGCTTCCTTGCGCAGTTCCAGCGGGAGGAAGCCGTGCGTCGCCCCGCAGGTTATTATTTCCAGCTTGCCCATATCCTGGAATTTTTTAAAGCCTTCCAGGATGTTCCCGTGATAGTAGTCCTCGTAGAGTTCCCGTATGCGGCGGAACTTGGTCTCGTACATCTTCGCCACATCGTAAAACTGCGTGTTGCGGTTGCGGACCACTTCCTTCTCGGCCAGCTCCAGGCGCAGGCTGTAGTAGCGTCGGAAGCGCTCACGGAGCAGGCTGTCCGCCATCATGTTGCAAAGCGGCGGGGTGATGGACATCGTAACGCGGAAATCCGTGCCCTCCGCTGTCAGACGTTCGTATACGTCCAGGAGCGGCAGGTAGGTCTCGCACATGGCCTCGAAATACCAGTCTTCCTCGAGGAAGTCTTCGTACTCCGGGTGGCGTATGAACGGGAGGTGGGCGTGGAGAACCAACGCCAGATAGCCTTTTTCTTTATTTGGCATCGGTATGTGTGGCCCTGGTGACCTTTATATCTATGGCCCGAGAATCCGTCTCGTCCTTCGAGATGGCTTTCACCGGCAGGTCCATTACGCCGTCCGGAAGCGCGAAGCGCATGGAGAAAGTGCCGTCGGGGTTCAGGTTCACTTTGCGCCCGGAAACGGTCACGAAAGCGTCCGGTTCGGTAGCCCCGTAAAGAATAATTTCGCAGTCCGCCACCAGCCAGAACTTTTTAGGCTGTTCGGTCTTCTGCAGGGCCTGCGAGGACATGGAGCTGACGCCCCAGGAAGAAGCGCGGGAGAAAACTGCGCGCAGCATTTCCCAGCGCTGCGCCAGGGACTTGGCGACCTCGCCGGAGCCCTTGCCGATATATTCCACTCCCGAAAGCTGCAGAAGTTTGTCGAAGTCCGCGGTAACGGCCATCCACTTTTCATCGGTCACGTCCGAGACGCGGCCCGCGGGGAGGCTTACGGTATTGGTCTTTACCAGGCCTATGAACGTGCCGTCCGGTTGCAGCAGGCCGACCTCGCAGCAGTAGGCGCGGCCGCTGTCCTGCACGTTCACATACCAGCTCTTGGCTTCCAGCATGACCGGGATATCGAAATACTTTGAGGCGTCGCCTCCGGTAACGTCGTAAACCCTGATGACCGGGCGGCTTTTATTGAAGATGTCGGCGCCGTGCTTACGGCACAGGTTAGCCTTGGAATTATCGGTGATCTCCCAGTATATGAACATCCAGTTGGGATCGCGCGGCATAAGAGCCGCTTCGGTCGTGCCGTAACCTTCCGGCAGCGCCCTGGATTCCAATTCGGGCGCGGCATTGTCCTTTTTGATCTGCCCTGACGAGGTCATGTGTTCTCCCTCCGAATTTAAAAATAATTTCCCGGATAGACCGTTGGGGCGCGGCCGGCTCGTACAAAAACAGCGCTATTCCCCCCCCTTGAACCCTGCAATGCTATATTAGCAAATTTAGAGTTGCCGGGAAAGAAAAAAGCCCGGAAAATCCGGGCTTTTTGTCAAAGGCAGGCCTGATCAGTCCGCCGCTTTGGTTCCATCATCGGTTATAGCCGGTTCGGGCTGGAAAAAATCGGCCGTGGGCGCCGTGGAACTGGAGTAGAACCAGTCATACTTGGCCTGGTAGGCCTTGATAGCGCCCTGGTCGCTTACGAAAGCCACGTTCTCGAAGGAATTGACGCTGGCGTTGGTGGTCCAGTTAAAAGAGCCGGTTTCGAGTATTTTCCCGTCCAGGATAGCGAACTTGTTATGCATGGCGCCTTTGTCGGTACGGCCGCGCCTCACGCGAAAGTCCACCCCGCCGTCGAAAACATACTTGGCTATCGCGGAGGTCTTGGCCATTGCCTCATCCATCATAAAGCGAACCTTGACCCCGCGCTGTTTGGCGCGGATAATGGCGTCGCCCAGCGGCTTAGATGAGAAGGTAAAGGTGACCGCATCCACGCTGATCCGGGCCGCGTCTATAATAGCGGCAAGCCGGTTCTCGGTGCCCGAGCCCGGGGAAAAGAGGTAGGCGGGCACAGGCACGCCGTTAAGGGACTGCTCGGGTGACGGATCCTGCGGCGGCACGCCGTAATACCCCTCCGGGAGCTCCGCCGGGCAGGGGCCCTGAGCCACCGGGCGGGCCTTGGACCACATCCACTCGAAATAATCGGCATAAGCCTTCACGTAAATAGGGTTACGGGCCACCAGCATGTTCTCATAGTTGGAGAAAGTGGCGCCGAAAGTCCAGTTGTAGGAGCCGAGCGTGGCGATGGCGCCGTCATAGACGCATATCTTGTTGTGGTTGACGCCGTACGCGCGGGTGCCGCGCAGGGTGCGTACTTCGATATTGCCGGCGTCGATCAGGCGTTTAACCTGGTCGTCCGCGCGCGGAAAAACATGGTGCTCGTCGATTATCACGCGCACCTTCACCCCGCGCGCCACGGCGCGGAGCAAAGCGTCCGGATCGTCCTTAAGATTCATGCTGAACATCGCTATGTCGACGCTCTGGCTCGAGGCGTCTATGATCTTTCCCGTGACGTCGTTAAGGTAGGCGAAAGCGTAATCCGGGACCTGGCTAAAATCGCCTCTTGAGAAAACTTGGGAGGGAGCGCCGATCGCCGGGGGCTCCGCCAGGTCAGGGACAACCGGTACCCCGGTAAAGCTGCGGGCGATGTCCGTTAACGAAAGAGGGGCGGTTTGCGGCGCGGGGGCCGCTAAAAGGTTGAGAGGGAAAGCGCAACACAGAAGCAGGAGCAAGAGGCGTTTATTGACCATATATATAATTTTAACACAGCTGCGGGGTTTTGCCAGTGCCGGAGGGCCCATCAATTTATGGGCCAAAAGACCCATATATAATTCAAAAATGGTCCCGACCTAAAGGCCCAGCGGATAGGGGGCCCTTTATCACTGGCGGGATCTTCTTTAACTGCGTACAATATGCTGCGGACGAAATGACAGCCGGGCTACGGAGACATTATAAAAACGATATTTTCACTTTTCGCTTTGATCCTTTTCGGCGTTGCGGCAGCGGATGCGCAGCTTAACGCCTATGTTGTGAACGTGGGACAGGGAGACGCCATTTACATAGAATTCCCCAACGGCACCAACGCCCTTATCGACGGCGGCCCGTCTGGGGAGCTCATCTCGAATTTCCTTAAATCCAAAGGCGTGACCAAGATAGACCGCGTCGCCCTTACGCACCCCCACAGCGACCATTACCGCGGCCTCAAAAAAGTCTTCGCGGATTTCGAAGTAAAGAATTTCTACGACACAAGGGCGGAGAACGTGGACGCGCAGGGCGACAATAACCTGCGCGACCTGGCTAAAGCCGAACCCGGCTGCACTACCTACTACCCCGAAGTCGGCAGTGAACTAAAGTGGGACTCGCACGTTACGGTTAAAGTCCTGAACTCCTGCAGCGCGCCGGTGCTGATGCACGACAACGAAGAAACCAATAATTGCTCCCTGGTCCTGAGGTTGTATTACAATGGACACGGCATAATGCTTATGGGAGACGCGCAAAGCGATATAGAAAACACCATAATGAGCAGATTTAAATCCGGCCTTAATTCCACCTACCTCAAGGTCGCCCACCACGGTTCCCGTTACTCCTCAAGCGCCAAGTTCCTCGCCCGCGTGCAGCCCAAGTTCGCGATAATTTCGGTCGGCAAGGATAATGTTTACGGCCACCCGCACAAAGAGGCCCTGGACCGCCTGCAGGCCGCAGGTGCGCAGATATTCACCACGCTCACAGGCACGCAGACCATAAACATACCCGCACCGGGTAGGGGCATGGAACTGCTGGTCGACGGGCAGCCCGAATTCGGGGACGTCACCTCCACAGGGGACCGGAAATTCAACATGGAAGAGCGCGTTTTTGAAAGTGCCGACCTGGCCGCCCTCGGCCAGCTGAAAACCACGGCAGGGCAGAAGTAAACAAATATCCCACAAATATAAGAACGCGCCCCCTGGGGCGCGTTCTTATTTGGCACATCCGGATTTCTCGCGGGTAAATACCTGGTAGTCAGACAAAAAACTGCACATGCCGCATGGAAAACAGCCGAGGGCCGGGCATGGGGTTGCTCTGGAGCCAATGCTTGTGCAGGTGCCGTGACAGGCGCTATGCGTATCAGACGGCCGCTTTGGGGAGGGGGGCCCCGCTTCGGGGGGAACCGCGCAACGGTTCCTGCGCGGCGGAATGGGCAACCCCATGGCCGGCCCGTACCCATGCTAAACCAGGAAGTCCCTTTTATTTATCCAGCAGGGGAGAATCCGCGGGAAGTCCGTAAGTCTCCGCCAGGCGCGGAGGCGCGAGCAGTTCGACCGCGGGGCCGAAAGAATACCGCCCCCCGCGGCCAAGCAACAGGACCTTATTGCAGCCCAGACGGGCAAGCGCCGGCTCGTGAAGGACCGCGGCCACCGCCATACCCCGGCGCGAGAGTCCCGAGAGCAGGGCCATTATATCGGCCTTGTATTTCAGGTCGAGGTGGGAAGTCGGTTCGTCCAGCAGCAGCAGCCGCGTTTCCTGCGCCAGGGCCTGCGCTATAAAAGCCAGCTGCCGCTCACCGCTTGAAAGCGCGTTTACGGACCTGCCGGCAAGCGCGGCTATCCCGGTCTCGCGGAGAGCCGATTCCGCCGCGGCCTCGTCCTCGGAGGAGTAACCGCGCCAGAAACCGGCCCGGGCGGTGCGGCCAAGCAGGACCATTTCCCTGACGGTAAAATCATAGGGCGTGGAAGTTTCGCTGGGCACATAGGCGAGCAGCCGCGCGAGCAGCCCGGCCGGCGCCAGCGAAGCGTCGGCCCCTCCTACCCTTACGACTCCCCGCCCGGCTTTTATAAACCCTGTCAGCAGCTTTAGGAGGGTGGATTTACCGGAGCCGTTCGGGCCCAGCACGCACAAAAAGTCCCCGGACCCGACCTCGAAAGACATATTGCTTATCAGCTCATCTTCGCCGTAAGAGAAGGACAAACCCGACACCTTGACGAGCGGCGTCATTGCTTCGCTCCCGCGCGCCGCCACAGCAGCCACATAAAGAACGGGGCCCCGGCCAGGGCCATAATGACGCCGGCGGGCACCTCCGCCGGCAGAAAGATAACCCTCCCGGCGGCGTCGGCCGCGGTAAGGATCGCGGCGCCGCCCAGTGCCGCCGCGGGGATCATCGTCCTTGCCGACGGCCTCGTTATAAGGCGGATCATATGCGGAGTCATAAGTCCGACGAAACCGATGGTCCCCCCGATGGCTACCGCGGCCGAGGTTGCCGCGCAGGCCAGCGCGAAGAATATAACCCTTTCGCGCGCCGGGTCGGCCCCCAGGTGGTAGGCCTTTTCCTCCCCCAGGGCCATGGCGTCAAGGGCCCGCCAGCGTGAAAAAGCGAGTCCGGCGCAGACCGTTATTATGGCCCCCGAAACGGCCACGACTTCCGGCTCGACGGTATAAAGGCCGCCCATCACGAAATAAAGAATGGAAAATGAGCGTTCGCGAGCCGCGCTCAAAGCGAGCATTACCAGAGCAGAGAGAAAAGCGCTTACAGCCACGCCAGCGAGCACCAGCCCGGCGTCGGACATGCGTCCGGCCAGCCTCGCGAGCCAATAGGAAAAGAAGGTGGCTCCGAAAGCGCCGCAGAACACCGCGGCGAAGAACAGCGGGGAAGTCCTCTCGATCCCGGCCAGGAAGCAGAAAACGGCCGCCGCGGTTGCGCCGGCGGAGGTGCCCAGTATGTACGGGTCGCTCAGGGGGTTCTTCAGTACTCCCTGGAAAAGCGCGCCGGCCAGCCCGAGCCCGGCCCCTACGGCCAGCGCGGCCAGGGTACGCGGCAGGCGCAGGTAAAGTATGACAGACGGGTCCGAAAGCCAGGCGGGTCCGGCCGCCAGGGAAAAAAGGCAGGCCGCCGCCAGCGCGGCCAGGATCACGGCTTTATTTTTGCCCATGCAGGATGTCCCTCAGTTTCTTTATCTCGCGAAAAAGACGCGGGCCGGGCCTTGTGAAAGCGTCCCGGTCGAGCGACGTGATTATCAGCCCGTTTTCGGAAGCCGGGAGCCGCGCGGCCATCGGCCTTGAAAGGAATTCATTCCGCGAGCCCGCCAGTAATATTACAGCCTCCGGCCTGGCCAGCAGCACGCGCTCCCATGAAGCCTGAAAATAGCCTTTTTTTTCGCCCGCGAAGATATTCTCTCCCCCGGCGAGCCGCACAGCGTCGGACAGGAAGGATCCCCCGCCGGTGGTCCAGCCTCCCGAGTCCTCCTCTATGTAGACCTTAACCCGCGGTCCCGGCAGCGCCGGCGGGATGGCGGCCGAAAGCGAGCGCACGAGCCTCTCTCCCGGGTCCCTGCGGCCCAGCTCGGCCGCTATAAGCCTTATGGAAGAGAATATTTCCGCCACGTTTTTTTCTTCAGGGAGGGACACGACTTTGATCCCGAGCGAAGAAAGCTTTCCGGCGCTGGCGCCGGCGGCCCAGGAGCCGGAGAATACGACATCCGGCTTAAGCGAGTAGATCTTCTCTATGTCAGGGCGCAGATAATCGCCGGTCCTCTCTATTTTGGCCGCGGCCGGCGGCCAGTCGCAAAAATTCGAAACCCCGACCAGCTCGCTCCCGGCTCCGAGGCCGAAGATGATCTCGGTATAGGACGGCATCAGCGAAACCAGGCGCCGCGCCTCGGCGGGAGCCGAAACAAGCAGCAGGGACAGGGGCGCGGCAGAAAATATCAGCCTGCGCACGATCTTTATTTTTTCCCGGTCCATAAAAAAAGCCCTTTTCCAAAAGGAAAAAGGCTTAACTTTCTCCCCCTCGGAATCCCGCGCTTTGCGCGGTTCGCAGTAGACCGGGCTTAGCCTTGCGGCATCACCGTTGCGGGGCAGCCGGGGATTCTCACCCCGTTCCTCTGCGTACGTCTCTCTGAGTATATTATGCCAAAAAAAGCGGGTTCAATGAAGATCCGGGGCGATGTGCGCCGGCAGCGTGATTATGGCGCTGATCCCCCCGGTCGTGCGGTTGCTTATGACAAGCTCGCCGCCGTTTCTCAGAAGCAGTTCCCTGACTATCGCCAGGCCGATGCCGGTGCCGTCTTTTTTTGTGGTCATCGGCCTGCGGGAAATAACGGATATCAGTTCCGGGGTCATTCCGGGGCCGTTGTCGGAAATAACTATTTTAACGTTCTTTTCATCCGGGATTATATCCAGCTCTATCCTGCGTTCCCTCGTATTCTCCCGCACCGCTTCCACGGCGTTCTGTATTATATTGAAGCAGACCAGCTGGAGGTCGCCGCGCGGAACCATGACGGAAGCCTTAACGTCCTCGTCATAAAGCTTTACAAAACGCACCCCCTTCGAGTTGCTGGAAAAGCATATTATCGCAAGCAGGTTGCGCATGAACTCCGGCAGAAGTATGACCTCGGCCCGGTTTTCGGAAACACGTCCGAACGCCGTGATGCTGGAAAGCGTGGCGGACATCCCCGTAACCACTTCGTTAAGGTCCTTAAGCGCCTCCTTATCCTCCTGAGTATTGTCCGCGTCAAGCGCCTGCATCTGGAGGTAGCCGGAAATGGCGGCTAAAGGGCCGCGGAGATCGTGCACGATGCGGTGCGTCATAACACCTATATGGGAAGAGGCGTTGAGCTCGGAAAACTTCTTTAACAGCAGGGCTTTTTTCTCATTCTCCTCCGCGAGCCTGTCGCGCAGGTTCGATACCATGAGATCGGTAAAATAGTACGCGACTCCCATATAACCCGTGACGGTGACAAGTATCACCAGCGTTACGGGCACGCTTTGGTAGATCTGCGCCTCGAATTGATTCATCGAGGGCAGCAGCCCCATAAGCTTTCCGACAATAACGGAAGAATAGGATATTATCGCGAGCGGAAGGCTCGATGGGGTCCTGACCCCGTACAGGGTTTCCGAGATGAGGGCGCAGAAATAAAGGAACACGAAAGGCGAGACGATGCCCCCGGTAGCGTGGATCAGCAGCGTCAGGGCAATAAAGTTCGTAAGACTGGTTACCTGGGCGATAACCACCTGGTTCCGGTCCGAGAAAAGCAAAGCCGCGTAATAGACGGCGTAGACGACCGAACAAATGGCGGCCAGCAAAGGCAATTTATCGGAGAACGGCATGCTCTTTACGAAATGAAAGGACACTCCCCCCAAACTGAGCAGCAGGGCCAGGAGTATCTGCTTGCGCAGAAGCGCGGGACGAAGTTTTCTGGAATAGATCGAGTCCATGATGGCAGTACCGCCCAAAACCGTCACCCGCTCGCTTAAGCGGGCTTTTGCGCAATAATTAGCAGGATCCCCCCTCCAAGGCTAAATATTAGCAAATTTCAGCCGCAAAAATATCCAGGCGCTCCGCGGCCATAGCCAGGTCCGAAGCGAAGGCGGTTTTAAGAAGCGCGGCCGGGCGGCCGAGCGCCCCCTCGAGGCCGGCGTCAAAGCGCAGGTAGGCGTCGGCGCCCTTTTTCAATCCGGGGCCCGCCCGCATACCGCGGGCGCGGGGCGGGGACATGTTCTCCACGACTCCGATAACCGGCACATGAAGTTTTTTATAAAGCTCGATGGAGCGGGAAAGAACGTCGTGGGCCAGCACCGAGGGAGTGGTAACGGCCAGGACCTCGGCCTTGCGCGCGAAACGCATCACGTCGAGCGCGGCGTCGTTTATACCCGGGGGCATATCCAGCACCAGGAAATCCAGCGCGCCCCAGCGGGTTATGGCGAGCAACTCTATGATGGCGTCAGAAACATTCGCGCCGCGCAGAGGGACGGCCCTGTTTTCGGAAAAGAAAGCCACGGACATAAAACTGACGCCCTCAAAAACGGGCGGCTCAAGCCCCTTCTCCTCTTTGGGGAAGAGCCCCCTGGCGCCGAGTATCAGGTGGTCCGATGCGCCGGCGAAATCCAGGTCGAACAGGCCTGTTTTATAGCCTTTTTTGGCCAGCAGCAGCGCCAGTGTGCAGGCGGTTACGCTTTTGCCGATGCCGCCTTTCCAGCCGGTCACGGCTATAATGCGCCTGGCGCCCTTCAGCCTTTCCTCTATAACGGAGGGGCGGGGGTCCAGGTTCATTTTTCGCCCTTTATATAGCTGACGCTGACGCCGCGCCCTGCCGCTATCTCGAAATCCGGGCTCTTGCAGGCCGGGCATTTAAGGAAGGTGTGGGCCATTTCAGGAACGAAATGTATGAACTCGGCCTCGTCCTTGGTCTTCCTGAGGCCCTTAAGCGGGAACTCGTGACCGCAGGCCTTGCAGCGGAAGGCCGCCGGCTGTTTTATTATTTTGAATTTGCAGGCTTTCGCCGCCGGGAACTGCCGGCGGAGTTCCTCCAGCGCGAAAGAGAAGATCTCCCCGTCGATGGCCTGCAGTTCGCCGAAAACTACGCCGGCCTCTTTAAGTTTTTTTAATTTTTCGGCGGAGGCGTGTTCTACCACGCTTTTTATCACCGATTCGGCCAGTGCCCATTCATGCATAATACAATGATACAAAATGCCGCAAGCCGCGGACTACAGGAAGGCGCATACGCCACGGGCTAAACTTCGCCCGTGGCTATGGCGCGGGCAGTCGGCTACTTTATCAGCCTGCGGAAACTGGCTATCTCCATCGGGTGCATCTCCACGTCGCCGGGAGCGCGAACGCTGATGGTTATCTTGCCCTGCGCTATGCTCAGCGCGGCGTACTGTGCCTCATTCGGGTTGAGCAGCAGCTCCACAGCCCCGAATCCGTCCGCCTTTTCCGGCTTGCGCACGTTTATAACCAGGACGTTCTGCAGAATGGTCGCCGTGACCTTCTCCTGCCTCTCCGTCTTGTCATCGTCCTTCGTCTTGGCGTCGAAGGTTACCAGGACGTCCACCATATCATCCTTCTTCAGGAACAGGAGCTGGTCCCCGCCCAGCGGGATGGAAACGCCCCTGTAGCCCGCGATAATCCCCGCGGGGGACGCCTTGGAGGCGACGGCGGGAACGTCCGCCGGAGCCGCCGTAACCTTGTCGCCGGCAGATACCGCCGAAGTCGCCGCCAGCGCGGCCGCGCACACCATCACTATTTTGAACACTTTCATAAGTCCTCCTTATTTCCCGCTTGTCAGATCAACCTGCGCTCAAAAATATCTTCCAGGGAGACAACCCGCCTTTTAATAATTAATATGTCGCCCCCGGTCTCCGGCATTATGACCGAATGCTTACCGGGGTTAACCTCGCGGCCCTTTGACAGGCCTATCGGGATCCGGCAACCGGCCGTCACTATCGGGAAATACTTTATCGGCTCGGTTTCAAGCCTGCCCATAGGCAAGGAAACAAAAAGTCCCCCGGCCTGCGTTACGGCGGACCGCGGCGCGTACGACAGGCCGGGAACCAGGCCCCGGGCCGCAGGCTGCGCGGAAGAAAACCGCAGCAGCGCGGGCCTGGCCGGGGCCGGAACTTCCGCGGAACGCGGGGACATGCGGTGAAACAGCGGCAGGAAAGCCACAAAAAGCGCGGCTGCGGCCAAGGCGGCGCGGGCGTAAGTGTTGGCGAACAGGGCGTGCAGTGATTCGGTGAAACACCGGGGGGTTGCGCCAACAAGCCGGCCACGCAGGCTTTCCCGGATAAGGGAATCGCAGCTGAAATCGGCGCGGGCAAGTTCCCCGGCCATTTCCATGGCTCCCGGGTCGGGGCTGAAAACCGGCTCTTTCCCCCCAAGGAGGAAAGCGTCCAGCTCGCTGTTAAAAAGTCCGGCTATCTCGGCCTCTTTCATAATTTTCCCGCGGCCTCTATTTCAGACCGCATGCTCTTCACGGCCCTGTAGATTATTATCCCCACATTGCTTTCGCCCAACCCCGTCATGGCCGCTATTTCCCTGTTGTTCATTCCCGAACTGAATTTAAGGGCTATTATATCCCTGGACCTTTCATCCAGGGCGGCCAGGGCTTTCAGCAGCAGCGCCTGTTCCGCTTTTCTCTCCTGCGCGGCTTCCAGTTTCGGGTCAGCCGCGGCCGGCTCGGGAGCCTCCTCCAGCGAAACCTGACTTCTGCGCCCCCGGGCCCAGTCTATCACAGCGTTGCGGGCTATACCGAAAAGCCAGCCCTGAACCGGCCCTTTCGCCTCGTCATAGGTCCCGAACCCCCGCAGCGCCGCTTCAAAGACCTTTCCCGTTATGTCGTCAGCCTCAGCCGCCAGCCGTACATGACAGCGTACATAGTTATAGATACGGCTGAAGCAGGTGTCGTAGAGTTCGGCGAAATCCATAATGGGTTCCATCCATACTAGTAAATACGGGAGGCCGGGAAAAGTATTACACCGGATCCGATGCCGGCGTGCGGGAGACGCGGATAAACCGCCGGAACCGCCCGTTTATTGACTCGGTCGGCCACATATTGCTATACTGTTCATGTTGGTTCCGTACCTTACAAGCCGCAAGGGTATCCTAAAAGTCCAAAGACTACCGGCGCGGTGATGTTCTTCCCAGTTAGTATCAGGAAGACGCGTTAAGTTTCCCCCACCCAAAACGAAACTTAGCACAAAGTATCGGAAATATAAAAGATTATATTTCGGAGGCTTGTTGCTATGAAAAAGTTGATGAATTCGTTTATTGTTATTTCCCTTATCGCCGCGCCGATCTGCGCCGCGGCCCAGTATGCCGGCATCGACAGCGTGCTGGCCAGGACCGACAGCGCCATTTCCTCCGGCATCAGCGAAGCCCTGGAAGGCATGCCGGTCTTCGCCGTGCCCGCCCCCGTAAGCATTGCGCCCGTCCGGGCCTCGGAGGCAGCCGCCGCGGACTACCTGCCGCTCGGCAGGCGCGCCGTCTACGAATATGAATACACCTCCAGCGAGTTCCCCGGTGTAAAGACGATACGCATAGAACACATGGAATACTCGCAGGAAACCGGCACCGCGAAGGTGAACATGATAATTTTCAATAAGACCAACCCGAAAGTCTCCAACTTCGTAATGACCGCCGGCGCTTCAGGCATACGATCCGCGGATTCCCCTCTCGCCGGCCCCAGGCTTGAAATACCTTTCCCCTGCACCTATAACCTGACCTGGTCCGAGGGTTCCGACCGCAGCCGCATATCGGCGCTAAACGGCAAAGTTACCGTGCCGGCGGGAACCTACGACAACTGCCTGAAGATAAGCACGAGGGTCGGGGGCGGGGACGCCGGTTCCGCCGAACGCTACTACGCCCCCGGCGTAGGGCTGGTTTACGAGCAGATAATCGCGGAAGACCGCCAGGAAACGATAAAACTCACCTCTTACCGGCTGAAATAGCCGGGACCGCGCGGTTTGCTCGTCCGCCAAATAAAGGACCCGGCTAAAAGCCGGGTCCTTTATTTTATGCCGATGCCGCCGGGCGGCGGCAGCAGCCCCTAACCAAGCCCCGGCAATCCGCCCAGGGCGCTCATCTTCTGGGCCGCGGCTTTCTGGCTCTCCCGCACCGCGCGGTTTATAGTTTCCGCCAGCGCGGCTTCCAGCTTCTTTTTATCGACGCTGGCCAGGTCGCATTTTATCTCGACCCCCTTTACTTCCTGGGAGCCCGTTATACTTACCTTTACCAGATTGTCCTCGCTGGCAAGCACCAGGGAGTCCAGCCCCTTCTTTATTTCGTCCATCTTGCTCTTCATCGCCCACAATTCCTTCATTTTATCCAGCATGTCAGCCTCCATTGATTTATTAAAATCCGGAACTTTTATTTCAGCAGCAGGTCGCCGGTCCTAAGGCGGGAATGTTTATAACCGTAAAAGAAGTAGATGACAAGCCCGATGGCAAGCCACCCAAAAAACCTCACCCAGGTCACCTTATCGAGGCCTTGCATAAGGAACAGGCAGAAAGCTATGCCCAGCACCGGGGTGACAAAGCCGCCCGGAGCCCGGAAGGGCCTGTGGCGGTCCGGGTCCTTGACCCTCAAAATAATAACGCCGAGGCAGACGAGCACGAAAGCGAAGAGCGTACCCACATTGCAGAGGTTCGCCATCTCGTCTATGTTGCAGAAGGCGGAAAGGACCGCCACGAAGACCCCCGTCCAGATAGTGGTAACGTGGGGCGTCTTGAATTTTTTATGCACCCTCGCGAAATAGGAGGGCAGGAGGCCGTCGCGGCTCATGGAAAAGAATATCCTGGGCTGGCCCATCTGGAACACCAGCAGGACCGCCGTATGGGCGACCACTGAACCCAGGGACACGATGACGATGATCCAGGTGGCCGCGTGATTATAGTCGAGCCCGGCTATAAGGGGCTCGGCTATTTTATTCTTCAGCTCGATGAAAGGCATCATGCCCGTCAGCGCGACGGTCACCAGTATGTATATCAGCGTGCTTATGACGAGGGAGCCCATGATGCCTATCGGCATGTCCCTCTTCGGGTTGCGGGTCTCTTCGGCCACGGTGGAAACGGCGTCGAAACCGATATAGGCGAAAAAGATGGTGGCCGCCCCCACCTGTATGCCCTTCCAGCCTCCCGGCGCGAACGGTATCCAGTTCTCGAGCTTGAAATAATAAAAACCCACGCCCACAAAAAGCGCGAGCACGGCCAGTTTGATAAGCACCAGGAAATCGTTGAACCTGGAGCTTTTCCTTATCCCCACGATGAGTATCGCCGTAATAGCCAGCACTATAAGCACCGCGGGCAGGTTGAACACTACCGGTACGCCGAGCACGTGCGGGGCGGCGGCCAGGTCGAACCCTTTCTGCACGAAGGTCCTGTAATCAAGCCTTAGCCAGAGAGGTATATTTATGCCGAAAGCGCTGTTCAGGAAATCGTTGAAGTAGCCGGCCCAGCTGATGGCGACCGCCACGTTGCCTATGGCGTACTCTATGATCAGGTCCCAGCCTATTATCCACGCCACAAGCTCTCCCATGGTGGCGTAGGCGTAAGTGTAGGCGCTGCCGGAAATAGGCACCATGGCCGCCAGCTCGGCGTAGCACAGCGCCGTAAAACCGCAGGCGATTCCCGTAAGGACGAAAGAAATAATGAGGGCCGGACCGGCCGGGTGGCCGCTGGAGGCCCCCACCGCGGCTTCGCCTACCATGGCGAATATCCCGGCGCCTATGATGGCCCCGATGCCTATCATCGTAACGTCGAAAGCGCCGAGAACCCTGACCAGCTTGTGGCCCTTCTCGCCCGATTCGGCCATTATTTCGTCTACGGATTTTATCTGGAATATCGACATTATATATCGTGCCCGGCCGCTTCGGGGCAGGGCTCCTTCAGCCTATTTTATTAAAATACTCCGCAAGACGCGAGGCGGTGCTTTCCACTTCCGGTGAAAGGCCCTCTTTGTAATCGAGCGACGCGGCCTGCACGCCCACCACCACCAGCTCGGCTCCGGTATCCTCCTGTACTATGGAGAAAGTCACAGAAAGCGGAAAGCTGTGCGTGGACAGTACGGTCTGCCGGTTTATACCCGCAAGCGGTATCACCCGGGCCTCTCCGGCCGAACCGCCGAAGTGGGCCGCGTCTATAAGTATTATCTTATCCGGCTTCCAGTCTATGGCGGTCTGGGCCACATTTTCCGGAGTGGTGCCGGCGTCAAGCAGCCTGAGGTCGGGGCTTTTGAACTTTACCCGGCCGCAAACGTAAGGGCCGACGCCATCGTCGGCCCTTAGCGTGCTTCCCAGCGTTATCACGAGCGTGCGGCCCTTCGGGGCCAGCGCCGCGGCGACTTCTTTAGTCCACGAATGAGACATCTAGATAATGCGCGGAGCACGAAATGCACGGGTCGTAGGCCCTGACCAGCATCTCCAGCCGCAGGCGTATGGTGTCCTTCGGCAGGGTTATGATCTCCGGCAGGAGCTTGGCGAAGTCGTACTCTATGTTGTTTATGTTCTGGTTGGTCGGGATGATGCAGTTGGCCTGCTTTATCATGCCGTCGCGGTCGGTTTCATAGTTGTGGTAGAGTATGCCGCGCGGCACTTCCACGGCGCCCACGCCTTTCCCGGCGCGCACCGGCACCGCGCCCTTTTCATTGACCCCGACGGTGATCTGCTGGCTCATGTCCACGCCGTTCTTACGGAGGTCCTTAAGGATATCAAGCGCGTGATAATAGCAGTGAACTATCTCCACCACCTGGGCCACGGTGTTGAGATAGGGGTTGTGGCAGACCGGCTTCAGCCCGAGTTCCTTGGCGACCGCTTTAGCCTTGGGATGCAGTTTCTGGGAGTTCAGGTTGAAGCGGGCGAGCGCGCCCACGAAAAAGCTTTCGCGGGAGAGCTTGGTGAACTTGGCGGACGAGCGCGGGTCGATGAACTCGTTCGTGGCCTTCCTGTAGTCCTTCTTCTTGAAGCGCTTGCCGTCGGTGGAACCGATATCCCCCATGAGCAGCGGGTATTCGCCGTCGTCGGAGACAAGGCCCACGAACTCCGTCTCGCGGTGGAAGTCCGGGAACTTAAGCGTTTTGGCCAGCTTGAGGGTCTCGGTCATGTCGTCCGCCATGCTTTCGAGCGCCGCTATCTGCGCGTCGAGGTCCTTCGGGCGAGGGAGCTTCGTGAACCCGCCAACTATGGCGGAGATCGGGTGGACGTGGCGCCCAACGAGGATGTCGCAGACGTCATTCACCGTCTTTTTCATGCGGAGCGCGCGGCGCACCACCTGGTTGTGCGTCTTTATCAGCGGCACGAACGAGGGCACGCCGAGGATGTCAGGGGCGGCCAGCAGGTAGACGTGGAGGATATGGCTGTCGAGGAACTCGTAATCGAGCAGGAGCTTGCGCAGCTTTATCGTCTGCTCGGTGGGCTCGACGCCCAGCGCTTCCTCCGCCGCCTGTATGGAGGCCAGCGAGTGGCCGCAGGAGCAGATGCCGCAGATGCGCGAGGTTATGTGCTGCGCCTCGAAGATCGAGCGGCCGCGGAGCATGCCTTCGAAGAGCCGGGGAGATTCCACCACGTGGAACTCGCACTTCTCTATCTTACCCTTCGAGACGTTGACCACGATATTGCCGTGGCCCTCGACGCGGGTGACGTACTCGACTTTAATGTCCAGATCCTTGTTATTGGTTGCCATTATTTGCCGCCCTCCTTGCACTTGTTGTACATGTCGAACTTGTTCTTTATAAGTTCGGGCTTCAGGTTATATTTGGCTATCACATCTTTAGCGGCGTTCTTGGCCGGGTGGTTAACTTCGCCCCGGCAGCCGTAGCAGATATTGCCGTTATTGACGCACCAGGAGTTGCAGCCGGCCTTGGTCCACGGGCCCAGGCAGGCCACGCCGCGCTCGTACATGCAGACGTTCTCGTTCAGCTTGCACTCGGAGCAGACGGGATTATCCGGCACGGTGTAGGGCAGGCCGCGCAGGGCGTGCTTGAGGACCTCCACTAATTCGGGCGGATATATGGGGCAGCCGTTTATAGTGTAATCGACTTTCACCACCTGGTGTATCGCCCGGGTCGGAGTGCTGTCGAACAGCTTATAGTCCTTGCCGTAGACGTACTGGCGTATCTCGTCCAGCTTGAAGGAGTTTTTCATGCCATTTACGCCGCCTATCGCGGCGCAGGCGCCGTAGGCTATCAGCACCTTCGCGCGCGCCCTGATCTTCTTTAAGCGCTCCTCGGCGTGGTGGTCGGTTATTGACCCTTCTATTATGACAACATCGTAATCTTTGTCGTATTTTTCGCTCATCACTTCGCGAAATTCCACGACGTCGATGGCGCCCAGTATGTCCAGGAGGGCCTCTCCGATGTTGGCGACCTGAAGCTGGCAACCCTCACAACAGGCGAAGTCAAAGAAGGCAACCTTAGGCTTCGCGGCGGCCTTGGGAGCCTTCGCCGGGGACTTTACGGGTGTTTTCGTTATTTTCATGTCTTTCTCCGTATTAAAGTTTCTTCGAATCCTTCACCTCTTCATAGGTGAAGGTGGGGCCGTCCTTGCAGCAGTAGTAGTTCTTCGGATGGTCTATCTGGCAGTGGCCGCATTTCCCCATGCCGCATTTCATATGCCTCTCGAGCGACAGGATTATCTGGCGCTCCGGCAGGCTCTTTTTGAGCAGTTCGGCGATGACGTACTTGTACATGATAGGGGGGCCGACCACCACGGCGAAAGTCTTTTCCGGTGTGATGGTTACCCCGGGTATCAGGCTGGTGATCAGGCCTACGTTGCCCTTCCAGTCCGGGTCCGAGCGGTCCACGGTGCAGCGGAACTCGACATCCAGGCGCTTCTGCCAGCCCTTGATCTCGTCGCCGAACAGCATATCGGTGGGGGTCTTGCAGCCCAGCAGGATGTCCACCTTGCCGAACTCGCGGCGGTTGTCTATCACGTAATTTATAAGCGAGCGCAGCGGCGCTATGCCGAGGCCGCCGGCGACGAACAGCAGGTCGTTGCCGGTCATGAGCTTAACGGGGAAGGGCTTGCCGAACGGTCCGCGTATGCCCAGCCAGTCGCCTTTGCCGAGGCCCTGCATGTGTTTCGTCAGGCGGCCGGCGGAGCGCACGGTCAGCTCGAAGGAGCCGCGCTTGGTGGGACTTGAACAGACGGAAATGGGAGCCTCTCCCACGCCGTACAGTTCCACCTGCACGAACTGCCCGGGCTCGTGGTCGAGATCGCCGTCCTCGAGCTTTATGTCGAACCACTTCTCGGCGGCCGTCATCTGCTTCGCGGCGATGATCTGTCCTTTGCGGAGTTTCCAGTTGGAATTTTTTATCTCGGTCATGATATCCCCTTATTTATTCTCGGCGACAAGGGCCTTCAGCGTATCCTTCAGGCTTATCTTGGCCATGCAGGTGCGCGTGCAGCGGCCGCAGCCGGTGCAGAAGGAGCGGTAGAACTTGTCTATCGGGTACTTGAACTTGCGGTAGAGGCGGTGGCGCTGCCGCTCCGACCGCTCCGAACGGAAGTTCTCCCCCCCGGCCACGGTCGCGAAAGTCCCGAACTGGCAGGAATCCCAGGTGCGCGTGCGGAAGCCGGTCTTCATGTCCAGGTTGATGGTGTCGGCCATGTCGAAGCAGTAGCAGGTGGGGCAGACATTGGTGCAGTTGCCGCAGGAAACGCAGCGGTCGCCGACTTCTTTCCAGACCTTGCTGTCCGTGCCTTTCGCGAAGACGGCGGGCAGGTCCTTCAGCTCCGTGCCTATTTCGTTCTGAAAAGCCTTCTTCTTGCCTTCACGCACCGCGTCGAGCGCGGACATGTCGGCGGGGTTGGCTTTCGCCAGGCCCATCCCCTCGACCAGCTCCTCGCCCTTCTGGGTATTCACGTGTATAATAAAACGGTCTCCCAGGTCGGTGAAGAACAGGTCGTAACCGCCGTTGGGGTAGTGGTTGCCCACCAGCGCGCAGCTGGCGTGACCGTCGCAGTAAGCGTTGCACTCGAGCCCGATTATAAGGACCTTCTCCTTACGGAGTATGTAGTTATAGTCGCGGGGCTTTTCGGAGAACACCATGTTCAAACATTGTATGCCGGCCAGGTCGCAGGTGTGCACTCCGAAGATGGCCATACCCGGCGCCTCCAGGTTGGCCGCATCCTTCGGCTGGTCGCCCGTCAGGTCGAAGTCCAGCATTTTCTCCCGCTGGGGCATGAAATATTTCTTGGGAGGGAGTATGGTGGGTATGTAGCTAAGGGCTATCTCCCCGGCAGAGGAAACTTCCTCAAAAGCGAAGTTGTTGTGCCCTTTGGCGACAGGGGCGCAGACCTTCATCTTTCTGGCCAGACTTTTTATAAAACCATCTAGTTTGTCTTTCCTGAGTATGTGATAATTCACGCTGGTGGCCTCCGTTTTTATAATAACGCTCACCGCCCATATATTATATTCAATTAAAGGCCGGCTTGCTTCCCCCGCGCGGCGCGGCGGCCGCAGGAAAGCCGTAAATATAAGAAAAGGTAATACTTCAGAGCCGGAAACCGGCCAGCTCTTCATATACAATACCGCGCCCCCGGCTTGCGCGGGTACCCGCGCAAAAGGATAAGAAGAATTAATAACCACGCCATCCCCGCCGGCCTTTTAAGGCTGCTCCCCGGCAAGCGGACCCGGCAAATTAGTAGAATATACGGATGACCGAAATAGTTTTCCTGCGGCATGGCAGGGCCCTCGGAACCCTTGAGGCCGGGGTAAAATCCGACTCGGAACGACCGCTCTCCCCCTTGGGCGAAAAAGAAGCGCGGGAGACGGCCGAACACCTCAAAACCGCCGGCTTCAGGGCGGAACTGATAATTTCAAGCCCCTACCGCAGGGCGGACAGCACCGCGCAAATACTCAGGGTGTTTTTTCCGGAAGCCTCCAGCCGCAAGTCGTCCGTCATCGCGGACGGCCCGGCGGATGACATGCTGGAGGCGGTACGGTCGGCCGCCGCCTCGGCAAAATCGGGAGTGATAATAGTGGGACACCAGCCCCTGCTGGGCTCCATTGCCGCTTTTCTTACGGGTTCCGCGCCTTTCAGCCTGGCCCCCGCCGGTTTTATAAGGATCAGCGGATCCGTAAACCCGGGTAAAAGTTCGCTTGTGGAATTCTATTCCCCGCCCGCGGCAAAGGGACCTTCTCTTTGAAAATAACCGCACTGATAATACTTCTTGCCTGCTGCCCGGCCTCGGCCAGGGACAGGATGGTGGCAGTACGCCTTTACTCGCTCCACAGCATCTCCAGCGTGGACCTGGAGCCGGAAGGCGGGGCGGTTTTCGCCGGGGAACGCGCGCTTAAAGCCGCGGCCCGCGTCAGCGCCAAAGGCTCTTCGATAATCTCGCAGGGCTCCCTGAAATACGGCCCCGCCAAAACCCTGAGAGTTTCCGCCATGGGCAAAGGCGTATGGCTTTCGGGGCGCGGATTGCCCCGCCGGCTCTATACCGGAGAAATTATCTTTTCGGCGGAGCGGGGTCTCCTGAAGATCATAAACACCGTACAGCTGGAAACATACCTTGCCGGGGTCGTAACCGGGGAAGCCCAGGACCTTTCAAACCCGGAAACCTACAAGGCGCAGGCCGTGGCGGCCCGCACGTACACGTTAAACCATATGAAGAACCACTCCGGGCAGGGCTACAACCTATGCGACTCGACCCATTGCCAGCTCTACTCGGGGCTGGGGACCGTAAGCGCCAAGGCAAGGGCAGCCTGCGATTCGACACGGGGCGAAATGCTGCTATACCAGGGCAAGCCCGCTGCCACCTATTACCACTCCATCTGCGGCGGCCGCACGGAGGCCCTTACTTACGTATGGCCGTTCGAGAACAAACCTTACCTGGTGTCCGTGCAGGACGGACCGGCCGGTAAACCCTACTGTTCCATCGCCCCGAATTTCCGGTGGAAAACCCAGATCTATTACACCGGCCTGACCCGGCTGGCGCGCTCGGCCGGCTGGATAACTCCGGATGAAGAAGCCCGCGGACTGCGCGTAGCCGCATGGGCACCCTCGGGGCGGGCCGCTGAACTTGAAATGAACACGGGCGCGCGGCGCGTCAGGATCTCCGCCACCGATTTTTACCACGGCGTAGGACGGCGCGCGGGCTGGCAGGCGGTGCGAAGCTCTTTCTTCAAAATACTTTCGGCCAAAGATTACGTTATCCTCGACGGAATAGGCGGCGGGCACGGCGTCGGCATGTGCCAGTGGGGCGCGGAAGGCATGGGCCGGGCCGGATTCAAATACCGCGAGATACTGCGCCATTATTACCCGGGTACGGAGACAGGCTATGACTGAACACCAGGCGGTGATACTTGGAATATTGCAGGGCGCGGGGGAATTTTTACCTGTTTCCAGCTCCGCCCACCTGGCCCTGGCGCCGAAAGTATTCGGCTGGCCCGATCAGGGCCTGGCCTACGACGTCATGCTGCACCTGGGCACGCTCCTGGCCGTGCTGGCCTACTTCGCGAAGGACTGGCTTAAAATATTTTCGGACGCGGCAAAACGCCCGTCCGGACCGGGGGGCCGGATGCTCTGGATGCTGGCCGCGGGCTCGCTGCCGGCGGGTATAGCCGGACTGCTGATGAAAAACGCGGCGGAAACAGCCTTCAGGGACCCGCGCTGGATAGCCTTCAACCTGCTGTTCTTCTCATTTTTCATCTGGCTGGCGGACAGGAAGCCGGCCCAGTCGCTGGGAGAGGACAACTTCACTCTTAAGAACGCCATGATAATCGGTTTCGCCCAGTGCCTGGCGCTCATGCCCGGCGCTTCGCGCGCCGGCATGACCATGATGGCGGCCCTTTTTTTGGGCTACACCAGGACCGCCTCCGCCAGATTTTCTTTCCTGCTCAGCACCCCGGTGATCCTGGGAGCGGGCCTGATGGAGGCGCGCAAGATAACTCCGGGAGACCTTAACGCGGCTTTTGCTTCGGGACTCGCGGCCTCCTTCCTGACGGGGCTGGCCGTAATATGGCTGTTCCTGGCCTGGATGAAAAAGCGCGGCCTCGCCCCGTTCATAGCGTACCGCGTGATCCTGGGAGCGGCGATAATGGTTTATTTCTGGAAATAAAGGGACGAACGTGAAATTGCGGAACTGAACAGCCCGGGGAACCGCCGGTCTTTCAATTTTCCTTAGGCCCGTCAACCGGCAGAGTAATGGTAACCCTGGCGCCCCCTCCCGGGAGATTGGCCAGCGTCAATTCGCCGCCGTGCCGCCGCGCGATCTGGTCGCAGACAAAAAGCCCAAGACCGGTCCCGCCTTTCTCCTTCCTGGTGGTGACGAAAGCCTTTACACCCTCTTTAAGAAGCTTCGCGGGGAAGCCGGGCCCGTTATCCGTTATCACGGCGACAAGCATACCATCCGAGGCCCGGGCCGAAAGGCTCACGGCCCCGCCCTCGGGAACGAAGTCGAGGGAATTCGAAATAACGTTGAGGAGCATACGCTCTATATGGACCTTGCTGACCCGCAGCGGCGGCAGGTCGTCCGGAAGATCGAGCACTACCGAGGCGCCTTTCTTTAAGGCCGCGTACTCCATAAGCGACACGGCGTTGTCCGCAGGTTCCTTGAACTGCACCGTTTCGAAAACGTATTCCTGTCCGCGCACTATGCTGAGCGCGTTCGTGATCACGTTTTTGGCGAACTTGGCGGCCTTCAGTATGCGGACGATGTCTTTTTTATCAGGATTCTCATCCTCCACCCCTATCTGCGCGCTCAGCAGTATTACGGAAACCGCGTTATTCAGGTCGTGCATAACGCCGCTTACAAGCGCCCCGATCTCCCCGGTCGAGGCGGTGCGGACTATTTGCACGTCCTTCTCCAGTATCTCCCTCGCCAGGCGATCCACCTCGCTGCGCTTTGAGGCCAGGCTGAGTTCCGTTCTCTTTTTTGAAAGCGCGGTGTTGTAAACGACCCCGGAAGAAAAAGCCAGCACTGCCAGTTTAACCGACAGTGCCAGCACCTTGGCCAGGTCCCCGCTTTGGAGCGGCCACGACATTACGGAGATCGCCAGAATGCAAAGGAAAACCACGCCGAAGGCGTCCTTGAAATTAGCCATCAGCGAAGCCCCGAACACCGGCAGGAGGTACAGCACCCAGAAATAGGACTCGCCGCGCCCGGAATAATACAGCACGCCTGTTATTATCCAGAAATTCGCCAGCAGCGTTACGTCTATCAGCCACAGGTTCACCGAAGCCCGGCGCCGGAGGAGGTAACTGAACATGAAATTAAAGCCAAGGAGCGTGAGGAAGAAGAAAAGAATGCGCGGGTAAACTATCTGCGGGTTGCTGCGGTAAAAATACGCCACCGCGATCATGAAAATGGAAAACACTACTTCGTAAGAATTTCGCGAGAAATTGGTGACTTCCCCGCGGTAGAGTATCTTCAAGTATTTACGCATAGTGATTCAGGATTTAATATACCATTTTGCGCGGCCCGGCCGTCAAGCGTACGGGCGGTCCTTATGGTATAATCGGAGAATGCCAGGCAACATTCCCGCTCAGAAGCTGCTCCGGTTCGACAAGGCCCAGCTTTTTAATCTCTTTTTTTTCGGAATTCTTATATTCCTCCTGTACCAGCTGCTGCATGTACTATCCCCGTTCACGGGGGCCATACTGGTTTCGGCCACGCTCGCCCTTATCTTTTATCCGCTCAATCTCTGGTTCCGCAAAAAAGTTATAAAGAACCGCACAGCCTCCGCGGCGGCCATGACGCTCACGGCAGTGCTGACCGTGGTACTGCCGCTTATGATCTTCGGCTGGCTGCTGGTGCGGGAATCGCGGGCGCTCTACCCCAAAACCAGCCAATGGCTTACCCACATCTCGCAAAACGACCTGCAGGTGCAGATCCCTGAAACTATAAGGGCGTACTGGGACCTGGACCTGGGGGACGTCATAATAGGCAACCTGAAAACCCTCCAGGAAACGATAGCGAGTTCGGGAACCACTATACTTCGGAATATCTTTTTTTTCCTGGTCAGCCTCGTGGTCATGGTGTTCACTCTTTTTATATTTTTCCGCGACGGGGAGAAATTTCTCAGCTGGCTGATAGACATAACCCCGATGGACCAGGAATACAAGCACCGGATATCCATGCAGCTGTATATCACCGCCATGGCCGTGGTGCGCGGCATGCTGCTTACAGCCGTTCTCCAGGGGATAATGGGCGCGGTAGGTTACTGGCTTGCCGGGGTGCCTGCTCCGGTACTGTTCGGAGTCCTCACGACTTTCGCCGCCATGATCCCGTTCCTGGGGACCAGCCTGGTGTGGCTGCCGCTTTCGGCCGTGATGTTCTTCCTGAAGGGGATGCCCACGGGGCTGTTCGTGCTGCTCTGGGGACTTGTCGTGGTAGGGCTGCTGGACAACGTGCTGCGGCCCATGCTCATCGGCAAGGGCGCAAAGCTGCCCGTCTTCCTGCTGTTTCTGGGAATTTTCGGAGGTCTGAAGGTTTACGGGCCGCTGGGACTCTTCCTGGGCCCGCTGCTGATCTCATGCGTTATGGTTTTCCTTCAGATATACCGCGAAACTAAAAACATGCCGCATACCGGGCCTTATGAACGCCGCAGCCCGAAAGATCCTAAAATTATAAAGTCCGGAACCGGGATCGATATCCCCCCCGGCGGTTCAGCTTTCCCTGGCCAGTGATTCAGGGCAGAATTTCCTCGTGGGGCAGCGCGAGCACTCGCCTTTGCGCGACATATCCAGAGCCAGCATTTTCTCCGCGGGTCCGCCTACCAGGCCGAGCGTAGCTTCCTCGGTAGAGGGGTCATAAGGCACGGAGATCTTCTCCGGGCCGGAAAGGACGAAGTAAGCTATAGCCCCGACCTTAAGGTTCAGCGCCCGCGACAGCCCGATGGCATACATGGAAAGCTGGAGGCTGGAGGAAACGTCTTTTGAAGTTTTTCCCTCAAAGCCCATTTTATAGTCTATGAGCTCCACCAGGCCGGCTCCCAGCCTGTCCACCCGGTCGATAGTGCCTTTAACCCGCCATTTCCCGAACGGGAATTCGAATTTTTTCTCGGAGTAGATCGTTTCCGCCCTGTTGTTCTGGCTGTAAAGCCACCAGTTTTCCAGGACCCCGGCGCCGCGGTTGTAGAATTCCATGCTCTCCTGGGCCGTGGAATAGCCGTAGTTCAGCCACGCGTCCTCGTAATGGGCCAGCAGGTCGCTCAGATCCTTCCCGGCGGCGTGGTAGCGGGCAAGGGCCCTGTGCACGGAAAGGCCCAGCGAAGAGAAAGGTGTTTGCGGGGCGAACTTCCGTTCAACGTAGATATACCGGTAAAGGAAGGGGCAGTCAAGGTAGGCCTTGATCTTGCTGTAATTAATTTCCAGGGGGTCGAATATCATTTGGAAAAGAGAGCGCGGTTTTCCCGGCGGCTTACGCCGCCCGGCGGCCATGCGGTCATTTAGCTATGCGGAAGAAATCCACGACGCTGTCCCCGTACTTCTCGCTCCGGGTATGTTCAAGTCCGGCGGGGGCGGAAACCTTCTCCGTTTTGTGATGCTGCACCACTATGACGGCTGCCGGCGCGGCGATGCCCCCCTCCGCCAGAAGCTCCAGCGTTCTGACGCTGTAGGCCAGGGGCAGGTTCTCCTCGGTGCGGTAGGGCGGACCCATGAAGATGATATCGTAGCCTTTGTAGTCGGAAAAATGTTCCAGCCACTTCAGGCCGCTGAGAACGTCGGCCTTCAGCGCCTTCGCCTTTTCCCCGAAGCCGAGCTGGGCTATATTCTTTTCGATGATCTTCATGCAGACGCCGTCTTTTTCCACGAACACGACCTTGCCGGCGCCGCGCGACAGCGCCTCTATACCCACGGTTCCCACCCCGGCAAAAAGGTCCAGGAAGGTCGCCCCCGGCAGGTACGGGCGAAGTATATCGAAGAGGGACTGCCTTATCCGGGCCGAGATGGGTTTAACGAACTTGTCTTTCGGCACGGAGAAGATCTTTCTGCCGCGGTGCGTTCCTGCTATTATTCTCATCATAAGATTTACAAGGGCTGACGGCTCCGGCCGGGTATCCGCGCGCGCTTTGCCCGCGAAACGGGCCCCGGCGATTTAACTTCGTTGAAACAATTCCTTAACGGCGAAAAGCGTATAATGTATTATAGTAAATAGACAGAGCGTGGAGGAAAACCATGGCAAGCCCGGACATTCTTATAATTGACGACGACCCGATGGTAGGCGAACTCTCGCGCGACCTTCTTACGGACGCCGGCTATTCCGTTACTCTCGTCCAGGATTCCCTGGAGGCGATACCCACGATAAAAGCCCAGATGCCCCGCCTTATAGTGACCGATATCATGATGCCCGGCATGAACGGAATGGACATCTGCAAACTGGTAAAATCCGACCCGGCGCTTAAGCACATCAAGATCATAATCGTGTCCGGCAAATCCTACAAAATCGAAAAACAGCGCGCGCTGCAGTTCGGAGCCGATTTTTTCCTGCAAAAGCCTTACAACGTTGAAACCTTTTCGTCCACCGTAAAGAGCATCCTCTCCGGCGACGCCGCGGCGCTGGAGCCCGCCCCGGCCGAATGTCCCGCCCCCGAAGTGATACACGAGGAAGAGGCCGCGCAGGCGAGCGACCTTTACGCGGGCCAGCTGCGCGTAACGATATGGGGCGCCCGCGGCCTCCCCGCCGTCATTCCCAACTCAGCGTCGCGCTACGGCCGCCAGACCTCCTGCGTTTCCGTCGAGACAAAAGAGCACCTTTTCATATTCGACGCCGGAACCGGCATAGTGGAACTGGGCAGGGAGATCGCCGCAAAAAAACGCTACTATAAGGACATCTGGATATGCCTGACGCACTTCCACCTGGACCATATACTGGGCCTGGGCATGTTCGCCCCGCTCCACGACCCCAACTTCTCCGTCCACCTTATAGGCGCCAACGACCCGGAGAGGAGCCTTAAGGAAGTGGCGCAGTCTTCCCTGTACAGCTCCTTCGCCCTCACGAAGCAGCCGCCCAAGGCGAAGATAGATATCTATGAAATACTCGAAGACAACTACGAACTTTTTCCGGGAGTAAAACTCTCTTCCATGTACGCTAACCATCCCACCAGCACCATGATATACTCGCTGGAGACGCTCGGGAAGAAGATCGTTTACGCCCCCGACAGCGAGATCTGGGGGGACGCCACCGCCTTCCAGGACTACGACGAGAGATTGGGCATCTTCGCGCGCGGATCGGACCTGTTCATCCACGGCACGATGTACACCGATTGCGATTACGAGGCGCATAAACACGAAGGCCACTCGGGGCTTTCAACGGTAGTGGATTTCGCGGCCGAGAAGGGACAGGTAAAGGAGCTTGTACTTTTCCACACCTCCGCGGACTACTCCGACGAGGATCTGGACAAGATGCTGGCCGACGCGAAAGCCCGCGCGCTGGCAAAAGGCTTCGCCCTCAGCTGCCGCCTCCCGGCCGAACGGGAAGCCATACTCCTCGAGGGTACCCAGCCGGTATAGCCGGGAACGGCGCGGCCGGCGAACACGAAGCAAAGAAAAGGCCCGGATATCTCCGGGCCTTTTCTTTTGGCGCATTCCGCGGGAGCGCCGCTTTCCCCGCCCCCCGGCCTAACTGTGCCCCTGCGTCAGGTTAACGGCCCGCTCCGGAATAACGCCGAAGCGTTCCTCGTAACGCTTAATATTCTCAAGAAGCGCGTTCAGAAAGCGCTTGGTATGGACCGGGCTTGAGATTATACGGGCCCGCAGTTTGGCCTTAGGCTGGTTGGGCTGCAGAAAGAGAAAATCGAAGATAAACTCGGTCTCGCTGTGCGTCACCCCGGCGAGGTTGGCGTATATACCCTGCGCCGTGGCCTCATCCATCTGCACCTCAAGTTGTATGGGTTTATTATCCTGTTTATTTTCAGCCATAAGGCCTCCTTATATCCGCTCCGGTTAGTATAATATATTTGAAGACCCGATATCCCTCCATGCGCGCAAAAAAAGCCGGCCCCGCTTTACGGGGCCGGCGCTGTTTACCAAGCTGTGGATTACTTGGCGGGCTGTGTTTTTTTGACGTTGATCGCCTTGGGGCCCTTGTCGGTGTTCTCAGTTTCGAACTCCACTTCCTGGTTTTCAGCCAGGGTTTTGAATCCTTCGCCGAGTACGGAAGAGTGATGCACGAAGAGGTCCTTGGACCCGTCATCGGGTATTATGAAACCGAAACCCTTCTTGTCATTGAACCACTTAACTTTACCTTTTGCCATTTGCTTATTTACCTCTCTTTAATTATGCTACAGGGCCGCTTCCGGCCGCTGATAACATTATATATCTTTTTTCGCGCAAGTGATAAGGCCGCTGCCGGCAAACACCGCCCTCCGGCCGCAACCCGCGCCCGGGCTTATTCCTCGCTCCACTTGATGAACAGCGGCATCAGCGCGTTAACCGCGTCAGGATGGCGTCCGATCACGCGCACCGCGAAGTCGTGCCTGCCGCTTTTGTAGCAGGGTATCTCGCCCTTGTAGACGTAGGCGTCGCCCATGCGTTCATCGTGCGCCATAGGGACGGAGCGCCCCTCCTTGAACAGCCCCTCGCCTCCGGCCACGCCGACGTGCAGCTGCACGTCCACATCCTCCGGTTTGAGGTCGCCAAGCCAGACCACGGCCCGCACTGGCAGCTTGGCCCCGGAGCGCACTTCCATCTCCGGCTTAAGCTGGTCTGTCACCGCTTTTACGCGCGGCCAGTTATCCTCCAGCTTCCTGCGCCAGCGGGCGATCTCCGCCACCCTGGTGCTGTCGGCGAACCGCACTGACGACCGGTGGGCCTTGGTGTAGAATTTTTCGTAATATTCGCGCAGCATCCGGTTGGTATTGAATTGCGGCACCAGCTTCTGCACGCACGCCTTCATCATCTTTATCCAGCCGCGCGGCAAGCCGTCCTTGTCGCGGTCATAATAAAGCGGCGCCACCACCTTCTTTAAAAGGTTGTAAATGGACTCGGCCTCCACGTAGTCGCGTTCCTCGTCGCTGTTGTAGGATTCCGAGCCGCCTATGGGCCAGCCCACTTCGGGAGAGTACCCCTCCACCCACCAGCCGTCAAGCACGGACAGGTTCATCACGCCGTTTATTGCGGCCTTCATGCCGCTGGTACCGGACGCCTCCAGCGGCCTTATCGGATTGTTCATCCAGACATCCACCCCCTGCACCATGTAGCGCGCCACGTTCATGTTATAGTCTTCCACGAAAATTATGCGGTTCTTGAACCGCTTGTCCATGGAAAGTTTTGCTACCGCCTTTATGTACTCCTTGCCGTGGGTGTCTGCCTGGTGGGCCTTACCCGCGAACACGAACTGGACCGGCATTTTTTCGTCGACCACCAGTTCGATGAGGCGTTCCAGGTCCCTCATGAAAAGCGTCGCCCGCTTGTAGGTGGCGAAGCGCCGCGCGAATCCTATCGTAAGGTACTCGGGGTTGAGCACGCTTTCAGCCTCGGCCAGCACGGTGCGGTCCGCTCCAAGGCGCTGGTGCTGGCGCTTGAGCCGCTCGCGCACCAGTTTCACCAGCTTCTGCTTGCGCAGTATATGGGTATCCCACATCTCCCGGTCGTCTATATCCCCCACCTTGCCGAAGTCGCAGGAGTCGGGTATGCCGTTGACCCCTCCGGCCAGCGTTTTGCTGTAAAGCTGGTGATGCTCGTGGCTGATCCAGGAGCAGGTGTGCACGCCGTTCGTGATGCCCTCTATCGGGATCTCGTAGAGCGGCAGCTGCGGCCAGAGCTTGCGCCACATTTCGCGGGAGGTGTCGCGGTGCAGCAGGCTGACGGCGTTAAGGAAGGCGCACAGGCGCATAGCGACCACGGTCATGCAGAAGCCCATGGAGGTATGCTCTTCTTTCCCTATGTCCAGGAACTCCGGGAAAGTCAGGCCAAGTTCCCTCGAGTAGCCTTCAAGGTACTTGTGCACCAGCTCGAATTCGAAATGCTCGTTGCCGGCCATCACGGGGGTATGCGTGGTGAACGCGGAAGATGCCCAGACGGACTCGCGGGCTTCGGCGTACGACAGGCCGCGGCTCCTCATCAGCTGGCGTATCCGTTCGAACAGCAGGAACGCGCTGTGCCCCTCGTTCACGTGGAAAACGGTGGGGTTAAGCCCCATGGCCTCGAGCGCCCTTACGCCGCCTATGCCCAGGACTATCTCCTGGCGTATGCGGTTTTCCCTGTCTCCGCCGTAAAGCTGCTCGGTTATCGTCCGGGCCTGGGGAGAGTTCTCCGGCAGGTTGGTGTCCAGCAGGAACAGCGAAGTGCGGCCGACCGGGACCTTCCACACGCCCACCTGCACGCGCTCCCCCGCCAGGTCCACTTCCACGCGGAGCGGGCTGCCCGCGGCGTTATTCACTATCTCCACCGGCATATTGTACCAGTCGTTCTCAGGATAGTGTTCAACCTGCCAACTGTCGCGGTTAAGCACCTGCTGCACGTAGCCTTTCCGGTAAAGCAGGCCCACGCCGACGACAGGCAGCCCCAGGTCCGAGGCTGATTTGAGGTGATCGCCGGAAAGCATGCCGAGGCCGCCCGAATATATCGGCAGCCCCTCGCCTATGCCGTACTCCATCGAGAAATAGGCCACCTGCATGTCTTTGTCCTGTTCCTGGCGGTTCCGGGCGAACCAGGTATCCTTGAGCGCCATGTAGGACTCGAATTTTTGTTTTATTTCACCGAGTTTCCCCAGGAAATTCGCGTCCCTTCCCAGTTCATCCAGGCGCTCCGGCGGCAGCGTACCCAGTATCCACTTGGGGTTGCGGTGGGAGCGGTGCCAGAGATCCTCGTTCATGCTCACGAACATCATTATCGCGTCCCAGTTCCAGGTGAACCACATATTGGTGGAAAGTTCTTCCAGGGCCTTAAGGCTGTCCGGAAGGTTGGGTATGACGTTAAAGGATTTAATTTTCATATCGATAATTTTACGAAATTTAGGGAGAAGGTGACAGGGCACTTTTGTGCGGCGTGCGTTTTCCGCCTCCTTTTTCCGCCTGTAATTTGAACTGCCGCAGGTTTTTTCGTATAATATTGTCAGGTCATTCAATCGTTTACCGCGTTTAAAGCGGTTTACTATTTCGGGCGTGTAGCTCAGTTGGGAGAGCGCCTCCATGGCATGGAGGAGGTCGCAGGTTCGATCCCTGTCACGTCCACCAGATTTAAAAACGCCCCGCAAGGGGCTTTTCCTTTAGTAAGCGCAAAGTTGAAATGGTCAAAAAGCCGAAAATTCTGCTTATAAGAACCGACAGGATAGGCGACGTGACGCTTACCACTCCTTCGGTTTCCGCCCTGCGCGCCGGGTATCCGGGCTCGGGGATCTACTTTCTCACCAGCTCCTACGCCTGTGGAGTGCTGGAAAACAACGGCGACCTGGACGGCATAATAACGGAAAAAGGTTTTTTCAGCACATTAAAAGAGCTGCGGCGCGGCAAATTCGATATTGCCGTTATTTTCTTTTTGAATTTTAAAGTAGCCCTCCTTGCATTTTTGGCCGGCATCCCGCTGAGGATAGGTCCGGCTTCAAAGCTCTGGGCCGTTTTCCTTAACAAGCCGGTCTTCCAGCACCGCTCGGAAATAAAAAAGCACGAAGCTGATTACAACCTCGACCTGCTTGCGGGCCTGGGAGTTGAACCCCGGCCGGGAGAAGCGAAGATAAACCCCGGCGCCGCGGAGCGTGACTCGGCGCTGCGTGTTCTCGCCAGGCTTGGCCTTAAACCCGGAGACTTCATAATCGGCATACACCCGTGCAGCGGCGGCTCCGCCCTTAACTGGCCCGGGGAAAATTTCGCCGGCCTGGCCGGCAGGCTTTTAAAAGAATTCAATGTCCGAATATTATTGACCGGGTCGCCGTCCGAAACCCCGGTCCTGGAAGAGATCTCCGCCGGAGTCGCGGGAAAAACGTTTATACTGAGGGAAGCTTTAACGCTGCCCGAGTTCATAGGCGTGATAGCGAGATGCAATATGTTCATAACCAACAGCACCGGGCCGCTGCATCTGGCCTCCGCCCTGCGCGTGCCTACGCTTTCATTTTTCCCCCCGATAAAGGCGTGTTCCCCCCTGCGCTGGGGCCCTTACGGAAAAGGCCTTAACAAAGTCCTGGTGCCCTCCGGGGCGGGCTGCCCGCGCTGCGAAAGGGAAAAATGCCCGCGCTACAGCTGCATGGCCGAAATAACCGTCGAAGACGCTTTCAAAGCTTCCGCTGGCATACTGAAAACCATACACATGCCGTCCGCCGGCGCCGCCGAGCTGAACAAAAATGACCGCTCCGCTTAATATCCTGAGCCTCATAGACATCCCCTGGAACAGCGGGCTGGCGGCCTACGCTTTTGACCAGGCGCTAGCCTTGCGCGAAGCCGGGCACAAGCCGTCTTTCGCCTGCCACCGGGACAGCGCCGCGGCCGGCTTCGCGGCGCGGGAGGGTTTCCCCCTCTTCCCGCTCAGCGACCGGAAAACGATCTTGACCCCGCTTGAAATTTTACGCCTGCGCCGCCTGGTAAATACCCGCGGCTTCGATGTACTGGCCCCGCAGACGGGACGGACCCAGACCCTGGCCTGGCTGGCTTCATTTCTGCCCGGCAGGCCCTTTGCGATAATACGCACAAAATCGGACGCCAGCCTGCCGGCGGGCGGCCTGACCTTCTCAAGGGTAAAGCGGGTGATCGCCGCCTCTGAATACATAAGGAAGTCTTATCTCAAAAAAGGTTTTACACCTGCCGGCGTAATTACCGTGCGCCAGGGGATAAAACCGCCGTCCTTACCGCCGCTCAGGCAGCCCCCCCCGTTTAAAATAGGCCTGCTGGGGCGCCTGGACCCGGTTAAAGGCCATGAATGTTTTCTTAAAGCCGCGGCGGAACTGCTTTCCGGAGGGGCAAGCGCGGAATTCCACATCGCCGGGGAAGAGGTTAACGTCAAATACGCGGATCTGCGCAAAGCCGCGGCCGGGCTGGGCATAGAGGAAAAAGTGTTTTTTCACGGCAGGGCGAAAGACAGTTTCGAGTTCATGTCCGCCTGCGATATAGGCGCGGTCCCTTCGCTGGGCAGCGAGGCCGTCTCCCGGGCCGCCCTTGAGTGGCTGGCCTGCGGTAAACCGCTGGTCGCTTCCGCCGTGGGCAGCCTGCCGGAATTCGCCGGCGAACAATGGCTGGCGCGGCCGGGCGATCACCGCGGGCTGGCGGAAAAACTTTCAGAACTTATCGCGGATCCGCAAAAGGCCAGGGCCCTTGGAGAAGAGAACCGTACCCGGGCGGAACGCGATTTCTCACAAAAAGCCTTCACCTCGGCCACCTGCGCCGTATTCGAAGAAGCCGCCGGGAAACCTTAGCCCGGAAGTTACATCAGGATATCTTATCGTTGTATTTCTTAATGTAGGTGAGGATCTCTCCGAAAAGGTCCATAACGGCCGCCGCGAACCCCTGCCAGCCGTCCAAAAATCCGCCTCTCAGGAAATAGTTCACAAGGAAACGCCGCGGCCCCCGGGAGAAGCGCATTTCAACCGGACTTTTGGCCTTAATGGTGGAGTAAAAATCCATCTTCCGCACCATGTCGGAGGCGTCATCGTACGGGTAATGCTCAAAAGCCTCACCCAGCGCGCCTATCCGCCCATCCACCTGCAAGCGCTCATGAACATCGCGGCAGGCGAAAGAGGCATGCCCCCTTTTGAAGAACCGCAGCTGGGTGTCCGGGTACTTTCCGCCCCGGGCCAGCCAGCGGCCAAAGTAAAAATTCCTGCGCGGCGCCGTATAGGCGGCGAATTCTCCGCGCTCCGCAGCCTTCATCACGGCTTTGGCGAAAGCCGGAACGCATCTCTCGTCGGGGTCGAGGTACAGCACCCAGTCCCCTGAGCACTGCTGGACCGCGAACTGCTTATTTATATTGAGGTTGGGCTCGTTCCTGCGGACGAACACCCTGGCGCCAGCCGCCCGGGCGATCTCACCCGTGGCATCCCCGCTCTCGCAATCCACCACCACCACCTCGTATGCCCATGCTACGCTGTCGAGGCAGGCTTTGAGGTGTTTCGCCTCGTTCCTGGCTATAATGGACACGGAAATTTTAGGCATCGCGTAATTATACAAAACAAGCCGCCGGCCCGGGCTTCCCCGGCTTGCCCCAAGGACCTACCTAAGCCGGGGACTTTTAACCCTGTATATTCATTTTATCAGCGGTTATAATTTACCTATGGTTTCCCCGGCAATTAAAACCGCCCTGGCGGCGCTGCTGCTTGCGGGCGCTTTTTCCTCCGTAAAGGCCCTTGAAATGGAAGACGGCCTGGTCTTCGGCACTCTGCCGTACCCGATAGAGATAAAACTGCCGGGAGGCCGCAAGCCCGGCGCCGTGCTTTTTGAGAGCCCCTCCAGCGAACCGACCGCTTTTGACTACGACACCGTGCTTATACAGGGCGAAATGCCCGCCCCCGCGATATCGATACGCCTGGAGACCGAAACCCGCGGCACTTTGTCGGGAGGCCAGGTTTACAAACAAGCGGCTTTCCACCGCGCCCCCGGGGGCCGCTTCTGGATGAAGTACAGCCTCCCCGGCACCCGGAGCGCGCTCCGGCTGGTCGTCACGAACCAGGATCTGAAAGAGGATTCCTCCCTGACCATTTATTCCACGGAATTCCTGCGCGCGGATTCCATGCGCGAGGAACGCGAACCCGCTGCGGCGGACACCGGCGTATCGCGGGAACCGCTTTACCTGCCGGCGGACGCCCCCTTTAACGCGGTAAGGCGGGCGCAGTGGAACGCGGCCCCCCCTAAGGAGCCGTATTCTCCGCACACCCCTTTCTATTTCACGCTCCACCACACCCAGGGCCATTATCCCAAAAACCTGGAGGAAGCTTCGGCCGAGATGCGGTTCATTCAGGACTACCACCAGAACGCCAAGGGCTGGATAGATATCGGCTACCATTTCCTTATAGACCCGATGGGGGACATTTTCGAGGGGCGCCCTATAGGGGCGGTAGGCGCGCACGTCAAGGGCCGCAACACCGGCAATATCGGCATATCGATAATGGGAAATTACCAGCCGCCGGTGTCGGACACTTTTACCGGTTCAGCTTTAAGTTCTTTCGTGGCCCTGGGCCGCTACCTCAAAGACACCTATTCGGTCGACGTCAGCAGTTTTTACGCCCACAGGGACATCGGTCCCACGGACTGCCCGGGCAGCGACTTGTACGCGAGGAAGGAACTCCTGCGCAGCCTCATATTCGACCCGCAGACGCGGGGAATTCCGGCTGATCCGGCTTCCGCCCCGCCACTTACCCCGGCCCAGAGCCTCAGCCTGGAAAAGCTGATGCGCTACCTTTCCGGTAAATAGCCCCCAAAGCGAAAAAACGCCCGGGGGCGTTTTTTCGGTCGCGGACAGCGCGTCCTCGTTCAGAGAACTTCTAAGGCCACCAGATCTTTATAGTTTTCCCGGCGGCGTATCAGCCGCCAGGAGGACGGACCCGTTATCAGCGCCTCGGCGGCGCGCGGCCGGGAATTATACTGCGAGCTCATGGAAAAACCGTAGGCCCCGGCCGAGTAAACTACCAGCAGCCTGCCGCCGGCCGGCTCCCGCAGGACCACGTCCTGCGCCAGGAAATCCCCGCTCTCGCAGACCGGTCCTACTATGTCGTAAACGTTTTTTTCCCCGCCGCCGGTTCCCACCAGCGCCACCGGGTGCCTGGCCCCGTAGAGAGCGGGCCGTATCAGGTCGTTCATAGCCGCGTCGACGATCAGGAAATTTTTGCGCCCCCCGCGCTTGCGGTATAGAACGCTTGTGAGCAGCGCTCCAGAGGGAGCGGCGATGGAACGGCCGGGCTCCACAATGATCTTCAGGCCCGCGCCCTTAAAAGCCCCTCCTACGGCCGCGGCCAGCGCGGAGGGGTCCGCCATTTCGGCGCCTTCCCTTACACCCCAGCCGCCTCCCACGTCGGCGTAATTAAGATTTACCCCGCGCGAAGCCAGTTTCAACAGGAAAGCCGCGAGACGCCCGGCCGCCAGCGCGTAAGGGGCGGAGGAATGCACCTGCGAGCCTATATGGAACTGCGCCCCCACCGGCCTTAAGTGTTTCGATCCCGCCGCGTACATGTAGATCTTTTCCGCTTCGGTGAAAGGCACGCCGAACTTGCTGTCCAGCCTGCCTGTGCTTATGAACTTGTGGGTGTGCGGGTCCACGTCGGGATTTATACGCAGCGAGAACGGCGCCGGTTTTTTCAGCCTGGCGGCGGCGCGCTCCAGCTCCAGCACCTCCTCGAAAGACTCCGCGTTTATGAGCAGGATGCCGGCCGCCAGGGCATATTCAAGTTCCGCCGCGGTCTTGCCCACCCCGGAAAATATTATTTTATCGGGGGCGAAGCCGGCGCGGAGCGCGCGGTAAAGTTCCCCCCCGCTCACCACGTCCGCCCCTAAGCCCTCTCCGGCCGCCAGGGCGCACAGCGCGCCGCTGGAGTTGGCCTTCATTGCGTAGCAGAAAAGCGGGTCCAGGGAACGGAAGGCCTTTTTATAGGCGGCTATCTGCTTCAGGAATACCGGCGCGGAATAGACGTAGACAGGCGTGCCGGCGCTGGCGGCTATTTTCTCCAGAAGCTGATGTTTGAAGTATTTTCCCAGCATAGGCTTATGATATAAAAAAACATTACGGGTTTATATCGGTTTATCCACAGCATGTCCGCCTGGGTGATGGAACGCAAAACACGGGGTCGGTCACACCGTGACCGCGCCTCCCCACTCGGCCTCCGCGCTTACGCAAGCGTCGAGCGAAAGCGGTGTCCGTGGTAAACCTTTGGTAGCCCAGTCCACCCCGTGAGGGTTTTGCTAACCCATCAACCCAGGCGGACTGGACATAAAAAAAGCGGGGGTTTCCCCCCCGCTTTAGCGTTTTTAAATTTGCGCGGGGGGGGACTTGAACCCCCAAGCCGTTAGGCACACGCCCCTCAAACGTGCGTGTCTACCAGTTCCACCACCCGCGCGCGAATCGGTTTTAAGACGGGACTAAACGCCCGCCGTAAACGCTTAAACTGCCGTTAAAAGAACCGTAGATATTCTACCAAATTTAATAAGAATTGCATAAACAGCGTACCTGCCGGTTTTAACAAGAACGGCTTTCTGTGACAATACCCCGGAGCGGCACTTATTTTTGGTCCATATGGCAGCGTATGCAAGTGACCATGCCCTTGTAAGAGCCTGTTTGGGCAGGTATGGCGACCGTATTGCCGTTCCCGGAAAGGTAATAGACACCGTTGCCGGAATATATGCAGTCCCGGGTGCTGCTGTGCGCGAACTCCATCTTGTAACCGCCCTGAATGAATATTTCCCACTGAACCCTATCCGGTATCCGCGACGGCCCGCCTGTCTCAACGTAAGTCCCGTGCTCAGGCATGTAAGATAACGGGGTAGCCTTGTATCCGGTCACTTGTTTGCCGATGATATTATCGTCGCCGAATTTATCAGCGAACAGCTGCGCCGCTCCCGGAAGGGCGCGTTCCGCCGGTTTTCGCCAATTCCCGTCCGCGAACATGCCGTCATCGAACTGGAATACGTGCTTTCCGCCGGCGGTGATCCAGCACATCAGATTACCCCGGCCTGTATGGTTATTGTTCTTGGCGGGAACCAGATTGACGCAGGCCCTTACTATTTTTTTATCATCCTGGGCGGCCGGCGGAACACGGATATTCGGATCGCTTTCACCCGCTGCAGGACCTTCGGAAACGTCCGCATCCCCGGCGTTCCCCCCCGGCATGGAGCCGGGGCCACCCGACTGAGCGCCCGAGAGGCCGCCGCCCGAAGCGGAAGAATTTTCCGTGCCCGCCAGGAAGCCTCCTTTGGCGAGGTGCCGCCGGAAGCCGGCAGCGGAGGATTTGGAGGCCAATGCCGCGCTTTGCCGGCCTAGGCCGTTAGGGGCTTTGCCGGCGGGCGTTCCCCGGGATTTACCGGGAAGACCAGTGCCTGCATATCCCGGGGCTGACACCGGGCCCGCCGCACCGGGAGACAGTGTGCCGGGAGCATCGTTGGAGCCGGCGGAACCCTGTACGCCCTCCGCTTCCGAAATACGCGTGGCATTTCCCTGTTTTGCGGCGCCATCTTCTGCCGAGTCCTTCCGTTCGGAACCGCTGGGCAGTGCGTTGGCCTCGACCGAGAGGGCGCCTTCGTACAGCTCGGGGGCGACATGTTCCGGCTCGCCGAATTTTGGGATTACCGCCTTTGCCGTGTATTGACCCAATGGTCCGCTCATGGCGCCAAGCGTGTCGCCAGACCCCTTTTTTGCTGCCAGCATGAACACCGGGATGGAGATCATTACACAAAGCGGTGTAACAGCAACCCACATCTTCCAGTTATTTTTTGCCATAACATTGTTCCCGCCTTAAAATAACCCGTCCGCCTTGCATTTGGGATGTTTTCAGAAAGTATTCGGCCTTAAGTTGATGCTAAATATTTGCCCGCATATCCAACAGAGTTGAACGGACGAATCCAGCCGGGCTCGATGTGCAGACACCGATTTTACGGACCAAAGTGAACTTGCGGATAGGGAAACGATATCAAAAAGCGGTTGGCTGTTCAAGGTGGTAAAATCGCAGTATCGCTATGATGTCCGCCGCAGCCGACTCCGGCAGCCAGGTCGAATCCACCTCACAAGGCCATCCGATGCACATAGTGCTTAATATGGGCGTCCGGCCGCTGACGGCGCCATAGGCCATCGGCACACCAGAGGTAGATACGCATAGCGCCTGAGTGGAGCGAAGCGACACAACTCAGTGAACGGTGGAGCGAAGCGACACAACTCAGTGAACGGTGGAGCGAAGCGACACAAGTTAGTGAACAGTGGAGCGAAGCGACACAATTCAGTGAACGGTGGAGCGAAGCGACACAATTCAGTGAACGGTGGAGCGAAGCGACACA
>CAISZM010000010.1 GCA_903889965.1 uncultured Elusimicrobia bacterium
AGTGGTGACCAGCATGGTGCTTGTAATGGTGTTGGACTATTTCATAAGCGCGGCGCTGGTGGCGGTGGGAATATGATGTGGTGCGGGTCAGTCATGGGGCTGCCCTTCCGCCACGTAGGAAACCCAATGCCTGTGCAGGAGGGGAAACCGCCATGCGGTGTCCCTTAAGTTGTTGGGAAGGGGTCGTCTACGAAGGGACGGTGTCCATCGGACGGCCTCCCGTGGTTTCCCCCCGAAGCGGGGCCCCCCATCCGCTATGCGGCTCCAGGACAACCCCTCGTCACCCCTCCACAAAAACTTCGTCGATTACGTTCCTCGGGTTTATTAAAACTGATAAAAGGATTCTGGGTGGAAAAGTAAAGACGTTTTTTGTTTATAGTACTGCGCCCGCAGGGCCGCGCATTCAATTTGCGGTTCGTCGCGAAGAGGCCGCCGGCCAGGGCGCACAGCGCCGATGCTCCTGAAATCGCGAGCGCACCGCCTATTCCGCCCAGCGGGGCCGAGAAAGCCGCTGTGACAAGGCCTCCGGCGGCCCCGCCGGCGAGGTCCAGGGCGTAAATACCGGCCGGATCGCCTCCCGCGGCCCTGGCGAAGAAAAAGCCGGTTACGGTACCGGCCCCGGCCATCAGCAGCCAGATCTCGGCACCGCCCGAAAATATAGCCGGCGCCGCCGCGCATCCTAAAGCCATCGCCGCCGCGGCCAGTTCCGCGGTCCATATACCAGAGGCCCCTTTCCGGCCTGCCCAGGCGCCCGCGGCGCCTCCGGCCATGAAGACCGCGAACAGCAGGCCCAGTTCCGGGGACAGCCGCCCCGTTTCCGACTGGAAGGCAAGCAGCAGGGCGGTTTCAAAGGACATGGCCCAGAACCCCATCAGGAAGGCTTCTCCGCCGCGGTTTCCGGGAACGAATTTTATAACCTTCCTTAATTTTGAAGCCGCAAGCAGCGCCGCGCCCATGAGGGCGAGCAGGCCGACGAGCGAGGAAGGGTCGGCCACCATTGAAGACCAGGCCCGCCAGAAACGGAAATACGCCAGCGGATCCAGGTCGGTATTGCGGGGGGGGTCTTTCACGCGGGCTATCTCGTTCTCCGCCCAGGCGCGCCTGCCCGGGTCAAGGAGGAAAGGAAGGGCGGATGGCACCACCGTCTTATCCTTTATCCCGCGTGCGGCATACGCGGCCGCAAGAACCTCCGGCTCCAGTTCCAGCTTTTGAACAGAAGCCATTACGGTCAGCCGCTCCCCGGGGATAAATTCAAGGTAAGGAAAAACCGCGCGGGCCGAAGCCAGGACGCAGGCTGCGGCGTAGGCGGCCTCTTTCGGAACGTAGTTTTCCGCGAAGGGCAGCTGGAATACCAGCATGCCCCCGGGTTTGAGCATGGCCCCGGCGCCCCTGAAGTATTCGAGCGTGAAGTACCTGTTGAGGGCGGCGTTCTCGGGAGAGGAGGCGGTCTGGAAAATAATATCGTAGGCCGCGCCCCTGTTCTTCAGCCGGCGAGGGTCTTTTGGTATAAGGGTGAACGTGCGTTTATCCGCCCGCGTCGCGTTTGCCAGGGCTTCCGCTTTGAAACCGTCCGGTTCGGCTATGTCCACCGCGGCCGGCCTGTGCTTTAGGATCTCCGGGAGTATAAAAAAAGCCCCGCTGCCGGTCAGGAGCGCCCGGCCCGGTTTTTTTAAAGCCAGCATCGGTATCTGAGCGAATTCCTCCGGGGCCGTGTCCTGCGCGGCGTGGAGCAGCCGGCCGTCCTCGTAAAAAGAAAGGTCCCTTCGGCCCGTGACAGCCAGGCGGGAGCCCTCGGTCTGCACCACCAGTTCCGGCCTGGGGGAGGGTGGCTTCAGGGTCCAGCAGAGCGGCGCGGCCCGGTCGGCCATACCGTACACGGCGAAAACCGCGGCGGCCGCCGCTAGGCGCGCCGGCCGGAAAGGTTTTTGGGCGGCGTATACGAGGCACAGCGCCAGCCCGGGCGCGGCCAGGGCCGCTACCGCCTGAAGTCCGGGGAAATAATGAAAATAAAATATGGTGAACAGTCCCGCCGCCGCGGCCCCGGCGGCCTCTGCGGCGTAAAAGCCGGCCGGCCGTCCGGGGAGCGCCGCGCCGGCCGCCAGGCCGTTGGCGAGGCCCGACGGCATGGCGAGCAGGAAAGAACCCGCGAGCATCGTAAAAAGCCCGGGCTGCGACAGGCCGGGACGAAAACCCGGGGCCAGCCTTGCCAGGAGAAGGTTAGCCGGCGCGATGGCGGCGAAAATAACCGCGCCGGCGGTGAAATTCCTCCTGCTCCGGGCCGGCCGCGCGCCCAGCCGGGCTCCGGCGGCCGTCCATAGCACCCAGGATGACAGTCCCGCGGCGAGCGAAAGTTCGTGGGCCGTGAAGACCTGAGAGATCTCCCGCAGGAGCAGCACCTGCGTAAGCAGCGAGTAAAAACCGAACAGGAGGAAGAGTGGCATGGATTTTGATATTATTATATAACATGGGCGACAAAATTCCAGCGGGTGAAAGGGCGGGTGCCGCGGGACTGTTCTCGGCCCTGGTATTCCTGCCGGTTTTCTTCCTGTCGGCTCAGGCGGCTGGAGGGGTAAGCCGGGTTTACACGCTGGCCTGGTCGCTGTTCGCGGCCGGGACGGCTTTCGCCATAGTTTACACCGGGCGAGTCTCGTTTTTTCGCAGGATATTCTTTTCGGTTTCCGCCCTGGCTTTTCTCATTCACTTCAAATTAAGCCTCCTGGGAGGAGTATTTACGGCCCCGCCCAGCGAAGCGCCCTTCTGCCATATAGCCATGGCGCCCTATTTTCTCAACTATCTTTACCAGCAATACCTTGCCTTAATGAGCGGCGGCTGGAAGCTGTGGGGGCCGCTCACCCTCGGGGCCGCCTGGCTGTTCATCACCCTGGCTATAGGCAGGGGCTGGTGCTCCTGGGCCTGCTTCTACGGTGGCATAGACGACGGGCTCTGCTCCTTGGCGCGCCGCCCGCTGTTAAAGACCGGGCACTGGGCGCAGAAATTACGGGACCTGCCGGCCGCGCTGCTCGTGTTCATGCTGCTGGTTTCCCTGGCCTTAACCCTGCCGGTATATTGCCTGTGGCTGTGTCCGTTCAAGCTGACCGAAGCTTTCCTCGACGGCGGCGCGGTTGTGCGCCGTTTACAGTACTGGCTCATGTTCGCCTCGCTGGCGGCGCTGGTGATAGGCCCGCTGCTTACCAAAAAAAGGATATTCTGCTCTTTCCTTTGCCCTTTCGCGGCCTGGCAGGCTTTCTGGGGGAGGCTGAACCCTTTCCGCGTCACGCCCGACGATAAAAAATGCACCGGCTGCATGGCCTGCGCGGGGATATGCCCGGTAATGGCGATAAAAACCGGGCCCGGGGGCAGGCCGGAGATCCTTCCTTACTGCAATCTTTGCGGGCAGTGTCTTGAAGCCTGCCCGGGCGGACTCCGGTACACGGTTTTCGGCCGGGACCTGCCCGCCCGGAGGGGCTGGGCCGCAGGGCTCGCGTCGGCTGAAAACTTCTTTATTTATTCCGCTCTTACGCTCGGAGCCGTTTTCTCGGCCCTGTGGGGACCGGCCGCTTTGCGGGACTTGGTTCAATTGACAGTTCGGTAAGCAGTTCTGGCTGGCGGCGTTCTACGGAGGTATATGCCGGCGCTTTTTTCAGAAGGATTCCTGCTGGGGCTTTCTACCGGTTTTTACTGCATGGCTTCCTGCCTGCCCCTGCTGGCGCCATACCTTATGGCGGAGGGAAGATCGGTCTGGAAGATCAATTTTATCATCTTCCTCGAGTTCCTCGCCGGACGTTTCGCCGCTTACATGCTTTTCGCCTTCCTTGCCGTTATGGCGGGAAAAGCCGGGCGGTACGCTATGCCACCCTGGCTGTTGCCGGCGTGTATGCTGTCCTGCGGCCTTATTATGGCGGCGCTTGCCGTTTTCAGGGTCGCCTCGGGAACTTCAGCCTGCCTCCTCAGGGCCGACCTGGATCCTTTTTTTCGTAAACTTCCCGTGGCCCTCGGTTTCGTCACCGGGATAAGCATCTGCCCGCCGTTCGCGGCGGGGTTCCTGCGGCTTTTGGAACTAGCCGACGTCGTAAAGGGATTTTGCTATTTCAGCGGTTTTTTTACGGCAACTTCGCTTTTTATCTCGCCGGTCCTGGCGGGAACCCCCTGGATAGGCCGACGGGCTAATGAAATAGGACGCCTTACACTGCTTATAGCCGGACTATGGTATACCGGCTTGGGGATAAGCGGACTTATGTAGCGGATGAACGCGCGCTTATTTTTTGCTTTATCCTTATGGGCCTTTAGACCTATATTAGTCTGGGCCATTTGGTCTTGCCGCGCCAGGGGCCAGGAATCTATAATTAATAATAGCCACAAAAGGTTGTTACGTTAAGGCAAACAGCGGAGGCTTCCAAGTAATGAAGAAACTTTTAATCTCCATCGCCCTCTTCGGTGTATTGTGCGCCCGCGCCGTTTCCGCCCCGCTCTCCCCGGAAAATATATCCTTTAACCAGCTGCTTAAAGATATAACCGCCCCGGCCGCAGCGCGGGCCCCTGAACCGGAAGAAAGATCGGCCATCCTTTCAGCCCCTTCGGACGGGCGCTACTGGGTCACGGTGAAAGCCGCGGACAAGTACGCCCGCACACGCCTGCTCGAGGCGGGCATGGACATAGTCGAGATAAAAGGGGACAATGTTTCCGGTTTCGCCGGGCCGCATACCATGGAGCTCCTGCAGTCCGGGGGGTTCGTGGTGTTGAGCCGGGTCCCCCTGTCTGAATATCTGGCCGGGCGCCAAAAAGATTTTCCGGCGGCGGACGCGGTGTACCACAATTACAAGGAGACCTGGGACCTGCTTAAGCAAATGGCGGCGAAGAACCCCGACATCGCCTCGCTCTTCTCCATAGGAAAGTCCATCGAAGGCCGGGACATCTGGTGCCTGCGCATAAATTCCAACGCCAAGGGAGAGGCTCCCAGCTCAAAGCCGGGGGCCTTGTTTATCGGCAACCACCACGCGCGAGAACACCTTTCCAACGAGGTGCCGCTGCTTTTTGCCGCCTGGCTGTTCGATCACCGCGGCGACACCGCCATAAAGGGCTATATCGCAGGCCTGGATATATACATAATACCCATGCTCAACCCGGACGGGGTCGAGTATGATATTAAAAACGGCAGCTACCAGTATTTCCGCAAGAATGCCCGCGTAAACCCCGATAAATCCATCGGTGTGGACCTGAACCGCAACTACGACTCCTGGTGGTGTGAATCGGGCGCCTCCACCTACCCCGGAGCGGATACGTACTGCGGTCCCAAGGCCTTCTCCGAGCCTGAATCCCAGGCCGTAAAAAGGTTCATAGAGGCGCGCAAGAACCTGAAAACTCACATAAGCTACCACTCCTACGCCAGCAGCATACTCTACCCCTGGGGCGGCAAGGAAGAGGATGTGCCCAAGGCGCAGGACAAGCAGGTCTTCGTGAAAATGGCGGCGGAGATGGCCAAGCTGACCGGTTACACTCCGGAAAAGTCGAGCGATATGTATATCGCCACGGGAGACAGCTGCGATTGGGCATATGCGGCGGGCGGAATTTTCGCCTTCACTTTCGAGCTGGAAGGCAACGGCTTCTATCCCGGCGCGGCCATCATAAGCAAGGCTGTGAGCAGCAATATCAAGGCCGCCGTCTACCTGCTGAGCGTGACCGACGACCCTTACAAACTAGCGCAATAGGCCCCGCGCCGAACGGCGAAATGAAAAAGCCCGGAAACTTCCGGGCTTTTTTCTGCCTGTCTGAACGGCGCTAGGCGGAGTGTTTCAGCGTGAGAGTGTATGATCTTACTTTTGACGCCGGGTAATAAGATTCCTTGGTTTTGATGAGCCCCGGTTTACCCAGGTCGCTTTCCTTGTTTATGAAGGCGTAGCGGGGGGGGAGGAGCCGGGCCAGTTCCGCGTCCAGGAACTGGTAGAGACCCTTCACGTCGTCCAGGGCTTTTTCGAAGTTGAGGACGAAAGTGTCCTGTGAAAGGCTGGAACCGAAAGCGAAACCTGTAATATCCCCGTCGATAAGCACCATAACGCCTTTCATCTCCAGCAGGTCAAAGTGGTTAAGCGAATTTATTATGGCTTTGCGCTCGCATTTAAGCATGTCCAGGCGCTCCCCGATCTCCGGGTCGCGTGACCAGCGGTCGAGCAGGTTAAGGCAGAGCGCGCTGCCGGCGGCCGTCAGGGGTTCCACGCGCACCTGTTTCAGGGCGGCGGTCTTTTTATTGAACTGCGCTATAAGGTTGCGCTTCTTCGAATATTTGTGGCCGGCGAGGAGTTCCATGTCGCCGCGCGCGTAGATATAGTCCATGTAGCCGGGCTGTTCCTCTATGGAGAAAAGCTCTTCCAGGGCGGGGCGGTTCCGGTCCACGTAATCCTGCGGCGCGTAGTAATAACGGGTGTGCCGGTTCCTGTGGGCGGCTTCGGCCAGTTCCCGCGGCGGCACTTCGCGGAAGGGCAGGGGCAGGGGCATAAGAAGCCTGCGCGCCGCCGGGGGCTCAAGGTCGGTTTCGGCTATCAGCAGCAGGTCTCCGTCCAGTTTCCACGACACTTCGTAAAGACAGCGGTTCCAGGCTATGATGGAGGCCAGCGAATACTCGCAGAGGCCGTACGTGTGGGCGGCGAAAAATTTTTTCAGTTCCGGATAATCTTCCGGCTTCAGACGGTTAAACATAGGTGTTCCCGGCCAGCATAGGGCGCGCCCGCCGCAGGGTTTTGAACCCCAGTTTCAGGTAGAAAGGCTCCGAATTGTCCTGGGCTATCAGGGCTATCCAGCTTATCCCGTCCCGCTTCAGCCGGCGTTCTATGGCGGTCACTATTCCCCTGCCGGCTCCGGAGCCGCGCTCGGCCGGGTCCACCGTCACGTCCTGCAGGTAGGCGTCGCCGGCCCTGTCGCTTATAGCCCGCCCCATGCCTATTATCTTCCCGTCCCTTTCGGCCGCCACGAAACAATGGCTGCCGCGTATGAGCCGGTTCAGGGCGGCCGCGGAGGCTTTCTTGTCCCACCAGCCCTGCGCGCGGTAAAGTGTTATAATTTCCTTGGCCTGTGCGGGGGTGGCTTTTTTAATAAACCGGTATTTTACCGCGGGTCCCATAGTGGTATGATAACAATATTCCGCGCCCATTAAAAAATGGATGCGGAGTTTTATCCGCTAATGACAGGCCGGGTTACGGGGGGAACAATGCATACAGAAGATAAGGGCGGGCTGAAACTTATACGTTTTGACTGTTTTACCGGGCTGCCCGGCTTGAGCTGCGCCGTGTCCACCCGCCAGGGCGGCGTAAGCGAAGGTTCCTTTAAGGGGCTCAACCTTTGTTCCGCCAACGGCGATAGTGCGGAGAATGTGGAGGCTAACCTCGCCTTGTTCTGCGAAGCTTTGGGCGCGGAACCCGCGCGGCTGGAACGCATGCGCCAGAGGCATACCGCCAATGTGGCCGTTGTGGAGGGAGGCGGCGGAGTTCCGCCCGACAATACAGACGCGCTGATCACGGCGGTTCCGGGGGTGCCGCTGCTGGCCCTTTCGGCTGACTGCGCCCTAACCGCCTTTTACGATAATGAGCGCCGCGTCCTGGCCGTGGTGCATAGCGGCTGGCGCGGGGCTTTCCTGAACATTTATTCCGCGGTCCTTTCGGTCATGCGACTGCGTTTCGGAACCGTTCCCGGCGACGTCATAGCCGGTATTTCCCCCATGATCTCGGCGGCCCATTACCCCGTGCGCGGGGATTTCCTTGAAAAGCTGAAGGCTTTCTACCCGGACGGGGCAGAAAGGCGCTTCCTGGGACTTAAGGACGGTCTCCACTTCTTCAACCTGAGAGAACTGCTGCGGGAGCAGCTCGGTTCCCTGGGCGTAAAAAACCACGAGTTCATGCACATCTGCACCTTCGCGGAAAAAGACATGTTCTATTCGTGGAGGCGGGACGGTGAAAAGACCGGCAGGTTCGGCCTGATGGCCATGATAAAGTAAGGGGCGCGGCGTACTGCGGGACTTACCCGGTAATATCCCGGAATACCTTCACCAGAAGGGCGGCGGAAATAATTAAAAGCGCGGGGCGTATTATCCCGGCTCCTTTCTTCAGCGCGAAATGGGCCCCTGAATAATTGCCGGCCATGCCAGCCACTCCCATGGCCAGCCCCAGGCGCAGGTTAACCCTGCCAAGGTACAGGAAAGTGCACAGGGCGGCAATGTTGGAAACCAGATTTAAAGCCTTCGCGAGCGCGGTGGAACGGAGCAGGTCGTAGCCGCAAAGCCTGGTGAAGGCCATGGCCAGAAAAGTCCCGGTTCCCGGGCCAAGCAATCCATCGTAAAAACTTACGGCCGAAGATATGGCCCCGGAGCGCCACAGGAGGGCCTTTTCAGAAAAGCGCTTACTTGAGTCCAGGCGGCCGAAATCTTTTCTCAAGGCCAGGAACAAAGCGATGGGGGGCAGCAGGATCAGGAGCGCTAAACGTATAAACCGCGGCGGCACCAGGGATATCGCTCCCGCGCCCAGGAGGCCTCCCCCGGCCGCCAGGGCCGCGAGGATGAAGATGAAATCTTTGCGGAACCGGGCTTCCTTCAGGAACCTGGCCGCCGCGACGGCCGTTCCCATGGAGGACGAGAGCTTGTTGGTGCCGAGCAGCAGCGCCGGGTTCAGGCCGCTGGCCAGGTAGGCGGGAAGGGTTATCAGGCCGCCCCCGCCGGCTATGGCGTCCACGAAACCCGCCAGGAACACCAGCAGGGCCAGGGGGAGGTAATGAGGCGCGGCGTGAAGCGGGTGCATAAAGGGATATATTACCACTTTGCGCCGGGCCCCGCTAAAATGTAGAATCAAGTATCTACAGAAAGGCGGTGCCGCGTATGGAAATCGACTCCAACCTCGAAAAGATAAAAAGCACTATAGAGATATCGGCCGGCAACAAGCGCGTGGACCTGCTGCTTAAGAACGGGCGGGTCGTTAATACTTTTTCCGGTGATATACACCGCACCCACGTGGCCATACACCGCGGCCGGGTGGTAGGCTTCGGCGATTATAAAGCCGCGCAGGTGATAGACCTGAAGGGCGCGTACGTTTCCCCCGGCTTCATAGACGGCCATGTCCATATAGAAAGCTCGATGGTCAAGATCCCCGAGTTCGCCAGCGTGGTGCTCCCCCACGGCACCACCAGCGCCGTTATAGACCCGCACGAGATCGCGAACGTCCTGGGGCTGGACGGGATAAAATATATGCTGGCCTCCAGCGCGGACAGCCCTTTGAGCGTATATGTGATGCTGCCCTCCTGCGTGCCGGCCACCCAGCTTGAAACGGCCGGCGCCGAGATCACGGCTCACGATCTGGGCCTCCTGCTCAACGACGAGCGGGTGCTGGGCATAGGCGAGATGATGAACTATCCGGGCGTCCTCGCCCGCGACGAGGAAGTGCTGAAGAAGATAGCCATAGCCAGGCATAAGGTCATAGACGGCCACGCGCCGATGCTTAAGGGCAAGCAGCTTTACGCTTATATTTCCGCGGGCATACGCTCCGACCACGAGTGCACGGACGTCGCCGAGGCCAGGGAAAAGCTGCGCGCGGGCATGTACATAATGATACGCGAAGGCACCGCCGCCAAGAACCTTAAAGGCCTGCTGCCGCTCGTCAACTCTGAAAATTCCCGCAAATTCATTTTTGTCACGGACGACCGTCAGCTGGAAGACATCTACCGCGAGGGCCACATAGACTACCTGGTGCGCACGGCCGTGCGCCTCGGGGTGGACCCCATACGCGCCATACAGATGGCCACCATAAACACCGCCGAGTACTTCGGCCTTAAGAACCTGGGCGCCATAGCCCCCGGCTACGCCGCCGACCTCGTGGTGTTCGACGATCTCAAGAAGCTTCGCATTTCAAAAGTCTTCAAGGGCGGCAAGCTTGTTTCCCGCTCCGGAGTCATCGAGCCGGGCGTGATCAAGGAATACAAGGGAAAGACGCGCGGCACCATAAACGTGCGCTGGATAGAGCACGAGGATTTCGCGCTTAAGGCCGGCGGGAAATACGCCCGCGTCATAAACGTGATACCTAACCAGATAGTCACGAAAGCAAGCGTGGAGAAGGTCAAAGAGGACGGCGGTTACGTCTCCTCCGACACCGCTCGCGACATACTGAAGATAGCGGTCATAGAGCGGCATATGGCCTCGGGCCGCGTGGCCCTGGCGCTGGTGAGGGGGTTCGGCCTTAAGAAAGGGGCCATAGCCTCTTCGGTTTCGCACGACTCGCACAATATCGTCGTTGTGGGCACCCACGACGGGGATATGTACACCGCCGCCGTGCAGGTGGTTAAAATGCAGGGCGGCATCGTAGCCGCACTGAACGGACAGGTCCTGGAAGCGCTGCCGCTCCCTGTTGCCGGCCTGATGTCCGACCGCAGCGCGGATTTCGTGCGGGAAAAACAGAAGCGCCTTAACGAAATTGCCAAGGCGCTCGGCTCCAAGCTTTCCGACCCGTTCATGGCCATGTCCTTCCTGACGCTGCCGCCTATACCCGAGATACGAATAACGGACCGCGGGCTGATAGACGCGGTGAAATTCAAGGTGACGCCGCTGTTCTGCACCGCTTCGGGAAAATGAAACGATTCTCTGCCCTGTGTCTCCTGGCGCTCCTGAGCCTGCCCGCAAAAGCGAGCCGCCTCGAGCGCGGGCCTTATCTCGAGAACATGACGGAGAACGCGGTTACCGTGCGCTTCCGACTGGACAAGGCCGCCCCGGCCTGGCTCTCCTACGGCGCCGCCCCGGACTGTGAGAGGTTCCTTACCCCGGCCCCCGGCGACCTGGAGCAGAAAATAACGCTTTCAGGGCTGCTGCCGGACACCACACATTGTTACCGTCTTTACCTGCAGGCTGACGAGAGCACCGGTGCGTACAAGGCTTATGAGGGGTCATTTACGACCTTCAGGGGGGAAGATAAGCCGTATTTATCTTTCCTCGCTCTCGGGGACTCCGGCTCCGGCTCGCAGGAGCAGATGGAGATAGCCCGGCAAATGGATAAATTTTCCCCCGACTTCGTGGTGCACATGGGGGACATGATACAATCCGGCCTGGACGCCGACGCTGACGCCCAGTATTTTACGCCGTACGCAGGTCTCCTGGCGCGGGTTCCTTTCTTCCTGGCCCTCGGCAACCACGACTACGGCAGGGATTTTAAGAGCCCGGAGGGCCGCGGTTTCCTTAAAGCCAACTACACCCCGTTCCATAGCGTTCCGCTGACCGGCCTGCCGCCCCACTATTATTTCTTCGACGTCGGGAACGCCAGGTTCTTCGTGCTGGACACCAACGCTTTCTACGGAGCCGGCTTCGCGCCTGGCCTGGAAGCCGGTTCGAAGCAGTATAAATGGCTGGAATATTTTCTGTCCAGGACGGCCAAACAGTGGAAATTCGTGGTAATGCATGAGCCTATATATTCCACCGGCGCCCACGGCGTTATAGCCAAGCAGCTCAGGACGCTTGAACCGCTCTTCCTGAAATATAAGGTGGATATGGTCTTCCAGGGCCACGACCACGACTATGAGCGCACGGTACCGGTCAAGGAAGGCCGGCCCGACGAAAATGACGGTATAATCTACGTGACGCTGGGAGGGGGGGGCAGCACGATCTACGTGCAGCGCCGCAACGCCGACTGGTCCGAGAAATTCCTGGCCACGTATAATTTCGCCGCAATTGAGATCCATGATACGGCTTTTAAAATGTCCGTCTACAACAAGGACGGGGACGTCATAGACACGCTGGAGATACAGAAGTAGCGCAGCCGGTACGGACGGAAGCCGCTGCACGCGGGGGATAAAAAACAAAACAGGCCGCTATACGCGGTCTTTCGATTTTCAGCGAGCTTGCGCGCGGCAGGAGCTTTATTGCGCTCCGTAGATAAGGAATAGGTAATGAACGATCAGAAAAAACTATTATTCTTGTACGATTTTACGATCCATAACGCAAACAGGGGCTGCCAGGCATTAGCTTATGGGAGCGTATCTTTCCTTAAGCAGATCATTGAAGATATCGATGGCTTTGAATTGGTGGCGCCTTCTTATTGCTTCAGGAAAAAAAATGACGAGATACATAATGTTGAAATTGACGATATAACGGTTCAGGTAAAACGGCGTTATTATTTTTTGCCAGGCATCATCGTTTCAGCCTTGATCTATAAGGTGTTTAAAGGTCTGTTCGCGGTCGGCAGATTCTCGAAAGATCTGAAAAGATTGGAATACGTGGCGAATATCAGCGGGGGGGACGGTTTTTCGGATATTTACAGCCCAAAAACATTCTTTATCAGGCTGTGGCCTTCAATATTAGCCGTATTTTTGAAAAAGAAGCTTATTATCCTGCCGCAAACGATAGGCCCGTTCTATAATAAGTATGTCGGCATGATCGCGCGGTATGTTATAAAAGGAGCCTCGAAAGTGTATGTACGCGATCTGTCTTATGCAAAAGAAATCGAAAAATTAGGCGTAAGTTTTACCCAAACTTGCGATGTTTCCTCTTTTATGAAACCTCGGAAGATGAACTATCCCGTGAAGGAACATTCGGTGGGGATCAATGTCAGCGGGCTGACCTACTACAATAATTACCGGAACCTGGCCGGCAAGTTCGCGAATTATAAAGACCTGATATCGAACATTATCGGGAGATTCCAGGAAAAGAACATCCCCGTGTATTTAGTTCCCCATTCGTATAACTTTAATAAACCCGGCATTAACTCCGATGATCTGCAGGCCTCGAAGGATCTGTACGCGAACCTGAAGAATAAAGAAGGGGTTTACGTCATCGACCTGGATATGACCGCTCCCGAACTTAAGTATATTATTTCCAGATTCGACTTCTTTATCGCGACGAGGATGCATGCTGGTTTCGATGCTATTTACACAAAAACACCCGTTTATGCCCTGGCTTACAGTTATAAATTCTCCGGCTCATTCGACCTGTACGGCTTAAACTCCAACTACTCATCGGTAATAAACATGAGCAAGGCCGAAGCGGAGCAGATCGCACGGAAAGTCCTGGAAAGATACGATCAGCGCGCCGATACGAAGATCATATTATGATTTAAGTGTCCTGACTTTACCCGTCACCCGAAAGCCGATGGGTGCGGAGGGGGAACGGAAAAGACCGCTTATAACGATCTTTTGATTTTCAGTTCCTGTAGCGCCGCCGCCACTGCGGGAAATATTTGCCTTCCAGCGCTCTTTGTGCTATACTGTTCCTGCGGGGTAGAGCAGCCTGGTAGCTCGCAAGGCCCATAACCTTGAGGTCGCAGGTTCAAATCCTGCCCCCGCAACCATTTACCAGTCATGATTCGCCGGTCCCAAAAGGACTGGCGGATTTGTTTTATAGCCGGGGAAGCTGACGGGAAAAGAAGGCGGTGAACCGCCTGTGTTTGAGGTTACGGCGTGCGCGCCCGGGTTCCTGGGATCAAGAATGAAAATCGCATATGTTCATTACGGCGACTACACGCCTAAAGATGTTCTGACACCGCTTTATGAATACTCCCAGGCGGTTTCAGGAAAATGCGACGTTGCGGTCTACGTCCGGGCCCACAGGGATACCATCCCCGGGAGGGAGCGCCTGAATATTTACCAGGTTTGCAGGCAATACTGGTGCACCAAGATCACCCACATAGCTTTTATCGTGAATCTCATCCGGCTTATAAACAAGGAGAACTTTGACATAATCCACGTGTTCAGTTTCCCCGGTTGTTCATTGCTGCCCTTGTTCTGCCGCAGGAAAAGCAGGAGATGGATAATCGATATACAAAGCGGATGTATTTTCTCCCATGTTTCACCGGCTTACGATAAGCTTACGGCGTTGGAGGCCGGTTCCTTCGACAATATCTTTGTCCTGAGCAAAGCTTTAACAGACAAGCTGTTCGGCCCGGACTGGCATTCCGCAGGTAAGATAACGGTGGTTCCGCTCGGCGCCAATATTAAGCGTATATCAAGAGCCGCCAGGACCGGAAACTTCTGGAAAAAGATCATTAACAGGGATCCCGCTACGGTCCTGCTGTATTTGGGCACCATCGATGCGACGCGCAGGATAGAATGCCTGCTGGAGGCATTCAGGATCCTGGCGCTTGAACATGCAGGGAAGGATCTTCAGCTCGTTATCCTCGGCGGTCGCAGTAATGAAATTACGCGCTTGCGCTCGGCGGCGGCAAAGCTCGGGATACAGGGCGCGGTGACATTCCCGGGAAAGGTCCCCTATGTCGATGTCCCGGATTATCTGGCAAATGCCCACCTGGCGCTGGCTTATGTCCCCAAGGGGCCCGTTTACGACGCCCAGCCGCCCCTTAAGACTTTGGAATACCTGGCCGCGTCACTGCCGGTCGTCGCGACTAACACGCTCGGCAATCTTGAAATTATACAGGATGGCTATAACGGAGTGATCGTAAACAGCGACCCGGGCGCCTACGCGGCCGGAATGAGCAGGCTTTTGACCGACCCGGCATTGCGCCATCACGTTTCCGCGAACGCCTTGAAAAGCGTCGAAGGGTACGATTGGGGCGCCCTTTCTGAACGGCTGGTGAAACTGTATGGAACTTTGTCGGCGTAAGTCCGAACGATGATTCAGCCGGCAAAAGAAGAATTCCCGCGGCAATGCGAAAAAGCCCCTGATAAGCGGTCAGAGTCCTCTATAAAGCGTATTTTGAAAATATCTCTCTCATGGCTTTCGCCTGATGCTCCCATAAATACTGCTCTCCGCCGCGTCTCCCGCGCTCGCTCATGGCACCCAGTACCCGCTTGTCTTTGGCTATGTGCGTGATGATCTGGGAAAGCGACACTGGATCGTAATTCACAATAAATCCGTTATCGCCGTGCCGGATATACCCGGTATGTGTAGCAATGTCGTTTACTATGGGCGGGAGGCCCGCCACCAGGTATTCGAACAATTTGGTGGGGGGGTTCATCGAAAAATATGAGTTTTTCTCCCATAGCTGCAAGCCCGCATCGGCCTTGTGCATATATGCCGGGATCTCCGAATTCGGCAGCGTTTCCACCACCTCCAGGTAATTGCCGATCCCGAGGCTGTCGGCCTGCGCAAGCAAACTGCGCTTGAACGCCGCATCTCCTCCCACTACGGTCAGATGACACACTTCCCGCTGCGAATTCGCCATTTTAATTGCGGCCAGTATAATATCCTGACCTCGTTCAGCGTTTAAACTCCCGGTATAGAGAAGGTTTAAAGGCTGGCTGTTATTGACCGGTTTTTCCTTGAACGGCGGTTCAAACCTGCCGGAGACCCCGAGATATACGAGCTTTGTCCTGCCCTTCCCGGCGCCTTTCGCGAGGAGGTCTTTTTCGAGTTCCTCGCCGATCGGCATGATCTCATCGCATAAGCGGGCGCCTCTGTAAGCCAGCCTGTATAAAAAACCGCTGAGCAGGTTCCTGGCCCCGTTCGCGGGCGATTTCCAGGGCCGCGTCAGGAACATCTGGGAAGGATGTACGTTCCAGAAGATCCATGCGGCCGGCTTTAGCGGGAAAGCACCTCTTAAAACTCCGAAAACGGAATGCAGGAAAAATACGATATCCGGCCGCGTCTTTTTTATAGCTATGAAAACTCTTATCAGAAAA
>CAISZM010000011.1 GCA_903889965.1 uncultured Elusimicrobia bacterium
CCCCGGCATATTGTAGTCCAGTATAAGCAGCTTGAACCTGGCGGGTTCCTGTTTAAGCAGGGAGAGGGCTTCCTCCCCCCCGGAGGTCTCGCGCGGCAGGAAACCCCAGAAGAAGAACATCTCCCGCAGCGCCAGGCGGGTTAAGGGGCTGTCGTCGGTTAGCAGCACCTGCACCTGGTCCGCTCCCGGCAACGCCGAAACTTCCGCTGGTTTGTAGCCCGCGGGGCGGATAAGGGGCAGGCTGAAATAGAACGTGGATCCCCTGTCCTCCTGGCTTTCCAGCCAGATGCGCCCGTTCATGAGGCGGACGAGGGCCATGGAAATGCTGAGTCCCAGCCCGGTGCCGCCGAATTTCCTGGTCATGGAGCTGTCGCCCTGTGAGAACTTCTTGAATATCTCGTCGCGCTTGGCCTCGGGGATGCCTATGCCTGTATCGGCCACGGAGAACTCGAGCGACTTGGAACCGTCCTCCGCGACGACCGCTTCCGCGGTGACGGACACCTGCCCTTTTTCGGTGAATTTTACGGCGTTGCCTACCAGGTTTATGAGAACCTGCCTGACGCGGCTGGGATCCCCCACCAGGCGGCCCATGACGGCCGGGCTTACGCGGGAGACGAGCTCCAGCCCCTTGGCCGCCGCTTTGGCGCCGAAGATGTCCACCGAGTCCTCCACCGCGGCCTCAAGGTCGTAGGGTATGCTCTCCACCTCGAGCTGACCCGCCTCTATCTTTGAGAAGTCCAGTATATCGTTCAGGAGCAGGAGCAGGCCGTTGGCGGAATTGTGTACCGTCTTAAGGTAGCGGTGCTGCTCTTTGGTGAGCGCGGTATCCAGGGCCAGTTCGGTCATGCCGAGGATCGCGGTCATCGGGGTGCGTATCTCGTGGCTCATGTTGGCGAGGAAATCGCTCTTGGCCGTCGTCGCGGCGTTCGCGGCTTTTATAGCCTCGTTCAGGGAGATTTCAGACTCTTTGCGCAGCAGCGCTTCGCCGATATGGCTGGCTATCCCCTCAAGCGCTTCGATGATGGGCAGGGTGAAGTAACCCAGCTTGAGGCTGTTGAGCTGCAGCAGGCCCATGATCTCAGCCTTTACACGGATGGGGATGAGCGCTATGGAATTGTAGCCGTAGTGCATACAGTGGTTCCGGGGGTTAAGCCGCGGGTCTTTTCCCGGGGGCAGGTCCACCAGCGGAAGTGAATTGTTGGTCCAGAAACTTCCCCCCGGGGTAAAGAGGGCGTTGGAGGGGCTGGCCTTCCCGGAAATGACGAGGCCGCAAGTGCACTCCAGGTCCACCTTTCCGTCGGGCCCTAAACGGAGGCCGCCGTTCTTATTCCGGGCGATCAGGGAATTTTCGGTGCGAAGGAAGTCCGAGGGGAAGCCGCGCTGCGCGAAATAAGGAAAGTCTCCGTTTTCGCGGAGCCGGATGCCGGCCGCGTCCGCGCCCGTAACCTGCTGTATGGCGGTCAGGATCCGGTCCATCGAATCCCGGAATTCGGAATTGGAGTTTATGATACCCAGAACCGTGAGGGAAAGCTGGCGGTAAACTTCGGTCGTCTTGCGCTCAGTGATGTCGGTCAGCGTGCCTACCATCCTCAGCGCATGGCCCTGTGCATTATGTTCTACAGCTTTGCCGCGTATAACGAACCAGCGCCACTCTCCGGTTCTTATCTTCATGCGGAGTTCTACGGCGAAAATGCCGCTTTTCGCTATGGCTTCCTGCAAAACCTTTTCAACGCGTTCTATGTCCTCCGTATGGACGAGCTGACGCCAGGAAGTGTAATTGGCCGGGAATTCTTTGTCTTCGCAGCCGAGCAGGGCATAGTAGATAGGGCTGAAAAAAGCGCCGCCGGTGGTAACGTCCCAGTCCCAAAACCCTTCGTTTACGGCGGAGACGGTAATCGCATAGCGGGTTTCGCTCGCTTTCAGCGCACGCTCCGCGCGCCGCTGGTTCATTATTTTGAGGAGATAATTGGCTACGATCTGGACCTGTTCCGCGTCGTAGTCGGTATAGTCCGAGGCCTTGTTCCCCACGCCGAATATCTTTTTTGTCTTTCCGTTCTCCATCACCGGCACGCTCAGGAGCCTGGCAAGCCGGGGGTGTCCCGGGGGCATCCCTTTGCGGTTCGGCGACGCGGGGTAGTCGTTGTAGATAACCGCCCGCTTCGCGCTCACGCAATCCACCCAGTTGCCCGCGCTCTCCAGTGTATAGTGGCCCGCATGGATCACTGTGCAGTTCTTCCTGGCCTCGGCGTTCCAGGCCGTAAGCTGCACATTTTCCTGATCTTCCGAAACCAGGTGGAGGAAGCCGAGGGTGCTGCCGGTCAATGCCACCGCTATATCCAGCGTGCGCGAGTATAGTTCGGCGTCGGTCAGTCCGGAAACCTTCCCGTAAAGTTCAAGGAGCATTTTGCGCCCCTCGGCCTCCAGCCGCAGGCGCTCTTCATCCCGTCTTCGTTCCGTGACGTCTTCCGAGATGCCGAGCAGGTAGACGGGGATTCCCTGCTCGTCCAGTATCGGTATTTTTTTAGTATGGAGTATCCTGCTACCGGCAGCGGTCTCTATTGTCTCACTGGGAATATCCAGGAGTTCTTTCGAAGCCAGGACTTTGCGGTCGTGCTCGATGAAAAGATCGGCCTCGTCTTTCGGGAAGAAATCGTAGTCGTTCTTCCCGTAAAGCTCTTCCCGGTTATGGCCCAGTAATTTCTCGCCGGCTTTATTAAGCCGCACGAAGCGCAGTTTTTCGGCGTCCTTCACGAATACCATGTCCGGTATGTTTTCTACGACGCTAGAGAGGAACCGTTCGCTGCTCCTGAGTTCCGCCTGTTGCCTGGCCGCGCCCCGGTCCGTGCGGCGCAGCAGGGTCAGCAGGAGGCCGAGTAACCCGGCCAGCACGATCCCGGAAATACTGATCGTCAGGGACCGGAACTGCTCCATCCGCACAATAGCCAGCGCGCCGGCTAGCAGCGCTGCCGCGGCAGCGCTATATATGAAAAAGAGGAGCCTTTTATTCAGGCCCTTTGTCCGCTCTTGGTCCATAGAATCACTATTATACACCACTTCCCATAGGGCGTGAAAATCGATTTTAAGGCCTTGGCCGCCTGATGGCCGTTTGATGCGCATGGCGCCTGTTACGGCACTGGCATAGCCTTGAGCATAGCTCCCGGCCGTCTGTTGCGCATAGCGCTTTACGGCATGGCCATAGGCCTTGATACGGCACAGGAGAGTGTTCGTGGATCACGGACGCAGGGCCTTGACTTTTGGGTTTTTGGGGGCTATATTATAAGTAGAAGCGGGGTCCCAGTGAGGGGTGGTAGGAGTAGCGGTGGCAGAGGCGGTAGCAGTGTCGGGACCCACAGAGGGCGGGCTTAGCACAGCCCGCCCCGTTTTTTTTATCCCAAACTGTCAAAACGGACCGGGCCGTATAGCCGGTGAAGCGTCTAGCCTGATAAACGGCGCAAAAAAAGGGCCCCCCTGCGGGAGCCCTTTTGCGGTTTCTGCCGCTCTTATTTGTCCAGGATCTTGAATTCTATCCTGCGGTTGGCTTCGCGTCCCTCATGGGTGGAATTGTCGGCGATAGGCATTGTGTCGCCGTGGCTTATGCTGGTAAGCCTGTCGGCCGCTATGCCCTGGTCCACCAGGTAGGCTTTTGCCGCAGCTGCGCGCTGCTCGGAAAGCTGCAGGTTGTAATCATCGGCGCCGGTGCTGTCGGTGTGGCCGTGTATCTCCATGCGTACAGTGTCCCGGGCCTTCAGCGCGGTCACTATCTCGTCCAGCTGCTTCCGGCCGTCCGCAGTGAGTACAGCGGAATTGAGTTCAAAGTTGACGGAATTCAGTACCCAGTCGGCCTTGGGCGCCTCGGCGCCTGAATCCTTGGTATCGGTCGACAGTACCGGCGCCGGGGCTACGGGCGCGGGAGGCGGTTCGGGCGCGGCAACCGGGGCAGGCACGGGCGCCGGAGCAGGGGCCGCGACGGGCTCGGGAGCCGGGGCAACAACGGGTGCCGGCGCCGGGGCAGCCGGCTTCTCTGCGATAGGCTGGGGTTTATTCTTCGGGCCGCCTACCCAGAAACCCAGTTTCAGCGACGCGGCCAGCACCTGGAAATCGTTGTGGATAGAGCTCATCGAAGCCAGGTAATAGTCCACGCTTAAACCTACGGAGACGAGTGGGCTGGCGAAGAAATCAGCTCCGGCGCCGGCGGTAGCGGCAAAAGAGGACTTGCGGAAACTTTCCGTGAATTTCACAAAGGTCATCATGCCAAGGCCGGCGTGCACGTTAGGGTTCCAGCGCGATTTGGGACCGAGCTGGTAGAATGCGTTAACCATCTGGGGTTGTATATGGAGCGGTGAATTCTTGAAGTGCAGGTTATCGTAAGAGATGCCTACACCCCAGCGTTCGCTTAGCCCGGTCCTGGCCCAGAAACCCCAGGCCATGTCGGGGTCAAAGGTTTTTGTGAGGTATTCAGACCTCACCGGAAGATCCACTCCGCCGTCGAGGCCTATGCCCACCCGGCGGGTCAGGTCATTGCCCCGCGCCGGCATATAGAGCATGCCGGTCAATATCATCAGAAGGACTGCGCGCGTTCCTGTATTTTTCATAATTTGAACCTCGTCTTACCAGCTGAAAGAGAAGCCCGCGTTGGGGATTATGGTATCCGAAGAGCCGTAGCCCATGCCGGCCGACATCGTGATGTTGTCGCCCACCCGGCCTTTTAAGCCGACGGCCATGGCGTTGGCGCCTTTGAAGTGGCCGTAGCCCATGCCCACGGAGAAGTTGTCCCCCTGGGCCGGCTCCGGTATGGCCGCCATCGCGGCTACTCCGGCGATGCCCGAGAAAGCCTGCTTCAGCTGTTTGAAGTTGACAGCGTCGTAGTCGGACTTGCCGTCCGCCACGCCCGTCACTTTCACCGGCGCGCCATAGGTGTCCTGGAAGGTGGCGCCGGTGTCGGCGAAACTCAAAGAGGTGGAATGCGTGCCGCCGCTTATCACCGTCGCGTCTTCGGTTACAACCATGCCGTGGGTATCGCCTAAGCCGTTGGTAAGCGTCAGGGAGGCGGAGGCTTCGCCCGCCGCACCTTCGGCTATGGTGATGCCGCCGTTGGCGCCTATCTCGGCGTGAGGGCCGGTCTCGCCGGCGTTGATCAGCGTCATAGCGCTCGCGGTGTTTTCCCCGCCTTCCAGTACGCTCGCGCCCGTTACGGCGGCGTGGACCGTGCCGCCACCCTCATTATTGACCACGCGTATCTCGGCGGCTGAGCCCCCGCCGTTGCCTATCACCGTAAGAGGCGCGTAGATCCTATTGGCCACATCGGCTAAAATGGCGTTTTCACCGGCGTTTTCAACTATCGATCCGTACTTGGCGCTCGGCGCGTTCGCCGGCGAGGGTTCGGGGCTTCCAAGGGACGCTACCATGACGTTGGCGCCGGCCGCCGCGTGGATGAAATTATCGCCTTCCTCGGAAACAATAGTATTGTTCTGGCTGGCGGTGATATTGTTGTTCAGGTCGGCGGAGATGGTGTTGCTGCCCCCGGGGCAGGAATCACCGTCGCAGGCTGCCGCGGCCGATATGGTATTGTCCTTGCCCTTGATATCCACGCCGGTGCCGCCGGTTACTTGTATGGCGTCGGTCGCGTCCGCGTAGGTCGCGTCGTTCCCGATGACGTTCAGGGCGGAATTAAGCGTATTGCTGACTCCCGAGGTTATAGTATTGGCGGAGGTGGCTTTGATATCCACGCCGGTGCCGCCGGTTACCTGTATGGCGTCGGTAGCGTCCGCGTAGGTGGCGCCGTTGCCGATGACGTTCAGGGCGGAGTTAAGCGTATTGCTGACGCCCGAGGTCATCGTAATGGCGTCGGTGGCCTTGACGTCCACGCCGGCGCCGGCGGTTACCTGCATGGCGTCGGTAGCGTCCGCGTAGTCCACCATGCTGTTTCCGATAAAGGTGTAACCGGATACCAGGTTGTTGGCGTCCTCGGCGTAAAGGAGATTGTTCCCGGAAAAAGGGACTTCGTCGGAATGGTAGGCGTAAACCGCGTTAGCGCCCGCCTCCATCACGTTGTACGCGTCGGCGCCGAGATAATTTTCCCAGCCCGAAACGATCCGGTTGTTGCCGTCCGCGGTCATCGTATTGTCCCCGCCCTTGATGTCCACGCCGGTGCCGCCCGTCACGCGGATGGCGTCGGTAGAATCGGCGTAGTTTATGCCGTTCCCCATCACGTTCAGGTTGGAGCTCAGGGTATTGCTGATCCCGCTCGCGATGGTGTTGGTGTTGGCGGCGTAGATGGCGTTGTCGCCGTCCGAGGTGATGGTGTTGAGGTCGGCCGCGTAGATGGTGTTGGTGTGGTCCGACTCTATGAGGTTCGATGTGCCGGCCGAGACGGTATTGCGCTCGGCGTTCAGCGTGATGTCGCCGCCGTCGCCGTATTCGTCCACCACGCTCTTAATGCTGACGCCGGAGCCGTCCACAACCTCTATGGCGTCCGAGGATTCGTTATAGGTGGGTTTGTCCCCTATGACGGTCATGGGCGCCATCAGGGTATTACTGGCCGTGGCGGTCATGTTGTTGCTTAAACCGGTAACGGTGTTGACCGAAGTGCCGGCATTGCCGATAGTGTTTACGGAATTGGCCGTATTGACACCCATATAGTTGTATTTCGCTTCGATATCGTTAGTGCCGGTGGTGGCATTGGCCTCGATCAGGTTCGAGGAATCAGTGGCTCCGCCGATGGCTACGCTGGTGACGCCCCCGACATTGGTGGCGTTGATAACCTGGACTTCACCGGAGGAAGCCGTGCCTACCGCAAGGGTCGCGCTGGCGTCCTGGAGCGTCAGGCTGGAAGAATGAGTGCCGCCGGTCAGGGTGGTAACGGCCGCGTCGATGGTCAGGCCATGCCCGCCGTTCACGTCGTTCAATAGGGTCACGGTGTCGCCAGCAGCGTCGACATTCAGGCCGGCGGAGGATACTCCCGTAAGGGAAACCGCGCCGCCATTGGTGACCGTAAGACCCCTTCCATCCGCGGTCAGAGCTTTAACCTGGGTGGCTGTGGTGGTAACGGCGGAGCCGCCGGTGACCGACATTGTGTTGGATGTCGCGGCGACAAGGTTATTGACAGCGCTGTTCAGTGAAATGGCGTTAGCCTGGCTGGCGCCGCCCACGGTGAGGCTGGCCGCGCTGTTGGTAAGGACGGTGCTGTTTTCGTTCGACTGTATGGTGGTTATTGTGGAGGGGACAGCCGCTCCGCCCGATCCGCCGACATCAACGATGAAAGACTCGTTGGCTGTTAGCCCGTCTGTATTTACCTTGATAGCCGCATCGGAAGCAGTATTGAGGATAAGGTTACTGAAGCCGGCGGCGGTGATGCTGGTGGCGCCGGTGATGGCGCCCACGCTGGTTATGCCGTTATTGTTATTTGTAATCCCCCCGATCACGTCGAGGCCGTTGTCCACGTCCAGGTTGCCGCTTACCGTGGTCTGGTCGTTAGTGGCGTTGCCCAGCGTTGTGCTGCCGGTGGAGGTCAGGTTGTTTACGCCGCTGATGGAGCCCGCGTTGGATATGCCGTCGCCGCCGTTGTTTATTCCGTTCGAGACGATGTTGCCGTATACGTTTAACGTCCCGTCCACATCCGTAGTTGCGGCCTGCAGGTAAGTGTGGTCTGAAGTCGTGTAAAATGGGGTTACACCGCTTACATCGATGGCAAGATATTCGGACCCCGGCTGCAGCTGGTCCGTATCCGCGCTAAGTATGATGGAATCGTTGTATGCAATGGTCGTTATGGCGAGCGCCGGAGCCGCCGCGAATGTCGCGAGGGCCAATATGGCCGCCGATACTTTGTGCAGGTTGAAGGGATGGGGTTTCATTTGTTTCCTTTTGATCCTCTGGTTAGTTTATTACTTCCTTCCTGATGACTACGCAGCCGCCGCCTGCGGGCATGAAGAATATCTTGACGGGCCCGGCATTTAGTACTCCGATGTCTTTTTTTACCGGGGTTGCGGGCTTGGCTGACTGAAAAGTGGTTCGCTGTACTTCGGCGCAGGCGCGGGTGGAATACTCCACCGCGTCGTAAACGGCTTCGCAGGCCCCGCCTGATACGGGGGAGAAGGAGGCGCTGGCATAGATGGGCGAGCCGGCGCTCTGTATTTCAAAGGAGGCTGAAAAAACGCCCTGGTCCGGCTGCTTTGCCGGCATGAAAAGGAAAGCGCCGCTCTGCGTTCCGCCGGTAAGGTATTTGGCCACCTGTTCAATGCGCTTCGCGCAGGTAAGCACTCCGCCCCTGACTGCGGCTTCGGTGATGGCGCTGACCGCCGCGGCCGCGGGAGCCGGTGAAGCGGGTTTTGGCTGGGCAACAGCCGGCGCTGTTGCGGGTACGGCCGGAACTGCCGCGGGCGCGGCGAAAACCAGCGCGGGGCAGGCCAGCAAAGCGAGTATTATAAGGAAAGTTCGCGCTTCAGCGCTAAGTCCTTGTCCGCCTTTGAAAGAGGAATTCATAATTTTAAAATTTTATTTTGAACCGCCGGCTGAAACCGGTACCGAGAGCAGCCTTTCCCAGTTCTCCAGCCAGCCTTTTGAATGCGCGGCCCCTTCAACTACCGTTATCCGCTCCTGCCCGCCGTCCCCCTCCCTTTCAGAGAAAGAGCGGGCTACGAACGGCGGCACTACTTTATCTTTGGAACCGACAAAATGACGCTGCGGTATATCCTTTATCTTTTCCGCGTAATCCATGGGGTTGAGCGAACCTTCAAGCGGGCTTACCTTATGGTACTTGTTGACCGCTTCGGGGTCCAGGTTCCCCGCCAGGGTCCTGAGGCTTATAATGTCGCCCCGCCTTGCCGCTACCAGTACGGCTACCGCCCCCCCTCCCGAATAGCCCACCAGCTCGATTTTATCCGAGCCGGACCGTTTCAGTACGGCGTCCACCGCCGAATTGACCGCGGCTATGACCTCTTCGGAGAACCGCCTGTTGTCCCAGTACGAGGCGTCGCAGCCGGGGGCTCCCGTGGCCGTATACTGCCCGGGCCTCGCTATGTAAGCCACGTTCGCGGCGGGGTCCCGGGCTGCAAGCTCCATAACCAGGGGCTCGGCCGGTGTTGGGTTATCCGACAGGCGCGTTCGCGATACCCAGGCCCGCCCGTCGCCTTCTATATAGACGCGTACCGGCTCCCCGGGTTTTGAGAACCGGGAGTAAGAGGTAAGCGTGAAACGCCCCGCGCTTATGAAAGATCTTTCGAAGCCGGGCGCCTGCGCTAAGAGCCCGTACCGCGCGGCGCAGCCTGAAAGGGCAATGCCCGATAAGGCCGCGCCGATCAGCTTAGAAACGGTACTTCGCATTGACATAACCGTTCTGCGCGTGGAAGTCCTGCTTCAGCTCCACGTCGTAGTTCAGCGCTATGGTTATGTCGTGCTTGGCGAACAGCGTCAGCTTCGCGCCGAGGTCCCAGCTCAACTTGGCGGGTTCGAAACCGGTGGAGTTGAAGGACGCGCCGCCGCCGTTAAAGGTGGAGACGAGTCTCTGGGAGTTCCCGGTCCAATCGTACAGGCACATGCCGCGCAGTTCGGGCAGGAGTTTCCCGAGCTTCGTGTCCACCGTGCCGCCGAACTTCAACCCCGCGCCTGTCTGGGCGAAGTTGTAATCCTTGTGGCTTACGGTCAGGTCCAGCGAATCCGCGCCCGTTTCGGTGTACTTATTCATCTGCAGGCGCTGGTACTGTATCGAGGCCAGGGGCGTAAGGCTGGTCTTGCCGTAGTTGATAGCATAACCGCCTTCGGCGTAACCGGAATACTGTGCGCCGGAGTGGTTGGCCGAGGCCGTCCGGGTGATCGGGCCTACCACTATCTTGCGGGAGGCGTCGTAAGTGTTGCGGGCGTAAGCGCCTGACAGGTCCAGGTAGAAGGAGTCTGCGGCGTAGGTGCCGTAGAGAGTCCACTGGTTGGAGTCGATGGCGTTCAGGTTCGAGTTGTCCCTGCCGCGCACCGTGCCCCGGGTTAAGCCGTAGGCTATGCCAGCGCTGAAGGAGTCGGAGACCGGGAGGTCAAGGCCGAAGGCCGTGCCCCAGACGGTGGCTTTGTAGCCGTTCGACAGTTCCCTCTGGCTCTGGTCCATGTAGCTGCCGTAGCCCTGCGTCCAGACGGCGAGCCCGTTCTTCATGTCGGAGCCCGTGGCTACCCCGGTCCTCAGGGCTTCCTGGTGGGCCGTGATGGCGCCGGTGAACTGGCCCAGCGCCAGCTTGGTGACCTCCATGGCCGAGCCGTTGGTGTCGGGGACCAGCGTGCCAAGCGCCTTTGTGAGGTCCGAGCCCGGCATGGTGTCGAGGAGGTCCAGGATGGCGAGCATGTCGCCTGTAGCCGTACCGCCGGCCGACTCAAGAGCCGCCCCTGCCGCCGCGGCGTTCGGATCGGCGGCGAAGGTGTCGTAAGTGTTGACGCGGGTGGCGAGAACCTCGAGGTCCTCCGTGCCGGAGCCTATCCCCGTAAAGCCCAGTATGGCGCTGTTGTGGGTTATGGCAAGGGCCGAAGCGTCAACTCCAGTTCCCTCATCAGCGTTGACGATGGTGAACGTGGTGTTGTTGCGCACATAGCCTCCCACCGTGATCGCCAGGTTCCCCGCGGTGATGGTAGCGGATCCTGTCTGGACTATGCGTCCGTAACTGTCGCTATGCAGTATGTTGGCGGCGATGGTGGCGCTCGCCGTAGCCTGGGTGAAAGCGCCCGCGAGGGTGAGCGTGCTCCCTTCGAGGTCCAGCGTTCCGCCTTTATAATCTTCCCCAAGGGTGTTAAGCAGGGAAAGGTCTCCGGTGATTTTCCGGTCGGCGGTCAGCTTGAGCGTGGCTCCGCTGTCCACCGTGGTGGTATACGCCTTGATGTCGCCGTTTATCGTTACGAGCCCGCCGGCGGTTTCGCCGTCGCCGATCTTGACGTCCTTAATGGGATACCAGGTCGCGTAACCTATATAACCGTTGACGGTCGATGTGCCCAGGAACACAAGCGTGCCATTATTGTCGTACACGCTTTCGACATTGGTGTTGATGTCGTGCCCGTCGGTCACCGTAACGGTGCCGTCACCCGTGAAGATAAGCGTCTCCTCCGAAGGCGAAGTAAGGCTGCCGTTCAGCAGCAGGTGGCCGTTTCCGACCGTGACGTCGTAGGCGTAGATGTCGCCGTTGACCGTGGCCGTAGTGGTGGCATTGCCCTGGAAATCAACTTTATGAAGGGCTAAGCCGTCCGCGCCTATCTGCCCGTCTATTAGGGTATTGCTGTCGAAATAAACGTTGCCGTGGTCGTCCCAGGCTGTGGTAATGGCTGCGCCGTTATCGCCACCGGAGACCAGCCTGTTAATGGCGGGAGCGATGATACGGCCCGAGCTTCCCAGGCGGCCCATGGTAAGGAGGTCGTCCGCGGCCTGGCCGATGCTGGCGTAGCCGTCTATCCTGACGACGGCGCCGCCTTCTTCCGTTTCGGGGTTAGCCCCGAAATTCAGGCTGTTCGCGTAAACATCACCCATGAAGCGGACCATATTGCTGTCCTGCGCGACGTTTATCGCCTTCAGGTACTTGGGGGTAGGGTCTTCTTCGGGCTGGCGCTGCATCGGGCTACTGTCAACGACCATTGGTGAGCCGACATTCCCGTACACCGTTCCGTCGCCCATGAATTCCAGCGTGCCTTCGCCGTTATTGTACGTGGTGACATTATGTTCGATGGCGTGGCCGTCCTCAAGAATAACCTTGCCGTCGGCCAGGAACTTGAGAGTCGTAGGTTCGTTCACGCTGCGGAAAGTCCCGTCCAGGTCGATGGTCCCGGCTCCCACGGCCATATCGTAGGCGTAGACGTCGCCATTGATGGTTACCGTGGTTCCGGCTACTCCCAAGGCGTTGACCTCGGAGAGCGCCCGGACGTCGCTGCCTATCTGCCCGGCAACAACGGCATTGGTGCTGAAATTGACTATGCCGATGCCGTCCGTATTTGTCGCGATGCCGCCCGTTCCTATGAAAGCGCCGCCATTGAAGGTGGCCGAGGAGCCCGCGGGAGCGCTCCTGAAGGCTAACTGTTCGGTATAAACGTCGCCGTTGAATGTGGCCTGGTCCCCGCCAAGTTGTATCAGGCCGAGGCTGGTGTCCGCCGCGCCTGTCTGGCCGTTAACGGTGGCGTTATGGTCGAAAGCGACTATGTCGTTGCCGTCATTGACCGTAGTGATGCCGTGGCCGGCGCCTCCCTGGCCTATGCTGGCATCGCCGTAGAATGCAATTACGGAGCCGGAACCTTCTTCGGTGAAGTGGACCGCGTCAGTGTAAACATCGCCGTACAGGCTGTCTCCTATGCCGTTCTTCGCTACATTTATCTCCTTAATATAGCGCGGGTCCGTTAATACGTGGCCGCGGTTCATCGGGCCGCCGGACGGGAGTTCCTCGTCAATGCCTATATTCCCGCTTACTGAGCCCGTGCCCTCGAAGGTGAGCGTGCCCTCGCCGTCGTTAGAGGTGGTGATATTGGAGGTTATGGTGTGCCCGTCCGCCAGTATGAGCTCGCCGCCCGGCTGGGCGAAATTCACCGTGCGGAGCAGCGTGGTGGTCAGGTTCCCGTTCATCAGCATCTGCCCGCTGCCGATAGCGACGTCGTAGGCGTAAAGGTCGCCGTTGACCGTCACCGAGGTGCCGGTTACGCCCAGGAGGTTTACGTCCTTAAGCGCGTAGTCTTCTCCCCCGATATTGCCGTTGACCGTGCCATTGCCCTCGAAGCTGAGGGTGCCCTGGCCGTCAATATCCGTGGCTATGTTCGAGTTGATGGTATGACCGTTAGCCAGGGTCACATAACCGTCGTCCGTGTAGGTCAGCGTTTTGGCCGTACGCGAGGTAAGGTCGCCGTTCAGCAGCAGGTTCCCCGCGCCTACCGTAACGTCGTCGGAATGAATGTTCCCGTTTATCGTTACCGTGGTTCCTGCAATGCCGGTAATGTTGACGTCAGCCAGCGAGCCGTGGATGCTGTCTGTGCCGATTATCCCGTTGTATGTTGAAGAACCAAGGAATATAAGAGTGCCTTCTCCGTCAATGTCGCTATTATTATACAGATCGGCGGTGACATTCTTCCCCGCCGCGACATTAATGGTCTGGCCGGTGTTGTTAAAATAGATACCCCCCCCGTCTTCGTCGCTTTCAACAAAGGTGTTTCCCTGCAGGTCCAGCGTTTTGTCAGCCGTGTTAAGGAGTATCTTCCAGATGCCGGCGCCGCTTGACCCTATATCGCCGTTAACGGTGGCGTCGCCGTTGAACGCGACTATCCCCCACCCGGGCCATTGCGTAGTGATGCCATGTCCGGCTCCGCCCTGGCCGATATGCGCGTCGGAGCCGAAGGTTACTATAGTGTCATAGTAGCCTCCGGTATCCGGGCCGAAGTTTAAGCTGTTGGTGTACACTTCCCCGTTAAGCAATACGTTTTTGTTCCCTTCTGTGCCGTTCTGGGCGACGGTTATCGTCTTGAGATAAGCGTCCGCGGCGCCGATGGTCCCGAGTACAGTGCCGTCGCCATTGAAGCTCAGCGTGCCCTCGCCGTCGTTCGCGGTGGTGACATTGTGCTCGATGGCGTGGCCGTCCTCAAGGATAACCGTGCCGTCGGCGGTGAATTTCAGCGTCGTGGGTTCGGCCACGTTGCGGAAAGTCCCGTCCAGGTCCAGCGTCCCGGCTCCCACGGACATATCGGAGGCGTAAACATCGCCGTGGATGGTCACCGTGGTGCCGGCTATGCCCATGGCGTTTATCTCTGAAAGGGCATACCCCACGCCGCCTATCTGCCCGCCGACGGTGCCGTTGGCGTTGAAATTAACTATCCCGTACTTGTCATTCGCGGTTACAATACCGCCCGTTCCTATGAAAGCGCCCGCATTGAACGTGGCGGATGAGAGCGAGGTGGCTGCGGAGTCGAAACCCAGCTGGCCCGTATACACGTCGCCGTTAAAGGTGGCCTGGTTCCCGCCGAGCTGTATTCCTGCAAGGCGTTTGTCCGCGGCGCCTGTAGTCCCGTTAATGGTGGCGTCCTGGCCGAAAACAACGATGCCGCGGTTGTCCGATGCCGTTGTGATGCCTTGGCCGGCTGCGCCTTGGCCGATGTGCGCGTCCCCGAAGAACGAGACCGTGCTGTCGTCGCCGGCTCCGGTGAAGTTAAGCGTATTGGAGTAGACATCTCCATGCAGATCTACGGCGTATCCGCCCAGCGCGGCATTGATGGCTTCGACGTAGACCGGGGAGGTTTCTCTCCTGGTGCGGTTCAGACCGGAGACAGGGGGAGGCGGCGGTTCCTCGCCGGCGCCGATATTTCCGTAAACGCTGCCGTCGCCTTCGAAGGTGAGCGTGCCGCCGCCGTCATGGGCGGTGGTGATGTTGGAGCGTATGGTATGCCCGTCGGCCAGTATAAGTTCTCCGCCCGTTTCGGCAAAGTTAACCGTGCGCAGGAGGTTGGAGGTCAGGTTCCCGTTCATCAGCAGCTTGCCGCCGCCGATAGAAACGTCGTAGGCGTAAAGGTCGCCGTTGACCGTCACCGAGGTGCCGGTTACGCCAAGGAGATTGACGTCATTGAGGCCGTAACTGGGGTTCCCGATGCTGCCGTTGACGGTTCCGTCACCTGAGAAATTAAGGGTACCGGTATGGTCGTTTTCAGTGGCTACGTTCGCGCTGATGGTATGCCCGTCCGCCAGGGTTACATAACCGTCACCCGCGAAAACAAGCGTGTCTATGGTCCGCGAGGTCAGGTTGCCGTTCAGCAGCAGGTTACCCGCGCCTACCGTTACGTCGTCGGAATAAATATTGCCGTTTATCGTGACGGTAGTGCCGGCAATGCCGCTAATATTGACGTTATTCAGTGAGTTAATGCTATCGCCAATTCCCCCGTTGTATGTAGAGGAACCGAGGAATATAAGCGTTCCTTCCCCGTTAAAGCCGGAGGCATTGTGAAGATCGGCGGTGACAGACTTATCGGCCGCGACATTAATAGTCTGGCCGGTGTTGTTAAAATAGATGCCCCCACCGTCTTCGTCGGTTTCAACAAAGGTGTCTCCCTGCAGATTCAGGGTTTTGTCAGCCGTCCCAAGGTGGATCTTCCAAATACCGGCGGTATCCGACCCTATGTCACCGTTAACAGTGGCGTCGCCGTTGAACGCTACTATCCCATAACCGTTCCATTGCGTGGTGATGCCCTGGCCGGCTGCGCCCTGCCCGATATGGGCGTCGGAGCCGAAGGTTACGGTCGCGTCCACGCCCTCGGTCTCTGGTCCGAAGGCGAGAGTGTTAACATAAACGGAGTTATCTAAATTTACGCTGTTGGAGTTCTGGACAACGGTTATCGCCTTAAGATATGCGTCAGCCGCGCCGATGGTTCCAAGGACAGAACCGCTGCCTTTGAAGCTCAGCGTGCCCTCGCCGTCATTGGCGGTGGTTATATTGTGCTCTATGGAGTGAGTATCCTCCAGGATCACAAAGCCGTCGGCCAGGAACTTCAGCGTCGTCGGTTCGTACGTGTTGTGGAAAGTGCCGTCCAGGTCCAGGGTCCCGGCTCCTACCGACATGTCGGCGGCGTAAACTTCGCCGTTGATGGTTACGGTAGTTCCCGCGACGCCCGCGGCGTTGACGGTGTAGAGCCCGCTTATGTCCGAGCCGATATTTCCGTTTACGGTGCCGTTCCCCTCGAAAGTCAGGTTCCCGGTCTCGTTGGTCCCGGAGGTATTTGTGATGCCCGCGGTTATGGTGTGGCCTTCGCCCAGTATGGCCAGGCCGCCATGGCCGCCGGTGCCGGTGCTGTCGAAATTAAGGTCGGAGGAGTCCGTGAGATCGGTGTTTAAAATGAGGGTGCCGTCGCTTACAGTGGTGGCCCCGGTGTAGGTGTTGGCCCCGGAAAGGGTCCAGGTGCCGGTGCCTTCCTTCTTTAATGATGTCTTATTGGTACTGCTGTTATCCACGATCGCGCCGCTGATCTCCCCGGTGCCTCTGGTGGAGCCGGTAAGGAGCAGCGTCTTGCTGCCCGCTCCGGTGGAGGTGAGATCGCTGGTGAACTTCAACAGGCCGGTGCCGGACTGGTCTATGGCCGCGGTGCCGCCATCGGCGGAAAGATCTATGACGCGGTTAGTCGTGTTGCCGGTGCCGGCGTATTTGAGCGTGGCCGCGCCGAGGGAGATGGTGCCGTTGCTGACGAGGGTCGGGGCGCCGAGGGAGCTGGCAGCCGCGCCGACGTTCCTGATGGAGCTGATGATGACCGTGCCGTCGTTTATAGTGGTGGAACCTGTGTAGGTGTTATAGGCGCCCAAGGCCAGGATCCCGCTGCCGTCTTTTGTGAGTGAGCCGGCGCCTGTGGCTATGTCGCTTTCGACGAGTATATCCCCCGCCCCGCCGAACGTTAGGGCGTGCGAGCCGGTAATCCCGCCGGTGAGAGTGAGGATGCCTGAGTCTGAATTTATCCTGGCCGCGTGGTCAAGGGTTATCTGGCCGGCCCAGCTATTGTCCCCGCTGACGTTGCGCAGCGCGCCTCCGGAGAAAGCGCCGTTGCCGCTGAGATTCAGGGCTTCGTCGCCTACGGCTATATTATTCTGTATCTCCAGGGTCGCGCCGATCTCCACCGTGGTGCCGGCGGCCGTGGAGCCGAGGGCCGAGGCGTTGCTGATATTTATGATCCCGCCGTTGTTGGCGCCGGGACCCGAGCCGTAACCGGAATTTGAGACAGTTGTTTCGCCGGTATAGGTGTTCGCGCCGGCCAGGTAAAGGGTGCTGCCTTCTGCCCCTGTCTTGGTCAGGGCGCCGGAACCGCTTATGGCACCGCCAATGTATACGTCGCCGCCGTTACCATGCACCGAGCCGTCCGTTACGGTCAGCGTCTGCGCGCCGTCGTTGACAATGTCGCCGTATAAATACAGAGTGCCTTCGCTGGAATTCTTCTCTATGGTAAGGCTGCCGTCCAGGATTAGATCGTTGTATATAGCCTGGCTTCCCGTGGAATTGTCAAGAATAGCCCATTGCCCGGTTACTGTGTTTTCTCCCCTGCCGGTCAGTGTAAGGGCATTGCCTATGGTCGCCAAGGGGGCGGATTCGGGATTGTAAGCTATGCCGGCGAAAGAGGTGCCAGGGGCAAAATTGTTGTTAGTGAAAATGTTGTAAGAGCCGATGAATGTCAGCGCGGAACCGGGCTCGGGCACGTTGCCTCCGAGCCAGTTGTCAGAGCTGCTCCAGAGGTAGCCTCCCGAAGTGTCGTTCCAGGTCGCCACGGTCGGCCCGAACTGCGCCAGCACCCGTCCGGCGGGCGAGAGCACAACGGCGAGAGCCGCTATCAGGAATATTTTTTTTGTCATGGCAGTTCCTCAACTTTCTTCGAAATGGCTGGAATTTACTGAATATTTGTTCGTTTTAAACCTGACGCGGAATAAAACGCCCCCCGCTTAACCGCTAAAATTATATCATACGATTCTTTGTAAACACAAGCGTCCCCGGTATGCGCGGGTGGTCATCCGGCGCAGGACCCGGAACCGTGCGCAAAAAAAACTCCCGGGGGTCGGTCCCGGGAGTCTTTGTGAACGCCGTTTGAGGCGTTCAGTCGAAGCTGACGGTCCTCGAGGGGGTCAGGTCCAGGCTCTGCAGCCCGCTCGAATCCATGCCCACAGTTCCGTCCGCGCCCGCCGTTTTAGCCGGCGCTTCGCGCCCTGAAAGTACGGGGATGAATTCGGACAGGGCCGCGATCTTCGTCACGTCCTCCCCGCGCCCGCCCGTCTGCGCGTAGGTGGCCATGGTCCTGCAGCCGTCGGCGGTGACGTTGAAGTCGTTGTCGCCGCGCACCAGTATCCCCTCTACCAGGTTGTTTTTAGCGTTGAACACGGGCGAGCCCGAGTTCCCGCCGAAGGTGTCCAGGTTGGTGGTGAAATAGCCGATCTTGGAGAAGTCGCGCACGGAGGCCGAGCCCGCTATCTTGAGAGGCAGGCCCACGGGGTGGCCTATTACGAATACGCCGGAGCCCTTTTTAAGAGCGGAATTCCTGTCGATAAGCAGGGGCTTGTGTCCCGTTACCTTGCGGTCCAATTGGACCAGAGCGAAGTCGGGGCCGAGCGTCTGGCCGGCGGGGTTGACCGAACCGGGCTCGCCGCCGAGGAAGCGTTTTACTATCCTGGCGCAGCCGTAAACTTCGCCTGCCGGCACGGAGGTCGTCGCTTCGCCGCCAGCCGTCTTTACCGCGAAACCGAAAACCATCTTGGTGTTCTTGCAGTCTTCCTCCGTCTTTACGCAGTGGCCTGCGGTCATCACCAGGTCCTCTCCGACCAGGGAGCCGGAGCAGAACGCGCCTATGGGCTGTTCGCGGAATTTTTCCCCGGCGCAGAGATTGAGCCGGTCGCCGAATTTAACGGTCTGAAGCTTTATTTCTCCGGAGGCCTGCGTTTCAAGGGAAGCGGACTTCCAGAAGGAAACTACGGAGTCGGAAAGAGCTTTAACTCCGGCTGAGGCGGAAAAATACTCCGTGCGGTTGTCTTCGCCGTATATGCTCCTGCCTCCGGCGAAAGAGAGCGCCGGGAGTATGATGGCGGCTGCCGCTAAACTAAGGGTCGTTTTTACCAGGTTCCTCATAAGTCCTCCCTGTAACCGGGACGTCAATTTCCGTGTATGTTATACAGCGCGGCGAAAAGAATGACAACAGCCCGCGGACCTACGATCTCAAAATCCTAAGGCCCAGGCCCGTATGGGTACTTTGGGTACTATCGGGAATATCAGGGTGCGATACGCGGGGGCTGGACGGGCCGTTGCGGCCCGCAGCCAGTAGAGCAAATGTCCCCGCGTCGAGGGTTTGCGCTTTAGAAGCCGAATTTGTACTGCGTGAGTCCCAGTTCGTCGCGCATGGCTATCATCTCGCGCTGGGTTTCGCGGTTGACCGGTACGCCGCGTTTTTCGCGCGCCAGCCAGGTCAGGTATTCCTTCTCTCCCGCGGTGTATATCCTCCTGGCTCCGGGCATTTTCCTCGAAGAGCGCAGCTGGCGCAGTATGGTGCCGGCGGTTTTTTTGAACGAGGCCAGCCGCGTAAAAGCCTTTATGTCTATCGCCAGGAAGAAATGGCCGAGCCTGTACGGGACTTTTTTCCCGTTCTCCGACCCGGTCAGCATGTTCAGGAACGCTCCCTGCTGCAGTGCGGCCGAGAGTATCTCTACAACGGTGCAGTAGCCGTAGCCCTTGTAGCCGGCCATGTCTTCCCCCGCCCCGCCCAGCGGGGTCAGTGCCGCCGCGCCGCTGGTCAGGTCGACGAGAACTTCGGAGGGGTCTGTCTTGGAGCGGCCATTCCTGTCTATGACCCAGCCCTCCGGCATTTTCCTGCCCAGCTTGGCATAAACCTCTATCTTGCCGCGCTGAGTGGTGGAAGTGGCGCAGTCCAGCAGGAAAGGAAATTTTTCGTCCGTGGGTATGGCGAAGGTCAGGGGGTTGGTGCCCAGCATGTTCTCCACACCGAAGGTCGGCGCCACGGAGGGGCGCGCGTTCGTGCCGGTCACGCCTATCATGCCGGCGCGGGAGGCCAGCAGGGCGTGGGCGCCGGCCATGCCGTAATGAGTGGAGTTGCGTACCACGGTCATCCCCAGGCCGTAGCGTTTAGCTTTCTTAATGGCGAGCTCCATGGCTCGGCGGGCTATCACCTGGCCCATCCCGTGCCCGCCGTCTATCACGGCGGTGGTCGGGGTCTGGCGCAATATTTTAAATTTCGTCCTGGCGAACTGTATCCCCTGCTTTATGCGGTCGTAGTAGATAGGTTTCAGACGGGAGACGCCGTGGGAGTCGAAGCCGAGCTTGTCCGCCGTTATCAGCACTTCGGCGCAGACGGCGGCGTCCGCCGGAGGAACGCCCAGGCCCCTGAAAACGTCGCTCATGAATTTCTGCATCACGGCGAACTTGACCCACACCGCGTCTTTATCGATTTCCATTCCAGGCTCCTTCTATCAGGTCGGCAAGGGCCGCGGCGGCTTTAAGGCCGTCGGGTATGCCGGTATTTTTAAAATTCAATTCCATCGCGGCTGTCTTTTCCGGGTTTTCCATGAAGCCGCGCAGGGCCGCGGCAAGCCCGGGGTCGAAGTCGGGGCCTTCCTTCAGGCAGGCTCCGGCGCCGGCCGAGGCCAGGACCATGGCGTTGGCCTCCTGGTGTCCCCCCGCGGAACCCGGCAGCGGCACCAGCAGGGAAGGCTTGGCCAGGTGGACCAGTTCAGCCACCGTGCTGGCTCCCGAGCGCGACAGCACAAGGTCGGCCGCCGCGTAAAGCTCGGGCATATCCTCGCGGTAGTCGAACACTTTTACCCCCGGCAGATCCAGCAGCCCCGCGTCCGCGTAGGCGTCCTTGACGGCCTTGAAATTGTTGCGCCCCGTCAGGTGTATGGCCTGCATGTCGCCCTTGAGCGATTTTAGCGCGTTCACAAAAGCGCTGTTCAGGCGCCTGGCTCCCTGGCTGCCGCCGAAAACCAGGGCCGTGAATTTACCGGGCGCGAGGCCCAGCGCGGCGCGCGCGGCGTCCCTGCCCGGCATCCTTGAGAAGGCTTCGCGTATGGGCGTGCCGGTGAGAACGGATCTTGCCGCGAAAGGGTTGTTTCGCGCGGGCAGGCCGAGGGCGGCGCCGGAACAGAAAAAACCGGACAGGTAGTTGCCTATCCCGAATTTGGCGTTGGACTCGTGTATGTAGGCCCGGACTCCGGAGAGACGCGCCGCCAGCACCGCGGGGAAGGCCACATAGCTCCCGGTGCCGATAACGGCGTCGGGCCGGTAATCCTTCATTATCCTGCGCGAGAGCGCGAACGACTTTACGAATTTTACCGCGAAGGCCAGGTGGGAGAGCGGGTTCAGGCCGCGCGGCAGCGAGACCATGTCCAGTTCGGCGTAAGGAAGATCTGCGTCCTCCAGTGCCGGCCTGGCGATATCGTCCTTCTTTACGAGGAACAGTATCTGCCAGCCCCGCGAGCGCAGCTCCTGGGCCAGGGCGAAACCCGGGTAGAAATGACCGCCGGTGCCGCCGGAGGCTATGACGGCCCTTTTGTTCTTTTTCATCCGTGGGTGCTCCTGTGCGCCGAAATGTTAAGTATGATCCCCACCATGATCATTGAGGCCAGTATGGAGGAACCGCCGTACGAGAAGAAAGGAAGCGGTATGCCCTTGGTGGGGATCAGCCCTATGGCCATCGAAAGGTTAAAGAAAGCCTGCAGGGTTATTACCAGCGTGAGGCCGAAAGCCGCCAGCGAGGTGTACAGGTCCGGGGCGTTGCGGGCTATGCGCGCGCCCTTTATCAGCAGCCCTACGAAAAGCCCGGTGATGATAAGACCGCCCACGAGCCCCATTTCCTCCGCTATGACGGGGAATATGAAATCCGTATGCGGTTCCGGGAGGTACATCAGCTTTATCTGTGAAGCCCCCGGGCCTTTGCCGAACCAGCCGCCGGAGCCCACGGCGAGCAGCGACTGCACAAGCTGGTATCCGGTGCCCGAAGCGTCCTGCCAGGGCTGGAGGAAGTTCTTAAGCCGCGCCAGGCGGTAAGGGTGTCGCAGCAGTTCTATAACGAAGACAGGCAGGAGCGCTGCCACCGGCGCCAGCATGTAGCGTGCCCTCATTCCGGCGGTGAGGAAAACAGCCAGCGTCACGAAGAAAAGGAGCGTCGGCGTTCCCAGGTCGGGCTCCGCGGCTATCAGTACGAATACGACGAGCGCCGCGCAGAACGGCTTTAGCAGCAGGCGCCAGTCCGAGGGGATATGGCTCGCGTTACGGTCGCAGAAATCCGCGAGGTAAAGTACCAGCAGGGGCTTCACGAATTCGCTCATCTGCAGTTTCAGGGGTCCCAGCGGTATCCAGCGGCGCACGTGCGCCACAGGGTGCATGAGGAGCGTAACGCCCAGCATAAAGGCGGCCGCGACAAGCAGCGGTTTGATGTAAGGGCGGATCTTTTCCAGGTCTACCCTGGCCGCCGCCAGCATGAAGCCGAAGCCCAACAGCATGTAAAAAGCCTGTTTCCTGGCGTAATAGAGGGAGTCAAAGCCCTTGTTCGAGGCGTAGAGGGCGCTTGCGGAGTACAGCGACACAAGGCCTATCATCAGCAGGAAAAAGATGATGAAGAAAAAAGAGTAGTCCATGTGCTTCAGGCCGCGGTTGGTCAGCACATTGTAATGCGGTTTTTTGCGTTTTGCTGCGAAATCCATAATTCGGGAAAGCGGCCCGCGGCCTTTATTTAAGTTTCTTAACGAAAGCTTTGAACCTGCGTCCGCGGTCCTCGTAGTCCTTGAACTGGTCGAAGGAGGCGCAGGCCGGGGAGAAAAGAGCCGTGTCCCCCGGCGACGCGAGCTTGAGTATAGAACGGCAGGCCCGCTGCATCGTCCGCGAAGGGATCATGGGGCAGGCGCCCGATAGTCCGCGCTCTATCACCGGCGCCGCCGAGCCTATGGTCAGGACGGCTTTGACGCTTTTTTTTATCAGGGGAATAAGCGGGGAGTACGGCACGCCCTTATCCAGCCCGCCCAGCACCAGCCATATGTTCTTCCTGCCGCCCAGGGCTTTCAGCGCCACCAGGGTGGAATCTACGTTGGTGGCCTTGGAGTCGTTTATGAAGAGTACGCCGCGCTTCTTCGCGGCCGTTTCTATGCGGTGTTCAACACCCTTGAAGGCTGCAAAAACCTTCTTAAGGTCCGACGGCACGGCTCCCGCGGACAGGGCCATGAGCCCGGCGCACATGGCGTTTTCAAGGTTGTGGGCGCCCGGCAGTTCCGGCGGCCGGACCGAAAATTCGCTGCCGCGGGCACGGAAATGCAGCCTGCCTCCCGAATGCCAGGCGTCGAGCCGGCCCCCTTCGCGGCGGGAGGAAAAGAAAAGGACCTTCGACGGGCAGCCGGCGGCCAGGCGTCTGCAGTACTTGTCCTCGTAGTTGAAGACGCAGGTATCGGAGGGTTTCTGGAATTTAAACACCCGGGTCTTTGCCCTGACGTAGGCGGCCATGCCGCCGTGGTGGTCCAGATGGTCGGGCGTAACATTGAGAAGGCATGAGACCGAAGGCGCCAGGAAGGAACTGTCTTCGAGCTGGTAGCTTGAAACTTCCATCACCAGGGCGTCGCCGGGGCCTGCCCCCCCCCGCAACGGCCGAGGCTGGTACTCCCACGTTGCCGCAGACCAGCGCGGAGCCCCCGCGGCGGCGCAGGGCCTCCTTGATAAGGAGCCCCAGCAGTATGGTTGTAGTGGTCTTGCCGTTCGTCCCGGTCACGGCCAGGAGTGCCGCGGGCGAAAAAGCCAGGGCCGTCTCTATTTCGCTGAAAACGGGTATGCCCCTTTCCTTAAGGGCTTTCATGAGCGGGGCGGTGCGCGGCAGCCCCGGGCTCTTGACGGCGAAACCGCAGGAGAACGCCGACGCGGTGTGCCCGCCGGTTTCCAGCGCAACCGACCGGGAGAGTAACCTGAGCTTTTCCCCCACGGCCGGGGCCGGCTTTTCCTCCGTCAGGAGTACTTTGAAGCCGTTGGCCGCCAGGAGGTTCGCGCAGGCGATGCCGGATTTGCCGGCTCCGATAACGAGCGCCTTTTTGCCGATGAAAGCCGACGGGATGAATCGCGCCATGGCTTACCTGAGCTTAAGGGACGAGAGCGCTATAAGCATCAGCATTATGCCTACTATCCAGAAGCGCACCGTAACCTTGGATTCGGCTATACCTTTAAGCTCGAAATGGTGGTGTATGGGCGCCATCAGGAAGAGGCGTTTCTTTTTGCGCAGCTTGAAAGAGCCCATCTGGAGTATGACCGAAAGCGTTTCGAGCAGGAAGATGCCGCCGGCGATAGGAAGGAGGAGCTCCTGTTTTACGGCTATGGCGGCGGTGCCTATGGCGCCGCCCAGGAAAAGTGAGCTAGTATCTCCCATGAAAACCTCTGCGGGGTGGGCGTTGAACCAGAGGAAGCCCAGGCAGGAGCCTATCATTCCCGCCAGGAAAACAGCCATCTCTCCGGCCCCTTCCACGTAGATTATCTTGAAGTAGGAGGCCAGCTTTATATTGCCGGCGGAGTAGCTCAGTATGACAAAAGTGAGAGCGGTTATGACTATGGAGCCGGAAGCGAGGCCGTCCAGGCCGTCGGTGAGGTTGACGGCGTTCGACGAACCTATGATTATAAGCATGCCGAGCGCGGCGTAGAGCACGCCGAGGTTCAGGCAAAACTCCTTTGTGTAGGGTATGGAGATCAGCGTGGCAAAATGGCTGTTCGGCGGGTTTGCCGCCAGGTAACCAACGACCACGAGCGCCGTGAAAAGCTGCAGCGAGAACTTGAAGACCGAAGAGGCTCCTTTAGGGTTCTTTTTAACCAGCTTGGTATAGTCGTCCATCCAGCCGGTGAAGGCCAGTACGACGGTGGTGAAAAGCAGTAGCAGTATGAAGCGGTTGTCCATGCGCGCCCAGAGGCAGGTGCTGACCACCAGAGTGAGGAATATCATCAGTCCGCCCATCGTGGTGGTGCCCTGCTTGGAAAGGTGGGTCTTGGGCCCGTCGGTGCGCTGGGTCTGCCCTATTTTATAGGAGCGCAGTTTCGCAATTATCCATGGGCCGATAGCCAGGCTCATCAGGAAAGAGGTCATCATGGCGGCGCCCGCCCTGAAGGTTATGTACTGAAAAACGTTCAGCGGTCCGAAAAGATCCTTTAGGCGGTACACGTAATAAAGCATTGTTTTCCTTTACGAGCCGTGACGAAAAGAAGGGCGCCGCGGCACGGATAGTATTTTATTACTTTTATGGGGACTAATACTAAAGCGCGTTGTCATGTCCCCTGCCGTGAAGTCAAGCCTTCGAGGATACGCTCGAATTTCATGGAGCGGGACGCCTTTATCAGGAAAGTCCCCCTGCCGGAGCGGATGAGCCCGCGCGCTTCTTCCAGCCAGGCATCCAGGTTCAAGCCGTAGACTAAATTCTTCTTTCCGGCCTTTGAGTACGCGTCAGCCGCGGGCTTCATTTCCGGCCCGGCCAGGAAGATCTTGCCGGCGCCGCTCCTCGAAAGCGCGGCCCCAAGCTCGGAGTGGTAGTGTTCGGAATACTTTCCGAGCTCCTTCATATCCCCCAGCATAAAATACAGCGGCCCGGGCCGGCTGGACATCTCGGCGAGCGCCGAGGCCATCGACTGCGGGTTCGCGTTGTAGGCGTCAAGTATGATCAGCGCGCCGCCTATATGTATTTCCTCAAGCCGCATCGGCGGGGGATTGTAGCGCTCAAGGCCTTTCTTTACCGAGGCGAGGTCCAGCCCGGCGGCAAGGGCCGCGGCGGCCGCGGCGGCGGCGTTATAGCAGTTATGCCCCCCGGCGCGGGGCAGGTCCGCCTCCAGGATCGTCCCGTCGTATTCCAGGCGGAGCTTCGTACCTTCGAGGATCCTCACGTCCGCGTCCGTGTCGCGCCCGAAGGTCAAACGGCGCACATCCAGCTTGTGGAGGCGCGAGAGATAGCGGTCATCGTAATTGTAGACGAGCGTCCCGCCGGGAGCCAGGCATTGAGCTATTTCGGCCTTGGTCCGGAAGATCGTTTCCATGTCGCCGAAGTATTCCAGGTGGGAAGGCCCGATATTCGTGATGATGCCGCAGGTCGGGCGCGCCAGTTCCGCTATTTCTTTTATGTCGCCGAGGCGCGAGGCGCCGAGCTCGAAGACCCCGAATTTGTGGGCCGGGGAAAGTTCAAGCAGCGAGAGCGGCAGGCCGAACTGGTTGTTCAGGTTGCCGGGATTGGAACATGTCGGTCCGGCGGTCGCGAAGATGCTTTTCAGCATCTCTTTAGTGGTGCTCTTGCCGTTCGAACCGGTAATGGCCGTGAGCGGGATCGTAAAACGACGGCGGTGCCAGGCGGCCAGGGCCTGCAGCGCCTTCAGCGTGTCAGCTACCGCCACGGCCGAGGGAGGCAGTGTTTCAAGCGCGGCGAGAGCGTCTTCCCTGGCAAGAAAACCGCTGACGCAGGGCAGGGCCTGCCCGAGGAAAGCGTGGGCGTCGTAAGAAGCGCCTTTCAGGGCCCAGAAGAAGTCTCCGGCCTTAAGCCCGCGCGTGTCCGTGACGAAAGCGTCGAACGGCGTCCGCGGAGCGCCCTTCAGCAGTTTCCCGTTCACCGCCCCGGCCAGGGTTCCAAGATCTATTTTTAAATTCATGATGCCTCAGGCGGTTTTAGCCCGTATCGCCTCGGCCGCCGCCTCGGTGTCGCTGAAGTGTATGGTGCTGTCTTTAAGTATCTGGTAGGTTTCGTGGCCTTTGCCGGCTATGAGTACGATATCGCCTTCCCCCGCCAGCGCGACGGCCCGGTTTATCGCGGCGCGGCGGTCCGGGATAATTTCGTAATTGCGGAACCTGCCCTTTATCCCCTCCTCGATGTCGGAGAAGATCCGGGTCGGGTCTTCGGTGCGCGGGTTGTCGCTGGTCACTATGGCTTTATCGCTCAGGGCGCAGGAGATCTGTCCCATCGGCGCGCGCTTGGTGCGGTCCCGGTCCCCGCCGCAGCCGAAGACCGTTATTATTTTAGCGTGCGGCATCAGACGGAGGTTCGAGAGAACGTTCTCGAGCGCGGCGTCAGTGTGCGCGTAGTCCACAAAAACCGTGAAGTTCTGCCCCAGCCTGACCCTCTCCAGGCGGCCCGGTACATTGGCCAGCGCCTCCGCGCCGGCCACTGCGGACCTGGGGCTTATGCCTCCCGCCGCGGCCAGGGTTATGGCGGTCAGGGCGTTGTAGATGTTATGGCGGCCGAGCAGATCGAGCCGCACCGGCAGTTCTTCTCCGCCGGCGGCGAGCGTAAAGGAGGTGCCGGTATCGCTTATCTCCACGGCGGAGGCCCTGAAGTCGGCGGCTTTGTCGATGCCGAATGTCAGGACCCTGACTTTGGAGCCTATCTTTTCGAGCAGGGCCGGCGCGCGTTCATCGTCCGCGTTTATCACGGCGCAGCGGTCCTTCTTGCCTGAAGCCGCGAGCAGGTCGAAAATTCTCGCCTTGGCGCTGAAATAACTTTCCCTGTCCTTGTGAAAATCCAGGTGGTCGCGCTGCAGGTTGGTGAAAGCGGCGTAGTCGAACTCGACGTCCTCCACGCGGCCCAGGGCCAGGGCGTGTGAAGATACCTCCATCACGGCCGAGGCGGCCCCGGCCTCGGTCATGCAGCGGAGCAGCTCCTGCAGCCTGTGCGCCAGCGGCGTGGTGTTCGCGGCGGGGGCTATCACCCTGCCGTCCACGCGGTAGTCTATGGTGCCTATCACCCCCGGTTTTTCCCCCTCCGCCCTGAGGATGCTTTCCAGAAGGTATGCGGTGGTGGTCTTGCCCTTTGTGCCGGTTATGCCGTAGATCTTCATTTTGCGCGACGGGTGGCCGTGGAAATTAGCGGCTATGGCGGAAAGGGCGCGCTGCGGGTCCTCCGCCTTCAGCAGCGCCGAGCCCGGAAACGCGGCGCGCAGCCCCGCGGGTATCTTACCGCCGCAGACTACGGCGGCCGCGCCGCGCTCGAGCGCCTGGAGCAGGAAAAGGTTCCCGTCGGTTTTAGCGCCCGGGAGGGCGAAGAACAGAGCGCCGGCAGCCGCCTGGCGGGAATCGTTGGTTATGAGGGTTATTTCCGGGTCCGGGCCGGAATGTTCAATGCCGGAATTTTTAAGAGCGCGTGATAATTTCATGGCTTTATCCTTGCGGCCCGGTAAACGGGAGGAAATTCGCCGGCTCACGGAATACGCCGCCGGCCTAGTTCTTTTCCAGCACCACCCAGTTTTCCGAGAACTGGGCCAGGGCTTCCCTGAAAGCCTTGTATTGTGGGTACACGGCAGGGTCCACCCAGGTATTATCCATCTTAAGGTCGTCCGCGAACGTCAGCTTTCCCGCCGAAGTCCTGAAGCCGGCGCTGTAGCTTTGCCCGGCCAGTTTTATGTCCAGGTCCTTGGGGGCGTGGTATAAACGGTAGCCTTCCGGCAGGGTGATGGTCAGCTTGCGCGAATTGCGGCTTCTGGAGTACCAGAACAGGGGCAGTTCCCGTTCCGTCTGGGCGGCGTCCGAAGATGTGTAATCCAGCCCCGGAACCTTGAAGATCATATAGCGCCCGGCTTTCATCGCGTAACCTTGCGCGTTCATCGAAAAGACGAACTCAAGGTTCTTTGAAAGGTCGCCGAGGTTCTTCAGGGTGTAGCTTTTCAGCCGGGCCAGGGGGTGTATGGAGTGCACGTATTGCTCCATGTCCCGGTCCAGGTCCTCTTTCTTGTAGTCCTTGTAGCTCCGCATCGACGCCTGGAAGCTGCCGGTCATGCGGCTGCTGTAAGAACCCGAGAGGTTCCCGTCCTTGTCCAGGATATACCGGGCGGAGGAGGTCTCGGACTCCTGGTCGGAGGAATGGTCGGGGTTGTCGAAGAGCGGTTCCCCACTGCCCAGCACCCTGAGCGCCTTCACGCCCTGCAGTTCCGGCTGAAGCTCGAAGTAGCGGCGGGTGTCCTCGGCCGGGGACAGCACCAGCTCTTTCCCGTCCGCCGTGAGCAGGCATTCAGCCCGGTCAAAGCGCCTTATGTTCGGCAGTTTTTCCGTGAAGGGCGCGTCTTTGCTCCTGGCATAGGCGAATTCCGGCTTCAGGCCGGCGGCATCAAGCAGCGCATAAAGAAGGAAGGGCTTGTCCAGCGCGTTGCCGGCTTTGGCGCTGAAGGTTTCGTCGGCGGGTTTGGGAAGGTATGAATACTCCGCCATATCCACCGGCTGGAATTTTATCTCCTTAACGGTCCAGTTATACAGGGCCTCGGCTTTTTGGAGGGCGCCGGTCTTGCCGGAGACCAGCTCCGCGGCTTTCGCCTTCATCGCCGGGGTTATAACCAGACGTTCGCGAAGCAATGGCGCCATGACGGCGCGCACTTCCTCCCAGGAGGAGGCGAGGGAGAGCGCGACCTGCGGTACATAGCGCATGAAGGGAGGGCTGTGCGGTTCCTGCCTGTATGAGGGCAGGTCGGAGACTTCCCATACGTACACGGAGTTCCCGTCCTTTGAAGTTTTTGAAAATACCGTTCCTTTGGGGAGGTTCAGTTCCTGGTAGGAAAGCTCCAGGCCGTCCGGCACGGTGACGACGAGGCGCGCTGTCTTTACAGGTTCGGAGAAACGGAACGGCACTTCCGCGAAAAAAGGGTATTCCGGGGAATGTACCGCCGAATAGCTCGAGCTGTAAACCAGCGTCGACCCTGTCTGCACGTTGGGTATGGCGTATTTCGCCAGCCTGAGCCTGTCGTACGACGGGTAGTTCATGTAGGGAGAGCCTTCCATTACGGAGATGTCGTTAAGGTAGGAGACCGTGGAATCGGTAATGGAATACGCGTAGTTGATCCCGGCCGTCTCGAGGCCCGGCAGGAAGCTGTAGGAGCGGTAGGCGGCCGGGCTTTTCCCCCTCTCGCGCAGCACGGAGCGTATGCCGCGCCGGGTCACGGTCCAGGTTTTGTCCGGCCTTATATCTATGGCCGTTTCGTCAAGCCAGGTCAGGTAGCCGTCATTGGGATAATCCGCGGGCTTAGGCGGGGCGGCGAGGAGGCGCTGTATCGCCGGGTCTTCCTGCGGGGGCACGGGGACGGCGCTGTACTCTTTGACGAACTGTATCTTCATCACCTCGCCGCGGGCGTACGAGGTCTCTTTCCCGGCGGCGGAAATAGTTACCGAGCCGGCGTCCATGGCGGTCACTAAGCCGTTTATTTCGTCGCCTTTATTGAGGTAAAGGATGTCGGCCCGCGCCGGCGCGCCGGTCAGCAGCAGATAAAGCAGGAATATTTTCATGTTATTTCCCCTCGGCGGACAGGTCGCGCAGGAAGATCTGGTTCTTGGTGTAGCTGGCCGCTTTTTCGATAAAATCCTTGTACTCAGCGTAATCCTGCGGCGGGATCAGCGTGGCGCCGCGCTCCCAGGCGAGGCTGCAGTTTATGAGGCCGCCGGCGGCTTTGGCGCATCCGGCGCTGAACGAGGCGTATTTCCCGGAAATGTTTATTTTCTCCGGCAGGGATACTACCTCGAAATTATCCGGCACGCTTATCCTGTAGGTGTAATAACGGCCCATGGGATCCCCGTATTTTATGGGATAGCGCCGCTTGTCCAGGGAGATCTCCCCGATCCTGTACTGCTCGATCTCGAAATCGGGCAGTTTTACTATCAGTATGTTACCGGCCCGCTGGGGGTAGTCGGGTACCCGGTAATTCACCCGCAAGGTGAACGGGTCCTCTATCTTTTCGGCGTTGTTCACTTCGTACGAAAGCAGTTCCGCGGACGGCGCCACCGATTTGGCGAAGCCCTGGAAGGTCTGCTTCTGCTCCTCTTTCTTTATAGAGCGGTAATAGTAGCGCAGCCCCCCCTCGCGCGAACCGGTGTAATGCATCCGCTCGGATATGTCGGCGGCGCCCGAGGAGGAGAGGTCCATCGAAAAGTCGTAAAAGCTTCCGTTCTCCTTCGGCTCGGGGACGGGGATGTAATCTATCTTTTTTGCGAAGATGTTCAGCACCTTCACGCCATAGTCGAAGTCGGCTATTTCCGGGTAGCGGGAATCGTAGCCGGTGGAGTCCAGGAATATATGCCTGCCGCCGATTTCAGCCACTGTTATGGCGTGGTCGAAGCCCAGCTGCGGAATGCTGTAGTCGATCTCGTTCATGTTGTTGGTGTTCAGGAGTATCGGCGAGGCTTGTATGCCGGCCGCTTTCAGCATGGTGGTGAGGAGCAGCGCCTTGTCTATGCAGCAGCCGTAGCCCCGCTTCCAGGTGAGGTTCGCGTCGTAGCCGCCCCAACCCGAGGCCACGCCGACTTTTACCGCTATATAGCGTATCTTCTTCTGAACGTAATGGTATATCTTCGCCGCTTTTTCCTCTTCCGTTTTTGAATCCTTTACCAGGTCGAGCGTGAATTCCTGAAGCTCCGGCGAGGGCCGGGTGCGCTCCTCGTGCATGGCGAGCGTCCAGTCGAATATGCGGTCCCATTCCTTAAAAAGGGACCCGCGCATGAAAGGCGCCGTGTCCTCGTAGGCCGGCATGGAGGGCTCCGCAACAATCGGGGGCACGTTCTCCAGCTTCCAGTAGTACGTCCTCATGCCTCCCGCGGAGGCCACGGAGGGTTTGTCGGCGCCGAGGCCGGCGAAATTCTTGACCGAATAATAGAAGTCCTCTTTTTCCGGAACGCTCACTGTCACTTCGGATTTGGCGATCGGGCCCTGGTCGTCCTGGAAACCCCAGGACGGGAAGAAAAAATCCTTGCGGAAAGGGTTATAGGTTTCCGTCTCGGTTTCGTAATCCACGATGGAGCCGACCTGCACGTTGGGCATGACGTACTGCGTACATACGGAGCCGCTTACAAAGAAGTCCCCTCCCTCCTCCTGGGGTCTTGAGGTCTTTATCTGAGAGGGGTCAAGCGTGTATATTTTTCCGTCGGGCCCGTAAACGCTGGCCTTGATTATTTTAACGCGGTCGCGGCCCTCCTCCGCGCAGGCTATAACCTGTCCCCAGGCCTGTTTGAGGGATTCCTTGAGTATCTGGCGGACCTGGTGGTTGCGGTCCAGCGTGGTACCGTCGGGGTTGAGTATATGGGAGCCCGAATCCAGAAGTACGAGCCCGTTCGCGCCCGGGAACCTGGCGGCCAGGGCGCCGGCCTGCGCGAAATCGGCCTTGGCGGCCGCTGCTTCTTCGGTGGAGACGGCGACGGAGGCCGCGCCGGGTCCGGCCGCGGCCTGGGCGGCCGTAAATTGTATTTCCGAGACGTCCCTGCGCGGTATGGTCCGGCCGCCGTCCAGCTTTACGGAGTCGGCGTCAAGCGAGAGCACCTGCGCCGGGGTTTCCTCACCCGAGCGCAGCTTTACCGTTTCAGCCCCGCATAAAGCCGGCAGAAGTAGGGACGCCAATATCAGAGTGTTTTTCATGAAGCCTCCGCCAGAATAACGGTCCGCCGCCGGCATCTCGCCGTGCTTGTCTCATTATAATAGTAAATTATGGGCGGCTCTCAAAAAACCGGCGCGGCGGCTTGTCAATCCGAGATGGGTTTGGCGGGTGCGGCGTTCGTATTGGCTTTTGGGAGGGCTGCGTCAGCCTTTATCCCCTTGAGCGTGATTATTTTCTTCGCTATCTCCTGGAAAGCCGGTGCGGCCGTCTCGCCGCCGTAGGTGAGGCCCTTCGGGTTGTCCAGCACCACCAGTATGGTGTAGCGCGGTTCGGCGGCCGGGAAAAAACCGGCGAAGGAGGCTACGTTCTTGCCGGTGAGGTATTTGCCGGTCCTGGGGTCTATCTTCTTGGAAGTGCCGGTCTTACCCGATATGGCATAGCCGGGTACGGCGGCGTTCTTGCCGGTGCCATTCTCCACCACGCTGCGCAGTATGGTCTTGACCCGCTCGGCTATCGGGCGCGGTATCACTTCGCGTATCACGGCGGGTTCGTTCTTAAAGATCTCCTTGCCTTCGAATTCGGTTATGCTGTCCACCAGCCGCGGCTCGAAAAGCCGCCCGCCGTTGGCTATGGCGGAATAGGCGTTTATCACCTGCAGCGGTGTGGCGGCTATGCCGTGGCCGTAAGAGCCCACGGCCAGGTCTATCTGTTTGAAGCTGCCGAGGGAGCGCAGTATGCCCGCCGATTCTCCCGGAAACCCCAGCCCGGATTTGGCGCCGAAACCGAAGGCCTTGGTATAAAGGTAGAAGTCCTGAACGCCGAGTTTCAGGCCTATCTTGGCCATCCCGATATTGGAGGAGCGCTCCACCACTTCGGAGAGCGTCAGCGTTTTCTCGGGCTCGTGGTCGTGGATGGTGACCTTGCTGTTAAAGGCCCAGGCGCCGTTCTCGCAGTAAAAGGTGTCGCGCTCGTTCACTACTCCCTTCACAAGCGCCGCCGAAAGGGTTATGGATTTGAAGGTTGAGCCCGGCTCGTATACCCATTCCACGGGTTCGATCTTGTCCAGTTCGGAAGGCCAGGACGCCATGGCGAGTATCCGGCCGGTTTGCGGATCCTGCACCAGGGCCATGCCCAGTTCGGCGCGGTTGTTCTCTACCGCTTTCTTTACAGCTTCCTGGGCGAAGAACTGTATATTCTTGTCTATCGTGAGGTGGAGATCGCGCGGGCGCGCCTCCGTTTCGGAATTGTCCTGGAATATTACGCGGCCGGAGGCGTCCCGTACCACTTCCCGCCTGCTGACGCGGCCTGCCAGCACCTTGTCGTAGAGCAGTTCCAGTCCCGTCAACCCGCGGTCCTCGGCGGTGATGCCCATTACGCTGCGGGCGATATCACCAGCGGGATAATAGCGGCTCTGTACCGGTTCGGCCGTTACTCCTTTAAGTTTAAGCCCTTTAAGCTCCTCGTAGGTCTGGCGGTCCAGGTCTTTTTTTACAGGAACGAAGTTCTTGGCGCGCCTGAATTTATCCCGGAACGACGGCGGGAGCTTCAGCAGGCGCGTCAATTCGGCGACGGCCCTGTCAGGTTCGTCCAGGTCTTTTTTGAAAAGTACCACGTCCCATGTAATTATGGATTCGGCCAGCAGTTCCCCGTCCGCCCCGAAGATGCGGCCGCGGGGGCCTATTTCCGAGACAGTGCGGTTAAATTCCCTCGAAGCGGTCGCGGAAAGGTTTTCGTGGCGTACGGTCTGCAGCCAGAACAGGCGCCCGGAAATGAGCAGGGCCGGTATTCCGGCCAGGACGGCGTAGAGGTTTATCCGGGATTTAAGGTTCTTTGCTATCATGTGCGGCGCGCCTGATGCCGGCGAAGCCGGCTCCCACGGGGGCGGAGAGACTGCGTTCAAACAGGGTCAGGAAGTCTTGTCGGACTTAAGAAGCCGCGCCAGCCAGCCGCGTCCGTTCTGAGCCGCCGCCGGGGGCGCGTCCAGGAGGACTATCGCTTCCGGCTCGGGGTAAACCATGCCGAGTTTCGAGGCCGCGTTCTCCAGCTTTTCAGGGGACAGCGAGATCCGTATCTCTTTGTTCAGGTAGGTGTTGGCGCTTTCCAGGTCTTTTATATCCCGGCGAAGTTTCTCTATGGTGTAGCCCAGCTTTACGGCCTGCACGTTCTCGCAAGCGAACAGAAAGATAACGCCGCAGAGTCCGCACAGCGCCGCCAATTTAAGGTTCCTGGTTTTCTTAAGCATTTTAGCCGCCTCTCCGGTCCATCTTTGCGCCTTTAAGGGGACGCCTACCGCCTGCCGGCGCCATTCCCGGCGCCGCCGTCTTACTCCATGCTGAAAAGTTCTATCCGCTTTACTCCGTGTTTTTCCCACAGGTAGAATATCTTGGTGGGAGATATGGAAGCTTTAAGCCCGTTCAGCTTCGTCCTGGCGGTCCTGCCCGACAGCAGCCTGTTGAACTTCGAGCCGATCTTAAGGATGTTTTCAGGATACATAATATGCCTCCTTGCGCCGCTTTACAGCTTCTCGATTACCCTTAACTTCGCGCTTCTGGCCCTCTTGTTAGCGAGCAGTTCGGCCTCGGAGGGCTTCACCGGCTTCCTCGTCACAGGTTCCCATCCGCCCAGGGCGGTCATGATGCGGAACGTCTCTTTGACGATGCGGTCTTCCAGCGAGTGGAAGGTTATTATCCCCATGCGCGCCCCCGGTTTCAGGAGCGGCATCACTTTCTGTATGCCGCGCGTCAGGTTGTCGAATTCGTAGTTGACCGCGACCCGCAGCGCCAGGAAGGTCTTGGTGGCCGGGTGTATCTTCTCCCCCCTGGCCGGCACCACGCGTTCTATCAGGGAGCTCAGGTCCCCCGTGGTTTCAAGCGGCTTTTCCCTGCGGGCCGCCAGGACCGCCCTGGTGATGCGGCCGGAATGCCGTTCGCCGCATACGCGGATGAGGTGCTCGATCTGTTCGTAAGGCCACTGGTTGATTATCGTGTAGGCGGTAAGCGGATTGTCCGGGCTTATGCGCATGTCCAGCGGGCCGTCGTGCTTCAGGCTGAAACCGCGGGACGGCTTGTCGAAATGCAGGGAAGAGATGCCCAGGTCGAACAGCACGCCGGAAAGGGAGTGGACGCCCTCGCGGGCCAATATCTCGTCAATGTTCGCGAAGTTGCCCTGGGCGATCTTCACGCGGTCGCCGAAAGGCTTAAGGTTCTGAGCGGCGATGGCCGCCATTTCGGGGTCCCAGTCAAGGCCCAGCAGCATGGCTTCGGGCGGCAGCGCGGTAAGCAGGCGGGCGGCATGTCCGCCCATGCCGAGCGTGGCGTCCACGTAGGTGCCCCTTTTCTCGGTTATCAGAAGGTTTACAACTTCTTCTGCCAGCACGGGTATGTGAGTGTAATTGTTTTCCGTCATATCGCGTTCTTCAGCCGCGCAACTCCGCGGCGAAGCGCACCCCGTCACAGGTCGAAGATCTTGCTGAACTTCTTTACCGAGGGGCCCATTACGTCTTTTTTGTACACGGACCAGGCCTGCGCATCCCATATTTCCGCCTTGTTTCCCACGCCGCGTATCAGTATGTCCTTCTTGAGAGAAGCGTATGCTTTCTGATTCTGCGGCACTAAGATCCTTCCCTGCTCGTCCAGCTGCGCGTCCGCCGCGTTCCCGAAGAAGAAGCGCTTGAAAGCCCGCTCTTCCTCTTTGTTCTCGGACCTGAAGATCTGCATGTTGTTGGCTATCAGTTCCTCCCACGCGGAGGGCAGGAAAATGTAAAGGCAGCGGTCGAGGCCGATGCTGAGCATGAAATAGTTCTTGTCTTCCTTGCGGAGTTCCTCGCGGAAACGTACGGGGATGAAGACGCGGTTTTTAGCGTCCATCACGTATTCGTATTCGCCGTAGAATGTGCTCATGCTTTTATTTGGACCGACTTTCTTAGATACAGTTTACAACATTTTTTGCCACTAAAAAACACTATTCACCACTTTCCACCACCAGAGTAAAAAGTATACAGCATGCCCCCCCCTTTGTCAATGCCTGGGGTAATAAGTGGTTGTTCTGTCAGTCTTTTTTAAAAAGGCGGGTGCCGCGGCAGTTCATTTGAAGAGGTTGACTTTGGTCAAGCGAGGCTGCGGAAAATGCAGCCGCGGAATATTTACGTCGGGCTGCGTTAATTACGCGCTTCTTTGTCGATGTGACTTGCCGGACTGAATGCCGTTGAATATAGAAACCCCCCGGCATGCTTTATGGAACGACTTGTCTCACGGCCGCATGACGTCGGAACCATCCGGCTGCCTGGCGATCGTTTTAACGACCTTAGCGGGGACTCCTGCGGCTATGGAATTGGCGGGTATATCGTTCGTTACGACCGCGCCCGCGGCTATAACGCTGTTATCTCCGATAGTTACGCCCTTCAGGACCATGGCCCTATAGCCTATCCATACATTGTCCCCTATCTTTACCGGGGCTGAGCTGGCGTACTGCCCGGATCTCTTCCCCGG
>CAISZM010000012.1 GCA_903889965.1 uncultured Elusimicrobia bacterium
AGCTACTTGAAGTCCAGGAGAAGAAGTCGTAGCGTTAAGTCGCAGGCATTTCTGGCCCAGTCCCCGCTGGAAAGCCATGTTTGACTGCATCGCTGGCCTAAAGGTATGACTGAATGAATCCGACGGTGACATGATGACTGCCTGTAAAAAAACAATTGCCTAAAAGGAAAATACAATGGGATTTGTTTCTGGCCTTGGGAAAGTTGTGGCAGGAGCTGCTGTCGGTGTCGCGGCAGTTACAGCTTTGCCAATTTTTGGCGCAGTTGGCGCAATTACTGCGACGGGAGTTGTTGTAGGTAGTTTGGTGGGGGCAACTGCAGGTGTAGCAGACGAAGTAATTGAATCTAAAAAAAAGAAGAAAAAGAAAGAAGAAGAATAATTAATCCTAAAATTACTCGGGGCCTTAAAAGCTAAACACCACTGAGCTCCCCAGTTTTAGAGGAGATAGGGGAGCTACACGATAACTCGATTGTTTTGTTCCAATTCCCCGCCTTTCCCAGCAAGATACGAGATCGATCCTGAATTCCCGCCAAATTCGTCCGCTAAAAGTCCTCCGCTTATCCCCGCCTCTTCGGCAAGATAGCAATACCGGGCGCGCGCCTCAACTATAGGAGATAGGGGGCTCTACTTCGCTGAATTCAGCTGGATTAGCATGCTTTCCAGGCCCTGCCTTCGCTGTTCAGGGGCAAGCGCGTTATAAGAATTGCGGATATTGTTTACCACGTTCCTGGCGCTGGCCGCGTCCATTTTTGAAGAGTAAATTTTTTCTATCTCCTGGTAGAGATCGGCTTCGGACCTGGTTCCGGACTGCGCTCCGGGCACCGCCGCCGGTTTCGCCGCCTCTTTAGGAGTTTCCGGCTTGGGCGCCGCGGAAGCCGCGGCTTCTTTTTTCATTTCCTCGAATTTTTTATCCCTGGGAGGCACGGGCTCGGCCCCGCCTAAAGTCCTTGAAAGGATCCACTGACCCGCTACTTTTGAAACGCCGAGGTTCATGCCGGTCCGGTAACCCTCATTGGTGTCCACATACAGGAAAGGCCCGCCCTTCCCGCCGGTCAGGAACCATATCCTGCCGCCCATCGCGTGAGCGAGGCGCATCTGCGAAAGATCGAACCCCGCGTCGGCGTAAGCGGCGGTATAATCGGGAAAAGATCTTTCCACGGTGGCCATAAGCTTCCCGCCGGAGGAGTAATTGCACTCCTCCTGGTCCTGGAAAGCGCGCCCGATAAGTTTTTTGAAGGCGTCGAGGTCCGTGGCCTTAAGCGCCGTGATCAGCTCCACGAAAATAGCCTCTATGGCCTGCCTGTCCGCCGATGTCACGGCAGCCATGGGCTCAGCCGCCGCCAGCAGCTTGGACTCGGGGACTTCCTTCAGTTCGAACGAATATTCCCGGTACAGCGGGGCTTTAAGCTCTTCCGGTTTTATAAGGATGTATGCGGCGCGGTTCGCGTCGTCGGGGAAACCCGGCTCTTCGAGCGCGTGGAAACGTATCTCCACCGCCTCTTTATCTCCCGACGGAACATATTCCAGGACTTCCAATTTAAGGAGGTTCGTGCCGGACTTAAGGAAATACTGCGGCGCATTGCTGGACACGGACGAACCGCTCCCGCCGCATTCCTGCAGGGTGATGCCGTTAAAAACGACCCTCCCCCGCACTCCCTGCGCGAAATGTCCGTTATAGGTGAAATATTTAGGCTTGCCGGTCTGCTTCCATTCCAGTGCGATAGTTGATACCATATTTTTTCTCCAGCTTCCGTCCTTGCTCAGGGCTTCTTCGGCCCTACCTTTCCATCCTCGATAACCTCGCCTTCGGCCGCGCCAGGGACGGCGAGAAGGCTCTTGTCCTGTATGAAAGCGTCGTAGCCTTCCCCGCACGACAAGTATATCCACTGCTCATTAAACCCGTCCGGGGCCTCAAGCAGTTTCATCTCCCCGGAGCGGAGTTCGTCACAGGCCGCCTGGGCCTGACGCCGCGCCTTGCCCTGCACTACGGTAAATTGGCAGTAGCCTTCTGCAAGGGGTATTTCATCGATGACCCTGTCGCCAGGCTGGAGGTGCGGAGTATCGGTCTCGTCAATGCCGCCTTCCCCCAGGATAAATTTTTCCTTGGCCTCATATTCCACGACCGGTGAGATGGTATAGTAGGTCTTAGCCGAACTCGCCGTCTTTGACCATGGATTATAGATACCGTTCTTTATGGTGCAGTCCACCGTCTTATTTAATTTGCGCAGCGAGGTGTAGGCCTGCACCTTCGTTTCGCCCTTCACTCCCGACTTCAGGTCGATGACCGGCAGGGGGTATTCGCCGCTCCAGAAATCATAAGCCAGCCGCGTCCTGGTCTGCCCGTCGCGGGTGACCGGCAGTCGGTACGAGATTATCTTCGACTCTCCGGCGAACGCGCGGCAGGAGAAAACCGCGGAAACCAACAGGAGCAAAGCCGTTTTTTTCATGATTAACAATTCCTTCCGATCCACACGTTCCCGGCTTCGGCGGGGCGCGGACCGACGACGCGGATACGCTCAAACACCTTTGCGGAACAGCAGCGCGGCCCCCATTGCGGATAAGGCTATCCCCAGAGCGGTAAGGACCAGGACCCAGCCCGTCTGCACGAAGAAATGCTTCTGCTGCGCGTGGTCCGGATCGGCGGGCACGTACAGCACCGGCGGTTCTGCCGGGGTGTCCTGGCGGGTGTTCAGCGAGGAAACAAAACGTATGGCGCGGCCGTCCTGTGTCATAAACTCAATAACAGGTCTGGTGCCTACTTCCATAACCTTCCTGCCGTTTCTTCCGGGGATACCGGACGTGTCGGTATGGCGGCTGGAAGTCTGGACATAGTCGACGATCCTGCCGCGGACTTCGATGGCCTTGTCCAGGAACCGCGCGCGGCGTACCCAGCCCACTCCCGAGGAAACAAGCAGAACGACCCCAAGGATAAGGATTACCCAGCCGAAACAGAGCCTGGCCATCTTATCGCGCCTGAGCAGTTCGTTCTCCTCCGCCCCGGCAAATCCGCCGGGCGCGAACGGAGATAGCCGGGCCGGCTGCCCGGCCTGGCCGACGATATTTTGCGCGGCCGCAAATCCGACCGGCGCAGGCCCGGCGCCACCGGAAAACACGAAAGAACCGAAAATAAATCCCAGCGGGATAAGACCCGCCAGGACCAGGACCAGCGGCCCCAGCCAGAATTGGTTGAAATTCGCGATCTGCGCCACGGACGGGTTCTCCCGGCTATAGATCAAGCCGACACTGGCCCCGACCTTGTACTCGGGCACATCAGAGCCGGTGCTGCCGCGAAAGCGCAGGGTTTTGCCGGCGGCGGAGAATTCCACTACCGGGTAGTAGGTAAGCAGCTGTACGGATGTGGTCTTGCCTGGCACTTTCTCGGTCTTTGCGGACTCAAAATTCTCCACCACCGTCCCCATGGTCCGCTCGCCGCTTTGCCGCAAATTAAAACGCCTTCCACCCCAGACCAGGCCGCCTGCGACAAGGGCCAGGCCTAAACCGCCGCCGGCCAGAAGGGTGGTCCATTTCATTATCGCCGACTGGGTCTGCGGCGACAATTTATTCAGCAGCACCGGAGAGAACATCAAGCCGCCGATGACCGCTACGGCTACCAATTTCATTGAATTTGCCGTCATAGATCTTTTCTCCGTGCGGGAAAGCGCCCGCGGGGGCGCTAACTGCGGAGCTTGGCGTTGAAGTTTTTGGCGAGTTTTTCGAGGACCGCGGTCATGCGGGCCGCCACTTCGGCGTCCGTCAGGGTCTTCTCCATGGAAGAGAAAATGAACCGTATCGTGAGGCTCCGGTGCCCCTCGGGGATGTTCTTACCCTTGAAAACGTCTATAAGGCGCGCCGAAGCCAGGTCCTGTACGCCCGAGAAAGCCCTGTCCATGTCGGCCCACTCGTGCTTCTCCTCCAGGACTATGGAAAGGTCGCGCCAGTTCTGCGGGAAAGCTGAAACCGGTTTTATCTTCGCTATCTTCTGCCAGAATTCCGGCTTCCACGCGGAAGCCGCCGAACCCATGGTCAGCTCGAAGTAAAACACGTTATTGTCTTTAAGGTCGAAGCCCGCGGCCGCCCCGGCGGCGAGCCGCCCCACGAAGCCCAGCGAACTCCCCCCCAGCTTCATTTCAAGGGCCAGGCCGGGCTGGAAATAAACGGGCGCCGCCTTCGGCTTCTCAAAACGGAAACCGCCCTTCCCCGCGAACAGCCGGCTCATCACGCCCTTAAGGTGGTAAAAATCGGCCTTGCCCTGGCCGGCCTTCCAGAAGCCGCCCTCGGGGAAATCGCCGAACATCAGGCCGGAGCAGTTCACTTCTTCGGCCTTGCCGGCGCCCTTCTTAGCGTAGACCGTGCCCATCTCGAATATTATCACCGAATCCCTGCCCCGGTTAAGGTTGTAGCGCAGGGTCTTCAGCAGCCCCGGCAGCAGCGTCTGGCGCATGAACTGGTAGTCGGAAGAAAGCGGGTTCTTCAGCTCCACGGCCCCGGCGGCTTCAAGCCCGCAGGCCTTCATTTCCTTCGCCGATATGAAATCGTAATTGTACACTTCGCTGAAACCAAGCGCGGCCAGGGTATTCTTCATCTCGGAGGCCACAGCCCAGTGCGGCGTGATATTGGAGGGCAGCATCGGCATACGCGACACGGCGGGTATCACGTCGTAGCCTATGTAGCGCGCCAGCTCCTCGGCCACGTCCCACACCGACTCGATGTCCTGCCTGTAGGACGGCACGGAAAATTTCCAGGGCTTGGAATCTTTTATGTCCGGCTGGAAAGCCTTAAGGCAGGCCAGTATCTCCCCGTCGGAGATGCCGGTGCCCAGTATTGCGTTCACGCGGGAGGGCTCTATCTCTATCACGGGCAGCTGGTACTTAACCGGGTAATTATCGGAGATCTGAACGACGCTGGCCCCGGGAGCTGACTCGAGTATAAGCCCGGCCAGGCGGCGCGCGGCCTTCATCATCAGCTCCGGGTCGGTGCCGCGTTCAAAACGGTAGGAGGACTCGCTCTTTATGCCGGTGGTCTTGGAAGCCAGCCGCACAGTGGGAGGGTAAAAACGCGCCGACTCGATAAGTATGGCGTCGGTGTAGCCGGAAACGGCCGTATCGAGGCCGCCCATCACGCCGGCCAGCGCCGCGGGCGACGCGGCGTCGGCTATCACCAGCATGCCGGGTTCCAGCTTCAGTTCCTTGTTCTCTAAAGTGACCAGTTTCTCTCCCGGCAGGGCGCGGCGCACCCGGATCTCCGGGCCGCTGAGCTTCGAAATGTCGAAACAATGCGTGGGCTGGCCCAGTTCGTACATCACGTAGTTGGAACCGTCTATGAGGATATTGCCCTTCGGGTTGGAACCCATGGCGCGCAGGCGGTCGGCCATCCATTCCGGGGTCCTGGCCCCCTTAACTCCCCTTAAAACTATGGCGGCGTAGCGCGGGCACAGGTCGGGAGCGTCTATCGTCACGGGCACGGACGTGCCGGCGGCCTCGGCCTTCAGCACGGCGGCCTCTTTAAGCTTCAGGCCGTAGAACAGGCAGACTTCGCGGGCCAGGGCGTAGTGGGAAAGGCAATGCGCCTGGTTCGGCAGCATCTCCACTTCGAGGAGGTAGTCGGCCTTGGGAAAAAGCGTAACGGCGTCGGCTCCGATCGCGGTATCTTCCGGCAGCACCAGTATGCCCGTATTGTCGTAGCCTTCAAGGCCCAGCTCGGAGGCGGCGCAGATCATGCCCTCGGATTCCACGCCGCGGATCTTCGCTTTCTTCAGTTCGCCTTCGGCGAGCCGGGCGCCTACCCTGGCGAAAAGTATCTTCTGTCCTACGGCGATATTTTTGGCGCCGCAGACGACCCGCATCACGCCCGCGCCGTCATCGACGTCGCAGAGCGAGAGCTTGTCGGCGTTCGGATGCTTGTCTATCTTCAGTATCTGGCCGACGGTAACGCCGGCGCATGCCGCCCCGGTCTTCTTTATCTCCTCCACCTTCAGCCCTATGCGGCCGAGCTTGGCGGCCAGCTCTTCCGGCGCGGGAGGATTCTCTATGAAGTCGGATAACCAGGAATATAAGATCTTCATTTAAATTCAAAACCTTTACGGTTCAATGGACCTGCTTCAGTATCCGCAGGTCGTTCTCATACAGCATGCGCATATCGCTTATGCCGTAAAGAAGCATGGCAAAACGCTCTATGCCGGCGCCGAAAGCGAAGCCGCTCCATTTCTGCGGATCGTAATTGCAGGCCTTCAGCACGTTCGGGTGCACCACTCCCGCGCCCAGAAGTTCTATCCAGCCGGTGCCTTTGCATACGGGGCAGCGCACGGTGTCGGACTTGCCGCGGCAGAACACGCAGGACACCTCCACCTCGGCGCCGGGCTCGACGAAAGGGAAATATGACGGCATAAAACGCACCTTGGCCGAAGAGCCGAACAGGTCCTTCATGAAGGTCTCGAGGGTCCACTTCAGATCGGCCATGCTCACACCTTTGTCTATGTAGAGACCTTCTATCTGGTGAAAAACGAAAGAGTGGCTGGCGTCCACGGCTTCGGAGCGGAACACGCGGCCGGGGGATATTATCCTTACAGGCGGCTCCTGGTTCTTCATCGTGCGTATCTGCACCGGCGAAGTGTGCGTGCGCAGCAGCAGGTCTTTGCCGGAGGCGTCCTTCAGGTCGACGTAGAACGTATCCTGCATGTCGCGCGCGGGGTGGAAGGGCGGGAAGTTCAGCGCCTCGAAGTTGAAATAGTCTTCCTCTATCAGGGGTCCTTCCGCTATGGAGAAGCCCAGCTTCGAGAAGCATTCCCCCATGCGGTTAAGGGTAACGGTGAGAGGGTGCAGGCTGCCTTTGGGCAGCGGCCAGCCGGGAAGCGTCAGGTCCAGGTCAGTTTTTACGGCGGGCCCGGGGGCTCCGGAGACGGCCTTAAGCCCGGTGAGGATGGCCGTCATCTCTTCTTTTACGGTATTGCCGAGGGCGCCAAGCGTTTTGCGCTCCTCCAGCGGGATGTCTTTCAAATCGCGCAGCAGGAGGGCCAGTTCGCCCTTGCGGCCGAGGAAGCGAAGCTCCAGGGCTTCGGGGTTTTCAGCGGGTATCTTGGCAGCGGAAATGGAAAAACTGTCCCGTATTGCGGACAGTTTTTCCTTCCAGCCCGTGGCGTTCACGGCGCGGCCTTATTTCTCGGTACCGACAACTTTCTTGACGGTCCCGATGGCTTTCCTGGCGATCACGGCCAGCTGTTTGAAAGACTGCGGGTCGCGGATGGCGATCTCCGACAGCATCTTGCGGTTAAGGTTGATGTTGGCCTTGTGTATGCCGTCCATGAACCTGCTGTAGGACATACCTTCCTCGCGGGCTGCGGCGTTCAGGCGCACTATCCACAACTGGCGGATTTCGCCCTTCTTGTCGCGGCGGTGCACATAGGCGGCGGTCAAAGACTTTTTGACCTGCTGGGTGGCCTGGCGCAGGCGGTTGCCCTTATTGCCGTAATAACCCTTGGACAGCTTTAAAATCTTCTTCTTTCTTTTTGTACGCGCTACGCTGTATTTTATTCTCATATGTGGTCCTGTTGTACTGTTTTATTCGTAGGGCAGGTAGGTCTTCAGCACGCGGCCCTCGGAGGAATTTTTTTCCTCCACCTTGGCGGTGCGGAGGTTCCTGCCGCGCTTGGCGGACATGCCGGTCAGCAGATGGCGCAGGCCGGATTTCCGGTGCAGCCATTTGCCGGTGGTCGTTTTCCGGAATCTTTTCTTGGCGCCGCTGTGGGATTTCATTTTAGGCATAATATTCTCTTAACTGTGTGAATTGTGCGGTTCCGCACCCGTTACGTTATTATATAAATTTACCGGCGGCCTTGAACAGGGCCTAAACGCCCGGGGCGGTCCCCGGCTGAGCGGCCGGCTTCGGGGCGGCTGCGGCCTTCCCCGCGGGCTGCGCGGCGGGAGCGGCCTTGGCCGCGGGCTTAGAGGCGGCGGCGGGCGCCAGCATGATGCTCATGCGGTTGCCCATCATCTGCGGGCGGCCCTCGGGGGCGCCTACCGTGGAAAGGTGGTCGCGCACCGCGTTAAGTATTTCCTCTCCGAGATTCCTGTGCTGGTTCTCGCGGCCGCGGAACACTACGGTAACGCGGACCTTATTGTGCTCTTTCAGAAATTCCTCTATATGCTTTATCTTGGTCTGGAGGTCGTGGCTGGCGATGCGCGGATTCAGGCGTATTTCCTTAAGCACGCCGGCCTTCTGCTTTTTCCGGTTCTCGCGGTCCTGCTTTTCCTTCTCGTAAAGGAACTTTGAAAAATCCATCACCTTGCAGACGGGCGGATTGGCCACTGGCGAGATCTCGACCAGGTCCAGGCCCGCGCCGCGGGCCATATTCTGGGCTTCGAGAAGCGGCCTTATGCCGAGCATGGTCCCGTGCATGTCTATAAGGCGCACCTGCGGGGACGTAATATTGCGGTTAACGCGAACTCTTTTATCGTTGTACAAACTCTTCCTCCTGTGTTTCCCCCGCGGCATGAAAGCCGGCGGACCGGCGCCTCAGCCCCGGAACCTATATTTTACATTTTTTAACGCCGCTATAAGAAGAAATAATAGACCCTGTAAAAGACAAGGCCCAGGTATTCCTTAAGCGCCTGCGAGGCCCTCGAGTCCGAATTGGGTAAAAGATGGAAAATGGAAAGCCTGCCGCCGGCGGAGGTACGGCCTCCGACCGGGAAAGGAACGACTTCGCCGAAACCCGCTTTCCTGAAAAGCATGATCGAGCGCGCCATATGGCACCTGGAAGTGACCAGCAGTACCTTCTTATAACCCTTCTCACGGCATATCTTCAGGCTGAAAGCCGCGTTCTCGAAAGTGTCCCGGGAGGCGCCCTCCGTCAGTATGACCTCCGGGGGCACGCCCCGCTCGACCAGGTAGCGGGCCGCCAGCGCAGCATCGGATTCCGGCAAAGGCGCCGGTCCGCCCGAGATGATCACAGGCAGGCCGGTCTTTTTTTGGAGCAAGGCCGCAGCGGAGGCACCCTCAAGGGTCCCCGGAGAGAGCGCCTCTCCCGCCGAGAAGTAGCCGGAACCGGGATATGACCCGCTGCAGAGCACGATGATCACATCGCCCCCGGGTCTTGCGGGGATCTCGTAGGCGTTCTCGAGCGGACGCATCAGCGCGTCGGAGACGAAACCGCAGGAACCCGCCCAGGTCAGCGCCGCAAGGCAGATGCAGGCGAGCGAGGCGCGGCGCGATCGCCGCCTTAGATAGTAAGCCAGCACGGCCAGCGCCGTCACCATTATCCCGGGAGGAAGGACAAAAGCGGAAATAATTTTTTTTAAAAGGTACATAAATAATAAAATCCTGCGCCGGCGCAACAAAACCCGGGCGACAGGGGCATTACCCCTCTCACCCCGGGCCGCAGGGAACCGTTGCGCGGTTCCCCCCCGAGACGGGGCCCCCCTTCCCCAAGGGGTTCGAGGGGCAATGCCCCTGTCGCCCCTCTGAATTCCAGCTCCTAAGTAATTTTAAGAAAACCGCGCCATATAGTCCAGCGGGACATCACCACGGCTCCACAACCATAAAACAAAACTCCCCGCAGGGGCGGGGAGCTTTGCCGCAAGGCGCCGTATTCCTTACTTCTGCCCGCTGGTGATGCGCATGCAGTAGAAAGAACGCCAGACGAAGACCACGCTTACGGCGAAGAAAGCCGCCGCCAGCATATGGCTGACCCGCGGGTCCAGAGTTATAGCCAGTTCCACCGCCAGAAGGCCGAAAAGCGTGGTGAACTTTATTATGGGGTTCATCGCCACCGACGACGTATCCTTGAAGGGATCGCCCACGGTGTCGCCCACTATGGTAGCGTCATGGAGCGGCGTGCCCTTCGCGTTCAGTTCCGTCTCCACCAGTTTCTTCGCGTTGTCCCACGCGCCGCCCGCGTCGGCCATGAAGATGGCCTGGTACAGGCCGAATATGGCGATACTTATCAGGTAGCCGATGAAGAAGTAGTGGTCCACGCACGCGAAAGCCAGCGTTGAGAAGAAGACCGCGAGGAAGATGTTGAACATACCCTTCTGCGCGTACTTGGTGCAGATCTCAACCACTTTCTTGGAATCCGCCACGGAGGCCCTCTCGCCTCCGCCTTCCAGTTTTATGTTCTTCTTGATGAACTCCACCGCGCGGTACGCGCCCGTGGTCACGGCCTGCATGGAGGCGCCCGCGAACCAGAAGATGATCGCGCCGCCGGTTATCAGGCCCAGCAGGAACAGCGGGTTCATTATCGAGAGCCCGGCGTAAATTCCGGCGGGTCCCTCAGTGCCGAACTTGGCCGACAGGAGCTGGATGATGGAGAAGATGAGCGTGGTGGCGCCCACCACCGCCGTGCCTATCAGCACGGGCTTCGCGGTGGCCTTGAAGGTGTTGCCGGCGCCGTCGTTCTCTTCCAGGAACTTCTTGGCGTTCTCGAAATCGGGGTCGAAGCCGAAGTCCCGCTTGAGTTCCTCCCGGATGCCCGGGATGGTCTCAATGGTGGACAGCTCGTATACCGACTGGGCGTTGTCCGTCACGGGCCCGTAGGAATCCACGGCGATGGTCACCGGCCCCATGCCCAGGAAACCGAAGGCCACTAGGCCGAAGGCGAATATGGCCGGCGCGGCCATCATGGAGGCCAGGCCGAAGGTGGAAACGGCGTAAGCCGCGGCCATCAGCGCTATTATCGTCATGCCCATCCAGTAGGCGCTGAAATTGCCGGCGACGAGGCCCGACAGGATATTAAGGGAGGCTCCGCCCTCCTTCGAGGCCGCCAGGACTTCGCGCACATGGCCGGAATTGGTGGAGGTGAACACCTTTACCAGTTCGGGTATCAGCGCGCCGGCTATGGTGCCGCAGGTGATGATGGTGGAAAGCTTCCACCACAGTGTACCGTCGCCGAACCCGGGTATAAGCAGCCAGCTCAGCGCGTAGGTCATCACGATGGAGACGGTCGATGTCAGCCAGACAAGCGTGGTGAGCGGGTGCTCGAAGTTGAACCTTTTCACCTTGCTGTACAAGGCGCGGGAGATAAGACCGTTGACCCAGTAGGAGAAGGCGCTGGTCACGATCATGCCGATGCGCATCACGAATATCCAGACGAGCAGCTGTATCTGCGCGGTTTGCGAGGCGGCGCGGGCCGCTTCCTCGGTGAGGCCGTATTTCATGAAGACTTCCGGAGAAACGGCCAGAAGTATGAAAGTTATCAGCGCCACCCCGGTCACGCCGTAGGTTTCGAACCCGTCGGCCGTGGGGCCCACGGAGTCGCCGGCGTTGTCGCCGGTGCAGTCCGCTATCACGCCCGGGTTCCTGGCGTCGTCTTCCTTTATCTTGAAGACTATCTTCATCAGGTCGGAGCCGATGTCGGCTATCTTCGTGAAGATGCCGCCCGCGATGCGGAGCGCCGCGGCGCCCAGAGATTCGCCTATGGCGAAACCTATGAAGCAGGGGCCGGCGTAGTCGCCGGGGACGAAAAGCAGTATGAAGAGCATCAGCACCAGCTCCACGCTTATGAGGAGCATGCCTATGGACATGCCGGACTTAAGCGGGATGGCCATTGTCGGGTACGGGAGCCCCTTGAGGCCGGCGAAGGCGGTTCGCGAATTGGCGTAGGTGTTGATGCGTATTCCGAACCAGGCTACCGAGTAGGAACCGAGTATGCCGACGATGGAGAAAATGACGATAATGAATATCTTGGAAGCCGTCATCGCCGGGTTAAGACTGAAGTACCATACCATGATGGCGGCTATGAAAGCCCACAGTATCGCCAGGAATTTGCCCTGGGTTATAAGGTACGTTTTGCAGGTTTCGTAGATCAGCTCCGAAATATCGAGCATCGACTTGTGCACCGGCAGCCTTGAGATCTGGCGCGACTGCCAGAGGCCGAAGAATACCCCGAGGACGCAGATCAAAAGCCCCCACAAGAGCAGCGTGTGACCAGGAACGCCCATGAAATTTACGCTGGCCAGGTCCGGAATGCGGAGTTCAGCTTCGCTGGCAAAAGCGGGCGCGGAAGCCATCAACAGGGCCGCGGAGGCGGCAAGAGTTTTCAGTTTGCGCATTTTTTCCCCTTTTTCCTCTGGAATTCAAAAGGCCCGCCGTTTTAGCGGCGGGCCTTTTTGTCGGCTTTAAGCCTTCTGATCAATGGTTACTTGTATCCCGGCCCCCATGGTGGACGCCACGAATGCGGACTGCATGTACACGCCCTTGGAGGAGGAAGGCTTCACCTTCAGCACCGCGTCTATCACGGTCTGGATGTTCTCGGCCAGCTTGTCCTCCGGGAAGGAGACCTTGCCGGCGATGGCGTGGACTATTCCCTGGGGATCGGCCTTGAACTCTATGCGGCCCGCCTTCAGCTCTTTCACGGTCTTGGCCACGTCGAAAGTCACGGTGCCGCTCTTAGGATTGGGCATCAGGCCCTTGGGGCCCAGCGTTTTGCCGAGCTTGGCGGCGTCTTTCATCATGTCGGGGGTTACCACGAGCACGTCGAAATCCATGAAACCGCCGAATATTTTTTCTATAAGTTCCGCCCCGCCGCATATGTCCGCGCCGGCGGCCTGGGCCTCTTTCTCTTTTTCGCCCTTGGCTATCACGGCCACCTTCTTGGTCTTGCCGGTGCCGTGCGGCAGGCTGACGGTGCTGCGCACCTGCTGGTCG
>CAISZM010000013.1 GCA_903889965.1 uncultured Elusimicrobia bacterium
AGGCGGGGCCCCCTTTCCGCAAGGGTGTTCAGGGATACCCCCCTGGCACCCCTCCGTAAAAAGTTAGCCAGTTTTACGTTAGTCAGCAGCAGGCGTATAATTGGAGCGGGTGACGAGGGTATGGGGTCGGAGGGCCGTAGCGGAGTGGACTGGGCTGCCAGAGGTTTGCCACGGACACCGCTTTAGCCCGAGGCTTGCATAAGCGACGAGGCCGGGTGGCACGGCCACTTTCTGCGTGTCGAGCGGCGGCCACGGTGTGGCCGACCGCGTGCCCGACGACTCCATACCCTCGTCAGGACCCGCGAACCTGCAGGCCTGTCGTTACCTTTTATTACGTGTTGGAGTAAATAAAAAATCGGGGCGGTGGGATTTTTGCTCACCCGCGCGCTGCCGCGCGCTCCTTCGCAACCGGCCGCCCTCGCTGACGCGCCGGGGCGCGTTTCTCGTCCACCGGACGCGCTTCGGGTCGGCTTCAAATCCCCTTCTATATAAATGAAAAATCGGGGCGGTGGGATTTGAACCCACGATCTCTCGCACCCGAAGCGAGCGCTCTACCAGCTGAGCCACGCCCCGATCATAACTAAAATCGGATACTTCCCAGATTTTTACTACGCCTCTATAATAGCAAAGTCTTCAACTTAAGTCTAGAAAGCCGTTTTCGGCACAGCGTTGAGCGCCCGTTGCGGAAAGCGGGCCTCATTATCAATATCAGTGGAGCGGGTGACGAGGGTATGGGGTCGGAGGACCGTCGCGGAGTGGACTGGGCTGCCAGAGGTTTGCCACGGACACCGCTTTAGCCCGAGGCTTGCGTAAGTGACGAGGCCGGGTGGCACGGCCACTTTCTGCGTGTCGAGCGGCGGCCACGGTGTGGACGACCGCGTGCCCGACGACTCCATTACCCTCGTCAGGCCCCGCGAACCCCCGGGGAAATAAAAAAGCCGGCGACTCGGCTGCTGTCGTTCCGGCTGTTGTGTTTGACAAGCCTCATCGGGGCGGCGGGAATCGGACCCGCAGTCTCTCGCACCCCAAGCGAGCGCTCTACCATTGAGCCACGCCCCGGTGGGGCTTGTCAAACTTCCGGCCCGCTTCGGCCGGACGGTATTTATTATAGCAAAAAGGAAAGCCGGGCTTAGGGCTGCAGTTCCTTCATCAGCTGCTTAAGATCTTTCTTTATGCTTTCCAGCAGTTCGTGCTTTGCCGAGGCCGTAACCGCGGCGGCCGGCGCGGACTTTTTCCGCCGCCTTTCCGCCGCCAGGGCCTTGCGCGCGCCCTCCAGCGAATAAGCCTGCACGAACACCAGGTCCTTTATCTTGAAGATCGTGTCGATGTCCGCCTGCGTGTAGCGCCGGTGGCCGCTGGAAAGGCGCAGCGGCCTGAGCAGCCGGAATTTCAGCTCCCAGTAACGCACGGTATGCTCGGGCACCTGCGTTCTTTTGGAAACTTCCCGTATGGTTAAATATTTCTTTTCGGTCATCGCGCCGCCGGCCGCCGCTCGCGCCGTCACATTCCCAGCGTCAGCTTTTTCGAGGGCTTGAACCGTATGCTCTTGCGCGGGCCCACCATCACGCGCTGGTTGGTCTTGGGGTTGCGCATCTGGCGGGGCAGGCGTTCTTTTACTTTGAAAGTCCCGAAATTAGAGATGACCACCTTGCGGTTGTCGCGCAGGGCCTCTGTCATTATTTCGAAGGTCCGGCACACGGCGGTCTTCGCATCCTTTTCCGTGGTCAGGTGCTTCGTGAGCTCTCTGATAAGGTCAAGCCTGTTCATGGTCGTCTTCCCCTCCCTGGTCTTCATCCTTCTTGCCGCCCCGCCGTTCGCCCCGGCCCGGCTTCCTAATCCCGGGGTTCCCGATGATGTCGTTCGGCTTAAGGTTCTTCAGGTCCTGCTTGAATTTTATTACCTCTTCCTCGGTGATGGGTTTGCTGAGCACCTGGGTTTTAGAGAAGACCCGTTCGTTTATAAGGATGGGGCAGCCGAAACGCACCGCCAGCGCCACGGCGTCGGAAGGCCTGGCGTCCACCAGGTGCGTGACGCCGGCCGGGTCGGTTATGTGCAGCTGCGAGAAATATGTATTCTCCAGGATGTCGGTTATGGTCACCCTGCTGACGGTCTGGCCCAGGGTCTTGATGATGGAGAACATCAGGTCGTGCGTCATCGGCCTGGGCGAAGGGTAGCCCGAGAGCCGTATGGCTATCGCCTGCGCTTCCATCGGACCTATCCAGATGGGGAGTATGCGCGTGCCGTCGGCCTCGTCCAGGAAGATTATGGATTCGGTGAGGCTGGTGGCTATGGAATAAATGCGAACTTCCACGTCCGGGGAGGTTTTCTTTTCCTGCGTCATGTCCCGCTCCCGCCGCTCCCGTTCTGGTGCTTGAAGGAAAGTTCCTGGCCTTTCAGTATCCTGCGGATGTTAGCTATGTGGGTGTAGAAGATCAGGGCGCACACCGCGAGCGCCAGCAGCGTGAAAGGACGCTGATGGCTGTCGGCCAGGAAGAGGCAGAGGATGGGCAGCGATATCGCCGCGGACATGGACCCGACGGAAATATGGTGCGTTATAGCCACCGCTATGCCGAACACCCCGAAGGCCACCGCCGTGGGCAGCGGGAGCAGCGCCATGAATACACCGGCGGCCGTGGCCACGCCCTTGCCGCCGCGGAAGTTCAGGAAAACGGTCCAGATGTGGCCGAGCACCGCCAGCGCACCTGCGGTGACCGGTATCCACCAGTGGCCCTTGCTGAAGTCGGTGGAGCCGGGGATATAGAAATAGTGCATGGCTATCATGGCCGGGGCGAAGCCCTTGAAGAAATCGAACAGGAAGGTTATTATGCCGGGCCCTTTGCCGAGCGTGCGGTACACGTTCGCGGTGCCGGGGTTGCCGGAGCCGTGCTGGCGTATATCTATACCTTTAAGCCGGCCGATTATATAGCCGGTCGGTATGCCGCCCAGCACGTAGCTGGCTATAAGGAGAAGCCCTGTTTCTAGATTGTTCATCTTTTAGATTATATAAAAAGACGGGGGTCAGGGGGCCTGGTCGCCGGCTTTCTTGGCCATCCGCGCGAAATTTTCGGGCGTCGCCTTGAAATGCAGCGTCACGCCAGCCGGACCGTAGGCGGCCTTCTTTACCAGGCAAGAGGCGTAAATTTCCTTGACCAGGTCTTTGGAACCGGGCGGCACGGTGAGTTTGTATTCCCCCCAGCGCAGCGACAGCGCCCGCTCGGCCGAAGCCAGCAGGGCGTCTATGCCCGAGCCGGTAAGCGCCGAAACGAAGACCGGGCGCAGGCGTTCGGGCGCCCAGGTGGAAATAGCCGGGTCCGCTACAGCGTCCGCCTTGTTAAAGACGTTTATCACCGGGATGTCGTGCACCCCAATTTCGTCCAGAGTTGCTTTTACCGCCTCGTGCTGCATGCGGGTTTCGGGCGAGGACACGTCGTGCACGTGCAGTATCAGGTCGCTGTAGCGTATCTCTTCCAGCGTGGCGCGGAAGGCGGCCACCAGGTCGTGCGGCAGTTTCTGTATAAAGCCCACCGTGTCCGTGAATAGCGCGGTGCCGCCGGCCGGCAGGCGCACGCGCTTTGTGGAGGGGTCCAGCGTGGCGAAAAGCTTGTCGTCGGCGTATATGCCGTGGCGGTTGCCGGTGAGGTAATTCAGCAGCGTGGACTTGCCTGCATTGGTGTAGCCCACTATGGAAACCTGCGGCATCGGTATGGAGTCGCGGCGGCCGCGCTGCGTGGAGCGTTCTTTTTTTATGGATTCTATCTCGCGCTCGAGTTCAGTTATCTTGACGCGGAGCGTCCTGCGGTCGTACTCTATTTTCCGCTCGCCGGAGCCGCGGCCGCCTATCATGCCGCGCTGCTGGTCCAGGCCCGCGCCTTTGCCGCCCACGCGCGAAAGCTGGTACGAGAATCGCGCCAGCTTAGCCTGCAGCTTGCCCTCGCGGGTGCGGGCCCGCATGGCGAAAATGTCTATTATCAGGCGCGTGCGGTCGGCTATGGCCGCGCCCAGTTCCCGCTCCAGGTTCCTCTGCTGGGCCGGCAGCAGTTCCTCGTCGAAAATTACGGCGCCGGCGCCGGTTTCCTTCACCAGCGCCTTAAGGTCCTCCACCTTGCCGGAGCCTATCAGCGTGGCGGGGTTCCACTCCTGCAGGCGCACGCGCATCTTCTCCACCGGCTCCAGGCCGGCCGTTTCGGCGAGCCGCCACAGCTCTTCGAGGGAACTTTCGGAAGGGGCGCCCTTACCGCGCTTGAGCTCGGCTGAAACTAGTATTGTTTTCATGAAGCTATTATTTTCTCCGCTATGGCCGCCGGGTCGTAATCCTGGTATTTTTCCAGGTCTATCCGCAGGGCGTTGCGGTAGCGCGCGAACCAGGTGTTCTGGCGCTTGGCGTAGGCCATGGAGGCCGCGGTTATGACGCGCACGGCGTCGGATTTGGAAAGACGCCCGGCCAGGAAATCCATCATCTGCGGGTAGCCAAGAGTTTTAAGCCCCGGGCAATCCTCCGGGTAGCCCTTCGCCAGCAGGGCCCGCGTCTCATCAGCCCACTCGTCGAAGCGGGCGGCGGTGCGGCGCTTCACCCTTTCGGCCAGCAGGTCCTTCTGCCATTTCAGGAAAACGAATTTGCCCTCGTGCGCCGGCAGCGCGTTAAAGAACTTCCCGGACCAGATCTGCGATACGGGCCTGCCGGCCAGGCGCGTTATCTCTATGGCGCGTATCACGCGCTGTATGTTCCCCGCCGGTATGGTGAGGGCGGCCTGCGGGTCTATGGCGGCCAGTTCCGCGTGCAGGGCTTCCCGCCCGCCTGATTCGGCCAGCGCCGCCAGCTTTTCGCGCATCGCTGGGTTAGCCGGCGGCAGCTCGTCCAGCCCGTTCCAGAAAGCCTGTATATACATGCCGGTGCCGCCCGCCATTATTGGCGTCCTGCCGCGGGCTTTTATTTTAGTCATCACTTCGCGGGCGTCGCGCGTGAAAGTGCCGGCGTCGTAGGAGGCGCGCGGGTCCAGCGTGTCCACCAGGTGGTAAGGTATGCCGTAAACCAGGTAGGCCCGCCCGTCCGGTGTGTCGGTCCAGGCGCCGGGCGGCTTGGCCGTGCCCGCCTCCATGAACTTGTAGGTCTGTTTGGAATCCGCCGAGATTATCTCGCCGCCGAGGCGCCGGGCCAGTTCCACGGCTATTTCGGTCTTTCCGGAGGCGTTCGCCCCCATCAGTGTGATGGGTTTAAGGGGTTCTGGGGACATTATTCTGACGGGTTCCGGTGAAACTTGCGCCGGAGGTGGGACCCGGGGTTAGGCGCCCGCCGCCCCGGGGTTCCGGCCCGCTGAACTTAGGCCGCTCACTACTTCTTCTTAAAAAGAGGCTCGTCTTTCTGCGGCTTATTGCACAGGCCGTGGGCCCGGCAGGTTTCCACGCAGACCTCGGGAAGCTTCAGCGCAATGCGGGTGTCGCAGTCCGAGTAGTCCTCGGCCATGTCGCTTATGATCTTGCGGTCGTCGTGGCTGATGCCGCTGAAAGCTATGCCGCTCATGAACACCCCGCCCTTTTCCTTTACCCAGGAGATCTTGCCGGTCAGGGGTATGCCTTTTATCCCGTTAAGTTTAAGGACGATGTTCAGCTCTTTGGTGTGCGGCGGAGCCATGAAGGTTATAAGGCGCATTCCGCCCGCGGACAGGTCCACCAGTATGGCGGGCTGGGGCACGGGGCGGCCCTCGGAATCGGTGGTAAAAAATTCTATTTCCACCGGCTCGAGTATGCCGTGCAGTATGGGCAGGCGTACGTGCTGGCGTCTTTCTTTAAGGACCTTGCTGGTTTTTTTCATAGTATGACCTTTCCGCTCAAATTATTTCTTTCCGCCCCTTCTATAAGTACCCGGGTTATCCTGCCCGCGGCCCCGCCCTCTTTCACCCTGCAGCCGAAATTTCCCGATGTGCGGCCGTAGTCGGCGGTCTCAAAGAGGACGTCTTCTATTTTACCAATTCTTTTGTTTAAAATTACGCGCGAATTTCGCTTCACCGCTGAAAGCAGTTTTTCAAGGCGCTCTTCCATGGCTGCCTTGTCCAGCCCGGAGACCATGGCCGGGTTGTCGGAGCGGGGCGAGTACTTGAAGCAGAAGGCGAAGGAGAAGCCCCCCTCCTTAAGCATAGAGAGGGTCTCGGCGAAGTCCGCCTCGGTCTCGCCTGGGTAGCCAACTATGAAGTCCGTGGACACGGCTAGGTCCGGCACCGCGGCGCGCAACTTTTCTATCAGGCCCAGGTACTGCGCGCGGGTATAGCCGCGGCGCATGGCCTTAAGTATCCTGTCCGAGCCCGACTGTACCGGCAGGTGCAGGTACCGGCCGAGCTTGGGCTCGTCCGCGAGCACCTCTGTGAAATCTTCGCCGAAGTAGAGCGGGTGAGGGCTCATGAAGCGCAGGCGCTCAAGCCCCGGCAGGGCCAGGACCTTACTCAAAAGTTTGGGGAAAGTTGTGCCGCCGCTCTTGTAGGCGTTCACGGTCTGGCCGAGCAGCACCAGCTCTTTGGCTCCCGCCGCAAGCTTAAGCCTGGCTTCTTCCAGTATCGCCGCCGGTGGCAGGAAGACGGCGGGCCCGCGCACCGCCGGCACTATACAGTAGGAGCATTTAAGAGAGCAGCCGCGCATGATGGTAACATAGGCTGAGAGCGGTGAGCGGAACAGCTCGCTGTCCGGGTAAGCGGTCTCAGGCGCGGGGCCGATCTGGGCTGTCAGCGCGTCCTCAAAATATTCTATTGCCCTGGCACCGGTAACTTCGTCCACGAAGGGGAAGCGGTTCTTTATGTTCTTCGCGCCCAGCCGCTCGGCCGCGCAGCCGACTATAAAAAGTTTCCCCTCCGGCCGCGCCAGCTTCCACTTACGCAGGCGGCCTATCTGGGAGATGGCCTTATCCTCCGCGCGCTGGCGCACGGTGCAGGTGTTAACCACCACAGCGTCAGCCTTCTTAAGCTCGCCGGTAAGCCCGTACCCCCGCCGCCCGAAAGCCGCGGCGATAGCCTCCGAGTCCGCCTCGTTCATCTGGCAGCCGAATGTAATGATGTGCACTCGTCTGGCGGCCCGGCCCGCAGCGGGCGGGGCCGCTGGTTTTTCTGGTTTCTGCATTTGTTTTTTTCCTCAAAAATTAAATAATTAAATGGCGCAAAAAATTCTGCATTTTTAATTTTTTTGTCCCCTATCTTCATGTTCCTGCAGACAAGGTTGAGCAGGCGTTTCTTCTCGGCTGCGTCCGGCTCGGTTTCTTTCGGTTCCTCGTCGGAAACGTAAGCGTGCACCTTCGCCAGATAGTCCGCGGATTTTTCGCGGTCTATCTGGCGCAAAGCGTAGAAAGCCGAGGCCTTTTTAAGCTCTTCTCCCTGCTGGAAAAGTGCCTTGTTTTTCTCTTCAAAGACTTCCTTGGAAACGTGCCCTTCCAGGTACACGTCCGTCAGCTTGCCCTGCTGTTCCAGGTTGCGCGCTAATTTGGCGTCAACCTCGGTTTTAGCCGCTTTATCCACCTCTTTGGGCTTGGAGGTTGGAAAAGTCATGTTCGTCCATCGGTTCGTGAATTTGTCGCTTTTCATGAGCATTGCTACCCATTCATTGACCTGGGGCTCAAGGTCTGCGGCCTTAACGCTTTTGTTGTTGCAAGACAGGTAGCCGTTGTTCCGCGAGGAACAACGGTACCATTTCTTGGTGGCCTTGGTGCGGTGGTTGCTTACCGAGGAAGCGCCTATGTACTTGTGATTGCACTTGCCGCAAAAGAGTATGCCGGACAAAAGGTAGTCGCCCGGGCGCGCCTTGCGCATATAAATGCGCTTCTCAGCGCGGAGTTTTTGCGCTTGCGCAAAAACTTCCTCGCTGATGATGGCCTTATGCTTGCCCTGCGATACGATTATCTTGTCCGGGGCGTTCTTAACGTACTTGTAGCCCTTGGCGGTTTTCTTGGTCTTATCGTAGTGGTGGGCATTCCAGACTATCTTGCCCTCGTAGATACGGTTCTTCAGGATGTCCCATACCGCCTTGGTTCCGAAATAGTTGCCCTTGCGGTTGCGCAGGCCCTTCTTGGCCAGCGCCGCGCCTATGCTCCAGGTGCTCTTGCCTTCAAGGTACAGGGCGAAGATCAGCCGCACGATCTCGGCCTCGCTCTCTACCACCTCCAGCATTTTGGCGGCCTTGTTATAGGTGTAGCCATAGGGCGCGAACCTTGAGCCAAGCCAATGGCCCTGCATGGCGCCCTTTAACATGCCGGGGAACACGCGCTCCGCTATACGGTTGCGCTCGAACTCCGCGAAACTGCCAAGCTGCTGAAACATCATTTTGCCGGCCGAGGTTGTAGTGTCAAAAGGTTCCCCGGCAGACTTGAAGCCTACGCCGTAGGAGCAAAGCTCCTCTACAAGGTTAAGCATGTCGCGCAGGTTGCGGCTGAACCGGTCCAGCTTGGCTACCAGCACCAGCCCGAACTTGCCGCCTTTGGCGTCAGCCATAAGTGCGGCAAGCGCGGGCCTGTTAGTGGTGGCCCCGCTAACGCCGTCGTCCGAGTAGACCTGGTAGACCTCGTAGACCTCGCGCTTGGCGAACGCCTCAAGGGTTTCCCGCTGGACTTCAAGGGAATAGCCTTCCTTGGCCTGGTCTTCCGTCGAGACCCTGAGATATAAAGCGGCTATTTTCATATGGCTACCTTATGGTTTCTTTCCACTTCTTGAGTTTGCGGAGAAGAGCCTCCGTGAATACCGGGTAATTGCGGTAATCCC
>CAISZM010000014.1 GCA_903889965.1 uncultured Elusimicrobia bacterium
CGTTTATTCCTCCTCGACGCTCGCCGGCAATACCGGCGTGGGAGGCACGCTGGGCGTGACGGGTGATACCACCCTTACCGGCAAACTTAACGCCAACGGCGCGTCTACTTTTAACAGCAGCATGACCGTGAAAGGCGGGGCTAATTTCACCACCTTAGGTTCCACCTTTACCTCCGGGGCCTACTTCACCGGCATAAGCAGTTTCAGCGACGTGGCGAACGTGAACTTCGCCGGCGGCTCGGCCAACCAGGTGCTGAGGAAAGTAGCGGGCGGGGGCATGGCCTGGTCTGACGCGCAGACATTGGTAACAGGCGACAACCTGGGCAACCACATAGCCACCACCACGCTGCAGATGGTTAACTTCGGGGTGAATACGTCAAGCAGCATCACTGCCGGGCGTTACCAGATAAACGGCAGCACGGTGGTCGCTCTACTGCCGGGAATCGGCAGTCTAGGCGTTGGAGTCGATGCTGGGCGGGTGGATATAGGGAACTATAATCTTTTTGTGGGTTACCAGGCCGGCTATTCCAATACTGCCTGGGTCAATACTTTCGTCGGGTACCATTCCGGTTACTTAAACACGACGGGGAATGCTGATACTTTCCTCGGATCAAGTTCCGGTCAAGTGAACACTACAGGTTCCCAAAACGTATTCATCGGTGGCGGCGCGGGCAATGCCAATAGTACGGGAAGCAATAACACTTTTGTCGGGGTGTCGGCCGGCGATAATACTCTGACAGGTTCGGGCAATGCCATATTAGGAACAGATGCCGGTTACGGGCAGATGGGCAGTTCCTTCTCCAGTTCAACGCTCATGGGATACAGGGCCGGGTATTCGATGCGGGCCGGTTCCGGGAATAATGTGCTGCTGGGTTTCCAGGCCGGGGATGGCATCACCACCGGCGCGGGCAATATAGTTGTCGGCTATGACCAGGACACTTCCGCGCCCACGGCGTCCAATGAACTCAATATCGGCGGCGTTCTGTTCGGGGACCTGGCGGCCAGGACCATAGGGATTTCAACGCGCGCCCCGCAGGCGGCCCTGGACATAGTGTCCACCGGCTCGGCCTCCAACCAGATGGCGCAGATCTGGCGCGACTCCGGCGGGACCATCAATAGCTCGATGTCCGCCACGGGTGTTATGATGGCCACCAAGTTCATCGGCGACGGCGCTGGGCTTACGAACCTGGTAGGAACCGGCGACAACCTGGGCAGCCACATAGCCACCATGACATTGAATATGTCGCAGTTCCCGGTGATCAATATCTCGTCCGTCGCCATGGTGGGCGACGGCCTGCGTATAGCTACCTCGGTTTATTCCGGGGCTAACGGTATATTTGTCTCCAACACGGGCGCGCTGATGACGCTGGGTATGGGCAGCGGTTCGGCGCTTCCCAATGCCCGCGGCGCCAGCTCTGTGGACCTTCAAACATCCAGGGACGCCGGTACCCAGGTGGCTAGCGGTGCGGACGCCACAGTATCCGGCGGCGGAGGCAACACGGCCAGCGGTTCTTACGCAACTGTGTCCGGAGGTTTATGGAATGTGGCCCGCACTGATTACTCCACGGTAATCGGCGGTCTCAGCAATACGGCCAGCGGCGTGCTTGCCACGGTCGCCGGCGGTATCAGCAATACGGCCGCGGGCGACTATTCGTTCGCCGCGGGGCGAAGGGCCAAGGCCAATAGTATGGGCTCATTCGCTCTTGCAGACTCACAGAACGCCGATTTTAACGTAAATGTCAGCAGCACCTTCGGCGCGCGTTTCGCCGGCGGCTACCAGCTGACCGGCGGCACGGTTACGGTTGACGGCTTCCAGATGGTCACCGGCGCGGCCACGGGGAGCGTTCTTCAATCCGACTCGACCGGCCTGGCGCATTGGGCAACCGCTTCCAGCCTTGGCGACAACCTGGGCAACCACATAGCAACCACCACGCTGAACATGGCGCAGTTCCCTGAGATCAATGTCTCTTCCATAGCGATGGTGGGCGACGGCCTGCGTATAGCGACGTCGGTTTATTCCGGCGCTAACGGTATATTCATTTCCAATGCCGGGTCGCTTATGACGCTTGGCCTGGGTACGGGCACCGCGCTTCCCAATGCCCGCGGTTCGGGCGCGGTAGACCTGCAGACATACAGGGGCTCCAATACCCAGGTGGCGAGCGGCCTGCTTTCTACGGTAGCCGGCGGCGGTGACAACACGGCCAGCGCGGCGAGGGCTACTGTCTCCGGAGGTTTTTCCAACACGGTAAGCGCCGATGGCGGCACAGTGTCGGGCGGCGCCAATAATAATGTGAATGGAACGATGTATTACGGTACGGTGTCCGGCGGCGCCGGCAACACGGTCAGCGGGGCTTATGCCGCTATTCCCGGAGGTATGAGCAACGCGGCCGCAGGCGATTATTCGTTCGCGGCGGGCCGCAGGGCTAAAGCCAATAATCAGGGTGCATTCGCCTTTGCGGATTCACAGGATGCGGATTTCAATGTAAGCGCGAACAATGTTTTCGGCGCGCGTTTCGCTGGCGGCTACCAGCTGACCGGCGGCACGGTTACGGTTGACGGCTTCCAGATGGTCACCGGCGCGGCCACGGGGAATGTGCTTACTTCGGACTCCGGCGGACTCGCGCACTGGGCGGCGGCTCCGAGCGGTGCCGACAACCTGGGCAGCCACATAGCCACCATGACGCTGAATATGAACGGTTTCGGCATCAGCAATGTCTCTACCATTACCTTCCTGAACGGCAGCATAGCCCTGGTCCCGCCCGGGAATACCGTAGGTTCAAATGACAACTATGGCATATCCATAGGGTCAGGGACTTACGACAACTACACCTGGGGTGTTGGCGTTGGCGTGGACGCCTATGAGAACCACGGTTTTGCCGTGGGCGTGGGTGATTCGGCTTACGGCAACCACGACTATGGTGTGGGCGTGGGTAATAATGCTCACGACAACTACAACGGCGGTGTGGGCGTGGGTCGTGATTCTCACGACAACAGCAGCTTTGGTGTTGGCGTGGGTAATTTTGCCTCCGGCAACTCCACCTATGGCGTGGGCGTGGGTTATAATGCCAGCAGTAACTCCACCTATGGTGTGGGCATAGGTAATAATGCGTTCGGGAACGCCAATTACGCGGTAGGGATAGGCGCTAATTCGGCGGGTAATGGAACATACGGCAGCGCGCTGGGAGCTTACTCTTACGCGGCCTCATCGTCCGTGGCGCTTGGCTATAATGCCCATGCCAACGCGAACGACAGCCTGGCCCTGGGCGCTGGCACGGTCAATGACACGCAGTGGACGGCCAGCTTCGGCTCTTACGCCATCAACACCTCCAGCGACATTACCGCCGCCAAGGTTACGGTCGATGCCTTTAGGATGCCCACCGGCGCGGCCACGGGGAATGTTCTTACCTCTGACTCCGGCGGACTCGCGCACTGGGCGGCGGTTTCCGGCGGGGGCGACAACCTGGGCAGCCACATAGCCACCATGACGCTGAATATGTCGCAGTTCCCGGTGATCAATGTCTCGTCCATAGCCATGGTGGGCGACGGACTGCGGATAGCCACTTCGGTCTATTCCGGGGCTAACGGTATATTTATTTCCAAGACAGGCTCCCTGATGACGCTGGGTGTCGGCAACGGCTCGGCGCTCCCCAACGCCCGGGGCCCCGGCTCGGTGGATTTTCAGACGAATAGATCTGACAGCACGCAGGTAGCCAGTAACGGCTATTCTTTCATCGGCGCCGGCGGGTACAATACCGCCAGCGGTTTTGCCAGCGCGGTGGTCGGCGGCGAGTTGAACACGGCCAGTAACCAGTATGCCGTGGTGTCCGGCGGAGACACCAACACGGCCAGCGGTTTGAATGCAACGGTTCCCGGCGGCGAAAAAAATACGGCGGCCGGTTCCTACTCCTTCGCGGCGGGGCGCAGGGCCAAGGCGAATAATACCGGAGCTTTCGCGCTGGCCGATTCCACGGACGCCGACTATGTTGTCGGCTCGGATAATACCTTCGGCGCGCGTTTCTCCGGCGGCTACCAGTTGACCGGGGGGACCGTTACTGTCGACGGTTTCAAAATGGTCACCGGCGCGGCCACGGGGAATGTCCTTACCTCGGACTCCGGCGGACTCGCGTACTGGGCGGCGGTTTCCGGCGGGGGCGACAACCTGGGCAGCCACATAGCCACCATGACATTGAATATGTCGCAGTTCCCGGTGATCAATGTCTCGTCCATCGCCATGGTGGGCGACGGACTGCGGATAGCCACTTCGGTCTATTCCGGGGCTAACGGTATATTCATTTCCAACACCGGATCGATCATGACGATGGGTGTGGGCAATAGTGCTACGCTGCCCAACATCCGCGGCACCAGCGCCGTGGATCTGCAGACATACAGGGGGGACCCTGGACAGGTTGCGAGCGGGAATTATGCCGTTCTGTCCGGCGGCGAGCAAAATACCGCCAGCGGCGCTGATGCCGCGGTATCCGGCGGTTCAGGCAACACAGCCAATAATTCTCTAACCACGGTCTCCGGAGGCGGCGGTAACTTGGCCAGCAATTCTTACGCCACGGTTTCAGGCGGAGGAAGCAATACGGCCGGCGGCCTGGCTGCCACAGTGGCAGGCGGCTGGTCCAACACGGCCTCGGGCGATTATTCGTTCGCGGCCGGGCGGAGGGCCAAGGCCACGGCCATAGGCTCATTCGCCCTTGCCGACTCGCAGAACACGGATTTCACCGTAGCTGTAAGCAGCGCCTTCGGCGCGCGTTTCGCTGGCGGCTACCAGTTGACCGGGGGGACCGTTACTGTAGATGGTTTCAAAATGGTCACCGGCGCGGCCACGGGGAATGTCCTTACCTCTGATTCCAGCGGACTCGCGCACTGGGCGGCGGCTTCCGGCGGGGGCGACAACCTGGGCAGCCATATTGCCACCATGACACTGCAGATGGGCAATTTCGGCATAGTGAACATTGCCAGCGTTACTGCGAACGGTTATATAACCACTGATTCGACGCTGACGGTCAGAGGCACCGATTTCTCTGTGGGAACTTCCACTTTAGTGGTTACCCAGGGCAATGTGGCGATAGGCAGCGCTTCGCCGAATTATGGCTCATATTCGGGAACCGTCCTGACCGTGGCCGGCTCGAAGCCGCCGGTAATAGAATTCAACCGGAATGATACGGGAGTGGATTCTATAGTCGGAACGTTCAGGGCCGGCAATACCTCCAATCCCGTGCTGGCCGGCCTGGATTTCAGGTCGGGAACCGCCAATAATTACGGCGCGATAGACTTTATGACGAGCAAAGGCTCGGGGCTGAACACCGCCCTGCGCGTCGACGAGAACGGTAATGTCGGCATCAGCACCCAGGCGCCCCAGGGCCGCCTGGACGTCCTCGCCGCCGGCTCGACGCCCGCGGATATGGTGCAGATATGGCGCAACTCCGGCGGAACCGTGGTGAGTTCCATGTCCGCCACCGGCGTGATGATGGCAACGAAATTCATCGGCGACGGCTCGGGGCTTACGGCCCTGCCGGCGTCTATCAGCGTGTCCACCATAAACGCGACCGATACAACGACATACGGCGGTATAAATATCACTACGAACGTGTTCGTTTCCGGCAATGTCAGAATAGCGAAATATCTCGTGCAGGCCGCGGACGGCGGCATAGCCGTTACCTCGTCGGATTTCGGCAAGACCATAACCGTGAACAGCGGCTCACAGGAGACGGTTACCCTGCCCTCCGTCACGGCGGATGACGTCGGAGCGACGATAACGGTGGTGAAGCTCGGGGCCGGTAAGGTGGTCATACAGGCCGCCGGTTCCACCTATATAGCTGATTCCGGTTCCGGCGGAACCATTTATAACAATGCCACTTCGCCGGTCTACGCCTCCATCACGCTGAGGCTTGTGACCAGCACGCTGTGGATCATAGTGGGCGGCGAAGGCGCCTGGATAACTACCTGACAAACCGATTGACGGAGCGGACGCGTAAGTCCGCCCGCCCGGCGCGGGCGCGGTGAAGCGATTATGAAGCCGTATCTTGATCACTTTTTAATATTCGTACTTTGCATCCTGTTCGTCTTCCTGGCGGTGCCCCTGCGCGCGGCCGATATCTCCACGCACAGTTTCTCGGGCTGCACTTTTCCCGATACGGCGCAGTCGGCCGGCTATACTGCGACATTCGGCGAGGATAGTGATTACTCGTCCGGCGTTTCCACACCGAGCTATACCATATACAACCCGGCCGGGATTTCTTCCGTAACGGTGGACAACCGCACAGGGCTTATGTGGCTGACCAACCCGAATACCGACGCCGGGCTGGGTGCGTCTAAAACCTGGGGTAACGCCGTCACGGCTTGCCTGAATTTAAACTATGCCGGTTACACGGACTGGCGCCTGCCCAATGCGAAAGAGCTTTTAAGCCTGCTGGTCTACTCCCAGGCGGAAGTCATAGACCACAGGTATTTCCCCGGGCTAGGCTCCAATGGCTATTGGGCTTCTACCACGTGCGCTGCGGCTACTAGTGAGGCGTGGGTGGTGAGTTTTGGCAGCGGTATAGCGGGTCACTACGGGAACACAGTAAGTTACTATACCACATGTGTCCGCGGCGGGCCGTAAAGGCGGGGATCTGTATGCGCCGGTATCGTGAAGGAATGGAAAATTCGATTTAAGTCCTATGTTCTATTATCTCCTGCTGCCTTTTTTATTTATACTTCCCTCTCCCGCAGGCGCGGCCGCCGGCTCCGTGCACGCTTTCCACTCGGGAATGAATTGCCTGGGGTCGTGGAAGCTGCCTGATACGGGACAGACGGCTTCGTACGCCACTGGAGACGATGGCTATTATAACCCCGCCGCTTCCCAGCCAAGTTACAAGATCAACAATCCGACCGGCGTATCTTCCGTTACGGCAGATAATGTGACGGGGCTGATGTGGATGACAAATCCTAAAACTGACGCGGGCCTGGGCGCGGCTTATACCTGGGAGGGAGCTCTTGCGGCCTGCGAGGGGAAAGATTACGCCGGCTACACTGATTGGCGCCTGCCGAATATGCACGAGCTGATGACCATAATAAATTTCGGCGTTTCCTCCAACCCGTATATTAATACGACTTATTTCCCGTCCACGTTCGCCGGACACTACTGGACCTCGACGACAGATGTGTCTTCCCCTGCCTATGCGTGGGTGGTATACTTCAATTCTCCCGGGGATATCCGATCGGACGACAAAACCTCAACCAATTATGTGCGTTGCGTACGCGGGGGGCCGTGAGAAAGCCCATGAATGTAATGATAGTCCCTCTTTATTCCCGCCCCGGACCAATAGCCGCGCGGTACTTCGGTATTTCTTCGGGATTAGAGCCCCTTTAGCCCGTAGACTATATGCGTAGGTCTTTATGGTAAACAGGAACACCAGAGCGGTATTAACAGCTTGCGCGGCATTTCTCGCCTGCGCCGGCGGTTTTTTTGCCGTTCCCGCATATGCCGGCGGCGCCGGGTCTTCCTCGGGGACCTTCCTTAAATTCGCGCCCAGCCCCCGCTGCACGGCAATGGGCGAGGCCTGCTCAGTGGCCATCGAAGACGCTTACTCCGCCTGGGGAAACCCCGCCGGGCTGGCCTCGCTGGAACAGCCCGAATTGGGGGCCACTTACAATGCTTCGATGCAATCAGTTAGCAACCAGTATGTTTCGTTCGCCTATCCCCTTCGCTACGGCTCAACGATAGATTTTAACGTAACCCGCCTCAGCGTCTCACCCTTCCAGGGCTACGACGCGGAGGGGACAAAGACGCGCAGCGTGGATTCCTCCGATACCGCCATTGCCGGCGCCTACGGGCGCACATTGATGAAAGACGAGATAGAGCGCCCCGTTTTTAACGTGGGCGCCAACCTCAAGGCGATCAGCTCAAGGCTGGATACCGTCAGCGCTACGGCTTTAGCCCTGGACCTCGGCGCCATATACTACATCCGGCCCGCCAAATACTGGATGAAGAAGGTGCCGGCGCAGGAAGTCCGGTTCGCCCTGGATATAAAGAACCTGGGCACCGGGCTTAAATACGACAAGATCTCCTTCCCGCTGCCGATGTCGGCCACCTTCGGGGCCGCCTGGATATCCCACCCCTGGGACGCGCACACGCTGACCGTGGCGCTGGACCAGACCTTATCCAACGACGATAAATATACCTTCGGGATCGGGGCCGAATATTTCATGTTCCAGCTGCTCGCCGCCCGCGCCGGTTACAAGAGCGGCCAGGACCTCGGTTCAGGTTTGCGCGCCGGGTTCGGCTTCCGCCTTTCTTTCATGGACATAGATTATTCCATGTCGTCCTTCGGCCCCCTCGGGTCCATGCATAAGCTCGGCATCAGCATGCGCTTCGGCACGCCCAAAGCCCGCCAGCCGCTCGAGGGCGGCACCGCCCGCGTGACCAAGGCCAAGATGCTGGGCCCGAAAGATAAAATAGAAAAGCTGGCCGTTTTCGCGGCCGACTACATAGAGCTCGCCAAAAAGGACCTGGAGGCCAGCCGCTATTCTTCAGCGCAGGAAAATCTCTCCCACGCCTTCAACCTGGAACCGCAGCTCAGGAACGGCGAATGGGGCGGCAAAGCGGAGCGCCTTGACGCGCTGGCGGGCCGCCTGCGCCTGAAGGACGTTCCCGCGCGCGAACCGATACTGCAGAAAGAGACGGAGCAGGCCCAGACCGCGCACGAGGCCGTGCTGGCATACCTGGACGCGCACGACCTTAAGGGGTTCCTGCTGGCGCACGCGGCCCTCGGCGCGAACGTCCGCGGCGACAGCGTGTTCGAAGAACTGCTCTACGCCCTGGGCGAGCTGACCCACAACAACGTGCGGCGCGACGAGATAATGCCCCGCCAGGCCCTGGTCAAGGAGAAGCTGAAAAAGGCCGCGCGCTACTTCTACATACAGCAGTTCGACCTGGCCGGAAAAGAATGCGAAGAGGTCACGCTTATAGACGAAACCAACCCGCTGGGCTGGACGCGCCTGGGGTCCGCCTACTACATGATGGGCGACAAGGACAAGGCCAGGAAGGCCTATCAGAAGGCCCTTGAGCTGCGCCCCGGGGACACCGTGATAAGGCAGTTCATGGAGTCGCAGAAATGGCCGGTAGAGGGCGGTACGCCCTGACGCGGGTGAGCTGAACTATGGAATTCGCCTTTGTCATCCTTTTGCCGATGCTCCTGCTTATGGCAGGCGCGGGGATACTTGTAGTCTCGCAGGTGACCGGTTTCATGCAGTCCAGTTCCCTGAACCAGCGGCAGCATTTTTCCAACATGATAATACAGCAGTACATGGTGCAGATAGCCATGGCGCAAAGCCAGATCTCCCAGCGCTCCAAGGAGCTTGAGGCCCTCTCGTCCAGGCTCTCGCTTTCCAACCAGGAGCTCGCCAGCCTCAACAATATGAAGTCGAAGTTCCTGTCCATGGTCGTGCACGACGTGCGCACGCCCCTGGCCTCCATAAGGGGGTTCAGCGAACTGCTGATAAAGAAAACCCCCGGCGAGAAGGAGGCGCAGTACCTGAAGAATATCGTCTCGTCCACCGACCAGCTGGGCCGCCTGATAGCCGACCTGACGGACCTGGCCATGATAGAGGCCGGGAAACTGAAAATGGATAAGACGGTTTTCGACGCCGCCGAAATAGCCAGGGATATACTGCCGGCGCTCAGCATAAACGCGCAGAAAAAAGGCGTGGACCTGGTGGTGGGGGAACTGGCGGACGGGGTGATGATAAACGCCGACAAGTTCCGCCTGTCCCAGGTGCTTATGAACCTGATCAATAACGCCATAAAATTCACTCCGGCGGGACGCCGCGTTGAGGTCTCAATGCGGCGCGAGCCCCGCGGCATCGTGGTCTACGTCAAGGATTCCGGGATCGGGATACATCCCAGCGAGACCAGCAAGATCTTCGAAAAGTTCTACCAGGCGAAGCACCAGAAGGACGAAAAGCTGCGTAAACAGGGCTGGGGGCTGGGCCTTTCCATAGCCACCGAGATCATACGCTCGCACAAGGGGGAGATCGGCGCCACCAGCCCCGGTCTCGGCAAAGGCTCAACTTTTTATTTCAGGGTCCCGGCCAACGCCTGAGCCGGCGCGGGGCGCGCATGTTTTACGCAACAAGGATATAACTTTTCGGAAACAACGGTATTCTATACTTATAGTGGCGAGATAGCGCCGTGTTGCGGCGTTTCGCAAAGAGGAAACCAGGCTTATGGACTACAGCACAATTTTCGGGATACTCGCTTTCGCGGCCCTGCTGTTCGTCGGCTTCTCGACGGGCCAGATCACCTCGGCTTTCCTCAACCTGCACGCCGTGCTGGTCGTGATGGGGGGGAGCCTGGTGGCCCTGCTCATCAACACGCCCTTCAAGTACCTGGTGAGGGCGGTGACCGAGCTCGGCGTCCTGATGCTTTCCGACGAGACGGCCCAGATAAAGCGCACCATCCCCGTTATGGTCGCGCTGGCCGAGCAGTGCCGCTCGACCGGCCTGTCTGCGCTTAAAGACGCGGACCCGGCACTGGCCGACGGCTTCCTGGCGCGCGTGTCCGCCGCCGCGCTCGAATACAACGACTCACACTTCGTAAAGCACGTTATAGAGCAGGAGATAAACCAGGCCGCCGACGAGATGAACGAAATAGCCAACGTCTACCGCACCTTCGGCCTGCTGTCCCCGATGTTCGGCCTGCTGGGCACGCTGATGGGCATCATAACCGTGCTTAAGCAGCTTTCGGACCCCGAGTCAGTGGGCCCCGCCATGAGCGTGGCCATCACCTCCGCGTTTTACGGCATACTCTTCGCCAACATAGTCTGCGTGCCGGTAGCCGGCAAAATACGCTCCAGGATCTGGCTGCAGGTGAAACTGAAGTCCATGATACTAGAGGGCGTGCTGGAGATAATGAAGGGCAGCATACCGCTGGTGGTCGAGAGGAGACTCCAGTCGTACATGGGATGAAGCTATGAGACTTTCTAAAGCGGTAAAAACTTTACTCATCTTTTCGGCGACGCTGGCCTGCGCCGCTGCCGCCGCGTTCCCGCAGAGCCTGCCGCTGGACGACAAGGCCCGTTACGAGAGATCCCTCGAGCAGAAGGTGGACGAGGTCCTCCTTAAGCTGCTGGGACCCAACCAGGCGAAGGTGGTGGTGCAGGCCACCATGGACTTCACGCGCACCGAAAAAGTTGACGTTTCCGCCGGCTCCGCCGAGACGGCCGACAAGAGCGGCATGTTCAGGTGGCAGAGCACCTCCACCGATTCCGGCCAGCCGTTCAACGAATACCTGCTGCCGGGCTATCCCGCCATGACCGTCGGCGACAACCAGAGCAGGTCTTACCAGAAACAGATGCTTTTCCCGGCTTCCTTCATCAAGAAGCTTTCCGTCACCGTGATACTCGATAAAACCATGTCCGAGGCGGACGCCCAGAACGTGCGCTCCGTGGTTTCCGAAGTGCTGGGCCTCGACGCCAACCGCGGCGACGACCTGGGAATAATCCGCACCCCGTTCGCGCCTATCTGGCGCACCATCTGGTACACGCCCGAGGCCGTGAGTCTCATCTTCAAATACGGCATACTCTCTTTTATAGGCATAATTTCAATGATAGTGGTCGCTATCGGCTTCCTGAAGCTCGCGGCCGCCATGAACACGATGGCTAAGGCCCAGCAGAGCCACCAGATAACGATGGACCTCGGGAAAGGCATGGGCGGCCCGGGAGCCGTGGGCGGGGGCGGCGCTCCGGCGCTGGCCGGAAGCGAAAGGCTTGAGATCGCCATGGGCGAACGGCGGGAAGGAGGCAGAAAAGAGGAGGGTGAAGAGGGGGAGGGCCGGGTCTTCAACGTGAAGCCGGAGCAGGTGGATTTCCTGGTGACCCTGATGTCCGGCGAGGACCCCGCCAACGTGGCCCTTGTCGTGGGACATCTGGCCGAAGACGTGAAAAGCGATTTCCTGCGCAAACTGCCCTCGGACATCTCGACCGAGGTCCTCTCTAATATGGCCAATGTGCGTTTTGTCGAGCCCGAGGTCATTAACACTATACGCGAGGAGCTCGAGAGACGCCTCTCCGGCGCCTTCGGAGGCGTCGGCGGGGTGATAGACGCTCTTTCTAAAGTAAGCCTTAAAGCCAAAAAAGAGATGCTGGAAAAACTCGAGAGGCGCCACCCGGAAATAGCGCGCGCTGTGCGCCCCCGCGTCTTCCTGCCCGAAGACCTGATGAAATTCTCCGAAAAGGACCTTTCCCTCCTCACCTCGTCGGTGAAGATGGAGGACTGGGCTCTGGCGCTGTGGGATTTCCCGCCGGCCTTTAAGGACAAGCTCAAGGCGCAGTTGACCGAGAAAAGCTGGGCCATACTGGAACAGACCATGAAGTACGGGTCTCCCTCTCAGGAGAAGACCGAAAAAGCGGTGGAATCCGTGGTCGCCAGCGCGCTCAAGCTGATCGACGAGGGCCGCGTGGTCAACCCGCTTGCCGCCGCGGCCGAGGCGGCCGCCCAGGAGCCGGCTTCGATCGCCGGCCCTTCAGCCGCGTTGCAGGGGCCCCCGCCTCCTCCGCGGCTTAAAGGAGGCGTGGTATGAGCCCTGACAACACGTCGGCCAACAGGAAGGACTCCATATTTTCCAGCATGGCTCCCGCCCCGGCGCTGATACCCTCGGCCGCGCCCGCGCCCCGAGCCTCCCTGGACCCCGAGGCGGTTGCCGCCCTGAAGCAGAAAATTGAGGCCCTTGAAAAAAATATCGTAGCGCAGATAGAAAAAAAATTCAGCGACAACCAGAAGCCCGCTTTCGCGCCGCCTCCTCCGCCGCCCGCAGTGCGCCAGCCCGTCCAGGATTCCCTTTACCGCAAAATAGAGGATCTTGAGCACAGGCTTTCCGATTTCAGCAGCGCCGCCACGTTTTCAGCCTCGCAGCTTAAAAACATAGAAGAGTCCAAGGCCAGCGCCCGCCGCGAAATAGAGGAACTCCTTAAGGTCGTGCGCGAGCAGCAGAAATATTCGGAACTGGACCACCAGATGCACGACCAGCTTGAAAAAGCCTGGGCGCGCGTCGAGGAAATGGAGAGGCAGCTCCTGCAGGTTTATTCCACGGCCGCCAAAAAGCCGCCGGAAGCGGCGCAGCCGGCCGCGGAAATATCCGCCGCCGTGATAAAGGCCATCGGGGCCGGGCTTGAGGCGCGCCTGAAACCGCTCGAGGCCGCTTTACAGGAGATGACGGCCAGCGTAGAGGCGTCACGGGGCGTCGAAGCGCGCGTAAAAGAACTTTCCTCCGGGGTGGACGCCAAAATGGCGGCGTTTTCCGCGGAAATTAACCAGCTTTCGGTGAACGCATTCGCCGGCAAGGAAAGGCTTGAGGATATAATTGCCGACATGAAAGCGGATACCCGCAATTACCTCCGCGAAGCTTTCGAAGAAGGGAACGCCGTTTTCGTGCGGCACGTGGACGCGGCCGCGCTCGACTGGCGGGACCGCATGGACTCCATGTCCAAAATGATGGTGGGTCATATGGATGAATTTTCCGAGTCCCAGAGGCGGGAGGCCGGGCAGATAGAGCAGCTGGATACGAGGATAAAAACGGACAATGAGCTCGTTCGCGCCGCCATCACCGCCGGGCATGCGCTCATGGAGAAGGCCATGGAGGCGCGTCTTAAGGCCGCCGCCGAGGAGATGCGCGCCGAGAACGCCAGGCAGCTTGAGCGCGTTAAAGAAGTTTTTAACCTTTCAACCTCAAACCTTTCCGCCATGTCCGGAGTTACGGCCGGCATTTCCGGGGTTGAGAACAGCGTGGCGGAGGTCCTTGGCGGGCTTAAACGGCTCGTGGGCAGCCTCGCCCCGCTGAACCTGGAAGCCATACTGGGGGTTTCCGGTTCGATAATACGCAAAAATTTCGAGGCAGCCGCCGGGATGGTATCCGAACTTGAGAAGCAGGCGGCTTTACTGGCGGAAAGCCGGGGCAGGATAGAGGCGAACATGAAAAGGCTTCAATCCGGCGCCTGAAGTTTTCCGGGAACAGTTATGATATACCGCAGCCGACGCGACGAATTAGAGAACCAGCTTAACAGGAACGCGCTTTGGGCAGTCACCTACGGCGACCTGATGAGCTACCTCATGATATTCTTCCTGATGCTGTTCGCTTTTTCAATGGCCAAGCAGGACAAGACAAAAAGCCGCAAATACGAGGAATCTCTTTCGAACATACAAAGATCCTTCGGCGGTAAGGTGGACCAGAAGCGCCTTGAGCGGGCGAAGGCGCAGGAGGATGAGTCCAAGCTGGAGTCCAACCTGAAACAATCGATGCAGACCAACGACCTTTCCGGCCTGGTGCAGATACAGTCGAACGAACGCAAAGTAAAGCTGGTGCTGACCGAAGGCGTGCTTTTCGCTTCCGGAAGGGCCGATCTGAAGGACCCGGCCAAAAAGATCCTCACGCCGATAGCCGCCGAGCTTAAGAAGATCCCGAACGATATAGTTATTGAGGGCCACACCGACAACGTCCCCATAAAGGCCGGGAAATATTCCTCCAACTGGGAGCTTTCCATGGCTAGGGCTTATTCGGTGCTGCAGTTCTTTTCCGAACAGGGCATCGACGAAAACCACCTGGCGGGTATAGGCTATGGTGAACACCGCCCCGTGGGAAACAACGCTACCGCCGAGGGCCGCGCCCAGAACCGGCGCATAGAAATATCCCTCATGAAAACCGATTAGGCGGGGGCGCCTCTTAATTTTTGTGGGGGGAATGCGCGGCGCGGAAAACCGGGTCGCCCAGTACCGCGTCGCGGTTCTTGTCGAAAGGCCGCCAGAACTTTCCAGGTATCGGTTCCGACATAAATTCAATATATTTCGCCAGCGCCGCCGCGGGGTCGTTCCCCAGCCCGTCCAGGACCAGGCCCTTGTCCGCCGGTCCGTCCGCCAGCCCCAGGTACTGGGCCGCGCTCGACCATCGGTAGCTTTCCGGCTTTGCGGCCAAACCCGCCTTGACCGGGGTTACGTGCAGATACCTGGCCAGCGGGAGGGCATATTTGCAGCCCTGTATCAGTTTGCACTTGTACCGCTCCTCGAACGGCCGCCCCGCTCCCGGGCGGGCCCTGCTAAAGTAACCGGAATATTCGCCGTCAAGCCAGCGCAGCGCCTCGGAAAGATTCGCCTTCGGGGTCACGATATACAGCTGAACGAGGCCCGGCATCAGCGCGTAAGCCGGCAGTAACAGGGAAAAGCCATGTTTAGCCCGCCCCAGCAGTTCCAGGTATTCCAGCCTGCCCGCTTCGTCCAAAAAAATATCCCGGCCGCCGCCGCCCCGCAGTGTAACGAGATAATTGGCGTCCTCGAAAGAAATTATGCGTCCGTTCGGCATCCCCAGATTGTACCACAAAAGCGCCGGCCGCCTTTTGTTGTATAATTAACTTTATATACGCATTAAGGACCTCCCGAAATGACCACCAAGAACACGGATTATTCAAAGACTGTCTTCCTGCCCAGCACGGCCTTCTCAATGAGGGGGGACCTGGTGCAGAAAGAACCTGGCATACTCGACGCCTGGAATAAGATGGGCCTGTACGAAAAAATGCTGGCGAAACGGCGCTCGGCCAAGCCTTTCATCCTCCACGACGGCCCGCCCTACGCCAACGGCCCTATACATATCGGCACGGCTCTTAACAAGATATTGAAGGACATGGTGGTTAAATCCCACGCTCTTCTGGGCTACTACACGCCTTATGTGCCCGGCTGGGACTGTCACGGCCTTCCCATAGAACAGGCCCTCCTCAAAGAAATGAAAATCGGCAAGAGGCATATAGACGATATCCCCGCTTTCCGCCACCGCGCGCGTGAATTCGCCGGCCGCTTCCTCGATATACAGCGCGAGGGCTTTAAGCGCCTTGGCGTGCTGGCGGCCTGGGATAAACCTTACATCACCATGTCCAACTCTTACGAAGGCACCGTAATAAAGGCCTTCCGCGAACTCCTTGAGAAAGGCCACATACACCGCGACAAGAAGACCATCTACTGGTGCGTCTCCTGCGAGACCGCCCTGGCCGACGCCGAAGTGGAATACAAAGACAAAACCTCGCTTTCCGTATACGTGCGCTTTCCCCTTGAAACCCTTCCCCAGGGCCTGGAGGCCGTGGCTAAGAACCGGGCCTCCATCGTCGTCTGGACCACCACGCCGTGGACGCTGCCGTCCAACATGGCCGCCGCCGTGGCCAAAACCGAGGATTACCGCGTCCTGGAGACCGGCGGGCAATACCTGATCGTGGCGGACAAGCTCGCCGACGCTTTCCTCGAGGCCACCGGCCTTGAGGCGGTAAAAGGCGCGCTTATCCCCGGGGAAAAACTGGTCGGCCTTAAATATTCCCATTGCCTCGCCCCGCATCTGCCCGAGGCTCGCCGCTTCCCGCGCCAGGTCATCTCCACCGATTTCGTGGACATGTCCACCGGCACTGGTATAGTGCACATCGCGCCAGGCCACGGCGAGGAAGACTTCCACGCCGGCAAGAAATGGGGTCTTGAGATCTTCTGTCCCGTCAAAGAGGACGGCCGCTTTAACGCCGACGCCGGCATATTCGAGGGGATGAAAGTCTTCGAAGCCAATGCCAGCGTGGTGGACACACTTAAGAACGACGGCCTTCTTTTGTCCGTGACCAAGATAGAGCACAGCTACCCGCACTGCTGGCGCTGCAAGCAACCCGTCATTTTCCGCGCCACGGAACAATGGTTCCTGAAAGTGGACCTGGCCGGCCTGCGCGAAAAGCTGCTGAAATCCGCGGACGGCGTGCGCTGGCTGCCCGCCGCCGGGCATGAACGTATGGTCGGTATGCTCAAAACCCGGCCCGACTGGTGCCTGTCGCGCCAGCGTTATTGGGGTACGCCTATAATAGCCGTCTATTGCAAAAAGTGCGGCAAGGTTCAGGAAGACACGGCTTTCCTCAAACGCATGGAAGAGCGCGTCTTCTCCGAGGGCAGCGATTTTTGGTTCTCCGAACCTGTCGAAAAACTTCTTGGGCCCGCTCCCCGCAAGTGCTCCTGCTGCGGAACCGAATTCGCCAAAGAAAAAGATATCATGGACGTCTGGCTTGATTCCGGCGTTTCCTGGTACGCCGTTCTGGAGGGGGGCATGCTCGGCCAAGGAGATTTCTTCCCGGCGGATGTGTACCTTGAAGGCTCGGATCAGCACCGCGGCTGGTTCCAGACCTCGCTTATCCCGTCCGTGGCCCTGCGCGGCAAACCACCGTTCCGCACGGTACTGACGCACGGCATGATCCTCGATGATAAAGGCCATGCCATGCACAAGTCGGCGGGCAACGCCATCGACCCGCAGGCGATAATCTCCAAATACGGCGCGGAGATCCTGCGCCTGTGGGTTGCTTTGTGCGACTATTCCGAGGACGTGCGCATCTCCGAAAAGATCCTCGCCGGCGCTATAGACACCTACCGTAAGATACGCAACACCATGCGCTACCTGCTGGGCAATCTCAGCGACTTTAACCCGGCGAAGAACCGCGTTCCCGACGATAAAATGGTAGAGACCGACCGTTATATACGCGCGCGCCTGGCCGTGACCATAGCGGAGGTCAAGAAGCATTACGAGAACTTCCAGTTCCGGCAGGCTATCAGGGCGGTGGCGGACTTCTGCATACTGGACCTCTCGGCTTTTTACCTGGACTCCATAAAGGACCGATTGTACACTTTCAGTCCCGACGCGTCGGAGCGGCGCTCCGCGCAAACCGTGCTGTACGATATCCTCATAGCGCTGATGAAAATGACCGCCCCCGTGCTGTCCTTTACCGCCGAGGAGGCTTGGGCGACGGCGAAGACGGAGATCGACCCCTCGCTGGAGGAAAGCGTTTTTCTGTCCGACTACCCGCGCGGTTCGGAAGCCTGGGCTGACCCGGACCTGCTGGCGCGCTGGGAAAAGGTCATGGGCGTGCGCGAGACCATAACCAAGGCCATAGAGGAAGTGCGCAAGACCGGCGCCGTAGGATCGTCGCTGGAGGCCCGCATAGTCCTGCGCACCTCGGACGGCGAAATGCGGAAATTTCTGGAATCGTCGCTCCACCTCTGGCCGCAGGTGGCGATAGTTTCCGAAGCGGCGGTCGAGTTCGACCCCGCCGCGCCCGCGCTGGAAGTGGGTGTATCCAAGGCCGAAGGCTCCAAATGCCCGCGGTGCTGGCAGTGGCGCCGCGACATCGGCTCCGAAACCGCCCACCCGGATATCTGCGGCCGCTGCGCGCGGGCTTTGGCCAAGTAACAGGATAAATGAAAATATCCCTGACCACGGTCCCGGCAATTTGCGTTTTCCTGGCGGATCGCCTGACCAAGTTGCGGGCGATCGAGCACCTTGTCTCGAAGCCTGTAAAGGTCCTGCCGTACTTCAGCCTGACCTACGCGGAGAATACCGGGGTTTCGTTCGGTCTTTTCAGGGGGAACAATACGTTCTTTATCCTGTTCACCCTGGCGCTGGCGGGGACGCTGTTGTTCTTGCGACGGAAGGTGGAGGCTTACGGCAAGGTTGCTGCGCTGGGCCTGGCGCTGGTCCTGGGCGGCGCGATCGGCAACCTTTACGACCGCATCTCGTACGGCTATGTAGTGGATTTTTTTAATTTTTCTTTCTTCCCGGCGGTTTTTAACGTAGCGGACAGCGCTATAACGGCGGGCGCGGTCCTTATGGCCCTGGGGATGAGGAACGAACAAAAAGGGACGGTTTGAGCGGCGCAGGATTATCTGGCACGGCACGCGGTTTCCGGGAAAAATATGAAAAAACTATTCTTCATTTTTATCTCTGTGGCGGCGCTGGCGGGCTGCAACCGCTCGCCTGAATATTATTTCAAGTTCGGCAACGAGATGCTTTCCTCGGGCAGGGACGCGGCGGCTCTTGAGAATTATAACAAGGCCATACTGCTGGAGCGCCGTTTTCCCGAGGCGCTGACCGCACGCGGCATGCTTTACGAAAGGCAGGGCGATACGCAGAAGGCCGGAATGGATTACCGTAAAGCCATAGAGACCGGCCCCGAATACCTCCCGGCCTACAATAACCTCGCCGCGCTGCTCATGGACAGCGGCAACTACACGGAGGCGGTGAAATATCTGTCGCAGGCGCTTGACGTTAAACCCGGTTATCCCTACGCCCTCCTGAACCGCGGCCTTTCCCGCTACAAGCTGGGCGACTGCGCCGGCGCGGTCGAGGACCTGTCCGCGGCCATAGACCGCAATCCCAAATTCGAGCTTGCCTATTACCACCGCGCCCTATGCGAACGCAAAGCCAAAGATATGACCGCGGCGCTTTCGGACCTGAACGCCGTTCTGGCGCTGAACCCCGCCGCTTCGCTGGCCTGGTTCGAGCGCGGCAAGGCCGCGTTCTCCATGGGGGACTACGGGGCCGCGGCCCAGGATTTTACCAAGGCGGTTGAACTCGGGCCGGAAGACCCCCAGTATAATTACGGGTCGGCGCTGGCGCTGTATAAGTCGGGCCAGCTGGCCGCCGCGCTGCCGGCCGCGCTGAAAGCCGAGGGGCTGAAGCCCGGAGCGCCTCAGTCCGCCGGCCTGATCGGCGACATATACGCCGCCATGGGGAACAGGGAAAAGGCGCGCGAATATTACATCAAGGCCGCCGGACTTTCCGCCCGATCCTCGGCGGTCTACAGGGCGCGCCTCGAGGCGCTGGACAGGCCGGCCGCTCCCAGGGCCGGCAAGCGGCGGAGGCCTGCAGCAGGCTTATACCATGACCGACCATAACGATCTGCCTGCCTGGCGCAAGAAATTCCTCGCCACCCGCATGGCTTTCGAGAGCATCCTCTTTGAGCGGGAGGTCGGGACGCTTAAGAAAGAAAAATCCGGCAAAGGCCTGCTGGTCC
>CAISZM010000015.1 GCA_903889965.1 uncultured Elusimicrobia bacterium
GCAACGGCGGCAGTTCCTTCGGGTTTTATAATCCTCTGACCAGCACCTGGTATCCAATTTATCCCAATATCCTGCCCAATAGCAGTGGCAGTTGGCCATATTTGGCTTATAATGATCCTGACGCCGGCGCCGCCCAAGGATATATAAACGCCGCGTTCGTTTCTTACAATGATAAACTCTATCTGCCTTACCCCAAGTCCAGGCTGAAGGTTCTTACACCGCCGGTTATGTCTATGGACGCCGTGGATGGTGAAACCGGAGTTAAGACTTTAACCGTTAATAACCTGGGTTTTGTGCCTTCCCAGAACGGCGCCACCTGTAACGGAGCGGCCGGCGCCTGCTCCGCCACAAACCAGGTTGTGTTCTTCGGCTCCGACAGGGCCGGCAATATCAAATATTACGGGCCCTATGCCGTTATGATAGACCCGTATAAAGATTCGCCTTTGCTTATTTCAACGCCGTCGTATCCAGCCAATGGGGCGATGGTGGGCACCTCAAAGCCCGGCTTCAGCTGGATAGGCGTAGAAAGAACACTGGCTTCCTTACTGGGAGCGAACGCTAAATATCAGCTTGAGGTTTCACGGTTGCCGGATTTCTCGTCCATAGATGTCGCTCTTTCAACGCCGATGATTGCCGGCAGTACAACGATACCGACCGTGGACGGTTATATAGGACTCAGCACCCACACGCTGTTTGAAAACACCACCTATTACTGGCGCGTGCGCACCCAGACGGCTGTGGGTAATTTTGCGCCGTTCATAAGCACTTTCAGTTTCTTTGTGGATCTGACGAAGCCGGCCGGATCCGACCCGAAAGTGATGATACCGGGTTCAGGGTTTACGGATGTTACTACAGGCATATCGCCGCTGGCTTTGGGGTTGACGGTGCAGTTCACGATCACGGACGCCGGTTCCGGCCTGGCGCTTTCAACGGCCTCGCTTGACCAGGCCGGCGGTATAAGCGTTTTCTACAGTTCCACTTCCGGTCAGGCCTGGAGAGGCGGCGACTGGACCGCGCTGAATGGCGGCGTGGCTCCATTCGGGAGCCTCTTGCCCAAGGCCGCGGCCTCTTACCGGGACAAGCTTTATGTGGGGCTTACCGGCGGTATTGTGGGCGTGTTTAGCGGGACAACCTGGGGGGGCACCTCCAATGCCGGTTCCCCGCCGTTGCCGGATACCAGCGATATCAGCGACATGAAAGTCTATAACGACAGGCTATATATAATAAATACCAACGGCTATGTAGGTTATCTTATCGGGACCGCCTGGACTAACCTTGGCCGCGTGGCGAATGGCACGACCCGCTTCGGACCTTATTATAACGGGAAAATTATCACCCATTCCCCCAGTCTTTATGTTTCCAATTCGGACGCGAACTGGCTGTGGGTGAGCACGGGTATAAGTCCCAATCTATGGACTAATTACAATGCCACTCTTTACAACGGCCGCGTGTATTTTGGAGTTGATGGCGGACCGGCATATGTGGATATTTTTGACGGCAGAAACATTACGGAATGGCAGCCGCCCTGGGGACGCAGCGATTATGGGCGCAGCATATACAACTACGACGCTAAACTCGCGGTCGGTATGGCGGTCGGACTTAAAACATATAACCATGTGGATAATTCGTCGCTTCACATGGCAAACACCAACGACTCCGCAGGGTATGGGATAAATTACAAATCCACGATATATTACAATTATGTGGGCACGCTTCCTCCGTCATTTAATTTTGACGATGCCAAATCCATTGAAACGCTGCAATCAGTGAGCGGCGCCTATGTAGTTGGCAGATACAATGGCAAATTATACGCGTTCGTTCCCGGTACGGGCAAAGGTTTCGTATATGATCCGTTGCGGATGGATTATACCGGCACCGATGGCAGTAAGAGTTCAGATGTGCAGGCGTACGGCTTTGACATGGTGCAGACCACCAACACCATTTCCTGCGGCGGCACCTGGCCCTGCGCCGCCACCAATCAGACGCTTATCGTTTTCTCCGATATGGCCGGCAATGTGAAGCGCTACGGCCCGTACGCTGTTAAAGTCGACTACATGCAGTCTTCGCCGCTGGCGATATCCACGCCTTCCTGGCCCCGCAACGGCTCCGTTATCGGTATTTCAACCCCGGTCTTCAGCTGGGTGGGCGTAAGCACCACAGCCGCGGCTATCATGGGCAGCAATTCCAGATACGAACTGGATGTCAACGAGTCCATCAATTTTGACGGCGTAGGATTCAGCACCGGCGCTTATATACAATCGCTCAGCTCAAGCGATATTACCTGCGACGGGGCGCTGGCGCTTAACTCGGCGCTGAATGATAACACCACCTATTACTGGCGCGCGCGCGTCAGGACCGGAGCCGGCAATTTGGCGATTAACTGGAGCACTTACAGCTTCAGGACGGATCTTGTCCCGCCTTACGGTTCGGGCTTTACAATTATCAACCAAGCCGGCGCTTCGGTGGGCGAGGCCACATATATATCGCTTACTACCCCGGCCACCGTGCAGATAACCCTGCAGGATGACGGCACCGGGCTTGCCGTTTCAAGCCGGTCGCTGCCGGTTATGATATCGGGAGATTCCTTCGCCGAGAACGCCTCCGGGGTCGGTGTTATCTATTCGACCAATAGCGGAAGTACCTGGATAGACGGCTCCTGGGAATTAAACGACTTATCCGTCTCCGCTGGCCTTGGCACTACCGATTTTAACTCATTCGTGATATATAAGGACAAGCTTTACGCCAGCAATGGTACGCCTAATCTGGGGGTTTACAGCGGCGGAGAATGGACTAAAATGACCACCAGTCTGGGGACTAACATCGTTTCCATGGCGGTTTACGGCGATAACCTTTATGTGGGTTCAACCAGCGGTATTATAACCAGGTTCAATAACACCAGTTGGAGCCTGACCGCGCACGGGGCGCAGTATTCCAGTCTTGGCACGGTTAATACTCTTGCTGTTTACAACGGTAAATTATACGCCGGGCTGAATACCGGCAGGGTAACGGTTTTTGACGGTACGCGCTGGACAATTACCAACAATGGCAACACCATAGCTCCGACCGCAACCGGCATCCAGTCCCTTGCCGCGCACAACGGAAAACTTTACGCCGCGCCCACCCCGAACACGGTCGGGATTATGGAATATGATGGCATCGCCTGGAAGCTTTCTCCCGGCGGCGCTACCATCAACCTTGTGTATGACATGATGTCGCATGACGGCTTATTGTATATTACCGGATTTAGCGGAATTTACTCGTATGACGGAGCCACACTGCGGACTGTAAGCGCCGCTGGCTACGGAGAGAGCCTTGCCGTGCATGAAGGCCGTATCTATATGCTCTCGCGGGCCTCGGCTGCCGGATTCAGCCGCGTGGCTTACCGGCACCCGGCCACCGGCGCGATCGTTACCTCGCTGCAATATCCATACACTATGTGGGGCGAAGGTCACTACATGAACGGGCTTATCTCCTACGCCGGGAAGTTGTACGCGGGCGCGCCGATGGGTAATATCGCTGTCCTCTCGCCCTTAACAATGGTTTCCTCCGCTGCGGATGGTGAAAAAGGGCCGGTCACGCTTGAGGTGCGCGGGCTTAACCTTACGCAATCTACCAGCGCGGCTAACTGCAGCATCCTGCCCTGCACAGCCACGAACCAGATTGCTTTCAGCCTGGGTGATCTGGCCGGGAATATAAGCGGCGCCGGCCCGTACGCCATATTAAACGACTATATTACTGCCACGCTGTCCGCCCCGGTGCCCAACGCGCCTGTCGGCGGCGTTTATGTAAGCACGCTGACACCCGGTTTCGCCTGGACCGGACCCAGCACCGCCGCCGTAGCCATTATGGGCGTCAGCGGCAATACCAGATTTAATATCGAGGTCTCGGTTAATCCGGACATGAGCGCTCCGTTTATCAACTCGGTGGTTATCACTTCCGCTTTCAGCACCAATAATGTCACCGTGGACGGATACTACAGCGCCGCTCCGCTGGTCAATAATACCACCTATTACTGGCGCGTGCGGTTCACCAATCAGAATTCAGCTTATACCACCCCCTGGAGCGAGCCGGTAAGTTTTGTGACGGATAATGTGCCGCCTTCCATGTCGGGCTTTATGGTTAAGAGCACGGACAGCGACTGGCTGGCGGAAAGCGTCTGGCTGACCCAGCCCGCGGGAGTGTCGGCAAAGGTAAGCGTATACGACCTGGCTTCGGGCCTGGCGGTGAGCTCGGGCTCGGTGGCGACGCCGGACCAGGACGGCTATAACCGGGGCGAGAATACTAACGGCTTCGGCGTGATCTATTCCACCTGCGCCGGCGCGACCTGGACAGGCGGCTCGTGGGAACTCATGAACGACGGAGACAGGATCTCCGCCGCGCCCAATACCATAACGGCTTTTGCCAGCTACAACGATATTCTTTACGCCGGAGACGGCTCCGGCCAGGTCTATTCCCTTGGCGTCGGGTGGAGCCCGGTCGCGGCCGGCGCGCCTCCGCTGCCCCCTGTAACCGCTTTCGCCGTTTTCCAAAACCGGCTGTACGCCGCCACCACCGAGAATATATATTGGACCTCGGACGGGGGCGTGAACTGGATAGAAGTGTCCGGCGCCGGCGAGGTTCCAACGGCGATATATTCAATGGCCGTTTATAACGGCAAATTGTACGCCGCCGGTTCCGCGGCTCCCTATGTGTACGCCACAAGCGACGGCGACAACTGGTTTAACGCCAAGAGCGGGACCCTCACCGGACGCGCAGCCGCTCTTGCCACGTTTAACGGCAAGCTTTACGCTTCGGAATACGCCGGTACGGCGCATGTTTACTCGCTTGCCGGCAGCGGGAACTGGACCACGGCTTATACCGGCGGCAGTTACGCCGGAGGCTTCGGGCATTATAACGGCAATCTCTATGTGATGAGCGGCGCGAGTAACGGCGGCTTGAAATATACCGGGGCGGCCTGGAGCACGCTCAGCGGAGCGTGGGGCACCCAGCCGGTGGCTTACGACGGGCTTTTATATATCTCAACCGGTTCAGGGCTGTCGGCCACCACCGACGGCACAACGCTTAAAAGGATGAGCTCCGGCGCCGGGACTTCCGCCGTGGTCTTTAAGGGAACGCTTTATTCCACCTCGGGCGGTTATATCTATAAGTATATTCCGCTGGCGGCTTCGCTTACCGGGGCGGACGGCGCGAACGACACCCAGATCCTTTCGGCCGACGCGAGCCTGAATCTTGCGCAGTCGGCGAACAGCCAGATATGCGGCGGCGGCGCGTGTTCAGCCACCAACCAGATCATATTCACGCAGTCTGACCGGGCCGGGAATGTTAAGACCTACGGTCCGTACGCGGTATTGAACGACTCGCTCACCCGCACGCTGGCTCCGCCGGTGCCGGGCGAGCCGCGCGCCGGCGCCTATGTCAACATGAAGAGGCCGACGCTTGCCTGGAGCGGGCCGTCCAGCGGCACGGTGTCCGCCATGGGCAGCAACGCCTCGTATAAACTCGAGGTCTCAAATAATGACCCGTCGTTCTCCGCGACTATAATAAAAGAGGATGTCTCCGGGGCGGTCAGCGCCGGCTATCCTACATTTGACGGGCTTTATACGCCTGTCATCGACCTGCCCGAGAACACCACCATCTACTGGCGCGTTCAGTTCAAGAACAATGTTTCCGGCTTCACGGGGGCCTGGTCTACCTCTACTTTTGTAACGGATTTCACCATGCCCTCGGCCTACAACTTTACGATTATCAGCTCGACCGGAGTTGAATGGACCGACTCCAAGTGGTTTAACATCGGCACGGGCATGGGAGCGAGGGCCAAGGCGCTGGACGCGGTTCCGGGTTCCGGCCTGGCTGTTTCAACTTCTTCGCTCTGGGGCGGCGCGGATGGGCACGACTGGGGGGACCGCACTTCAGGGTTCAGCGTGAAATATACTACCACGGCCGGGGTAAGTTGGGCGATGGGCGGGGCCTGGTCGCCCTTGAACAGCGGCGACGCGGTGATCTTAGGGGCGACAGGCGTTAACGCTATGGCCGTTTACAACGGCAAGCTCTACATGGGTACCGCAGCCACCGGCCGCGTGGCGAAGTTTGACGGAACGGATCTGATAGATGACGGCAGTACCGCGCTGCCGGTTATAAGCGGCGAGACCGGCGTAACCTCGCTGGCCGTTTACAACGGCAACCTGTACGCCGGAACCGCTGGCGGCAAGATAGCGGTATTTGACGGCTCCACCTGGCAAACGTCCAATCCCCTTATCACGGGGTCGGTGGGCGTTAGCGCGTTAGCCGCTTACAACGGAAAACTGTACGCCGGCACGGCCGGCGGCAAGATAGCCGTATTTAACGGGGATACCTGGAATACAGCCGGCCTGATCCTGACCGGGGCCACTAACGTATCGTCCCTGGCCGTATATAACGGCAAACTGTACGCGGGCATAACAGCCGGCGGAGTAGGCCAGGTGGCGGTATTTAACGGCGCAGTCTGGGCCGTCTCCAACACCGCTTTGTCCTCAGCCGTAAGCTCGCTGGCCGTTTATAACGGCAGGCTGTACGCCGGAACCAATGCCGGCAAGGTGGCGGTGCTTAACGGCGCCGTAGGAGCGTGGCTCACGCCCGTTACGGTGCTGTCGGGCGCGAATATGATGTCCATGGCCGTTTACAACGGCAAGCTGTACGCCGGAACAAGCCCCAATTGCAAGGTTATGGTGTTCGACGGGAACAACAGCAACCTCTGGCTGGCGGCCAACGGCAACCTTGGGATACTGGCTAATGAAACACAGGTGAATTCTCTGGCAGTTTACGACGGCAAGCTGTACGCCGGAACCGGTCCCGGCGGCAAGGCTGGCCGGATGGCGCCGATCAACGCGAGCCTTACCGGCGCGGACGGAACCGGTGATGAGCAGACCCTTTCAACCTGGGGACTTGACTTTAATCAGTCGGCCTCCGCCCTCCGCTGCACCGGCGCGGGTTCATGCAGCGCCACGAACCAGATAGTGTTTAATGCCGCCGATCTGGCCGGCAATACCACAAATTACGGCCCTTACTCGGTGCTTGTGGATACCACGCCTCCGACCGGCACGGCCACGGCTTTCAGCGTGAATTCCAGAACTCTTACCTTGACCGGCGGCGGAGCGGACGCGCTGTCCGGGATAAAGGACTGGTTCTTTGAAGTCTCGCCGTCAGCGGATTTCTCATCGAATGTTTCAAGCACCAACTATGGAGTGGCCGGTTCGGCCGTGTTCCCTGAGATGCTTGAGGCTACCGTTTATTACGGCAGGGTAATGGCAAGGGATAACGCTTACAATGAAAGCGTCTACTCTACGCCGGTCTCAACCCAGACGCGCGGCTATGTGTATGTAACCGGCGTCAGCACGGCGCCGGCAGCCGCGAAGCAGGGTTCGCAGGCGACTATGATGTCGCTGGAAATGCGCGTGAACTCCGGGCTGCCGCCGGCGGCACTGACGCGGATAGCCGTTTCGTGGTCGGGGACGATCTCGGCCTCGGATATAACCTCCGTGAGCGCGTATAAGGACGTGAACGCCAACGGTATCGTGGACGAAGGCGATACGCTCCTGAATACGATTCCCGCCGCGTTCGCCGGCGCTAACGCCACCATACTCATCAATCCCGCTATGCCCGTTACCGACACGCCGGTAAAGGTGCTGCTGGCCTACACCTTCGCCCCGGAAGCCACCGTAGGCGCCGAGGCCGGCATAAGGGTGAACACGGCTTCCGGTCTGCTGTTCTCGGAGCCCTACCAGACGGTGGGAACTTTCCCCATGATCTCGGCGCAGACCACCATACAGGACGGCGACAATAACCTTATAATACAGCCCACCAGCATCGGCCCGACGGTTACGCAGCCGGGTATAGCCAATGTGGCCATTATCAAGCTGGCCATGTATACGGATATGGGCACCAGTCTGATAAACGAACTGAAGATCCACCTGTCCGGGACCGTGGCGTCCAACGGCGTCGCCGGCGTCAGGCTGTACCGGGACAACGGCAATGTCAGGTTCGATATACTGGCCGACACACAGCTGGGCAGCGCTGATTTCCTAAGCGACTACAGCGCAACTATCCCTCTGAACGGCGACGTAGCCAAGAGAACGGTGGGAACGACGCCGGTGTATATGTTCCTGGTCGTAGACGTGGCGGCGTCCGCCGAGGAAGGTTCTAATTTCAAGGTAGTGATAGACACGTCGTCGGCTTTCACGCTGAACAACTCCACCGATGTACCCATTATGGTGCCCGATCCGTTCGAGTCCAACAGCGTGACCATACAGACCAGCAATATAGCCAGCGTGGTGCTTAAATCCGTGATGCCGGCCTACTTTGTGCAGGCCGGGGTGTACGCCGTGGCGGTGGCCTCGGTTAACGTCAACATCGGTATAGCGGAACTTAACCGGGTGAAGGTTAACAGGCTGGGCGTGTCCATAGATTCCGACATCAAATCTGCCAGGGTCTATAAAGATATGGTCGTTGACGGCGGCAACTTCAGCGAGGATTTTGACATGATGCTGGGATCGGCACCCGTTGTGGGCGGCGTGGCCACCATTGATATAACCACCGTGGCGGTTAGAGCCGGCACCACCACGCCGCTTTTCATCGTCTATGAGATATCGCCCACCGCCGTGGGCGGCAATACTGTAGGCGCTGGGTTCACCGGCACTCCCACCAGCACCGTTTACTTCCGTATGGGAGGGACGAACACCTCGTTCACCGGCAATCTGCCCTTTAATACGCCCGAAGCGCCGATACGCGTTACGGTGAACCCGCTGCGCATAACCGGCGCAGCCGACCTGACCACCAATTCGCTTTACCAGGGCACCACCAATAACGCCCTGCTGATGCTTACCATGCAGTCAGAACTGAACCCCGTGACCTGGACCGGCGTGAACATCAAGCGGACCGGCACCCTGCCCGACTCGCTTGTGGACGCGGTCAAGGTGTACCGTGACGCCAACGGCACCGGCGGCCTGGAGGTGCCCGGAGACGAACTGGTTTCATCCGGTCTGGATACCTTTGTCGGGGGATTGTGCAATATGTCCTTCAGTATTCCGCAGCTGGTGGATTCTGTCGGGGCCGCCTACTTTGTGGCGGTTGATATAAATCCCGCGGCGGAGCAGACTTTGGGAGTGGAGATAACCACCACCAGCTGGTTCACTATAACCGCTCCCAGTATCATCTCCACCAACTCCGTCCAGGCGCCGTACTTCTCCACGGCTACCCAGGTCAGGCAGTACATGAATATAATCACCATCAGCACGGCCAATGTTATCCCGACCGGCGGAGCCGAACCGGGCACCATAAATGTGCCTGTGCTGAAGCTGGGCTTTAAAACGGATGTTTCCACCGCCCAGCTGCTGAAGCTGCAGTTTGCCAAGGGCGGCACGCTGAACGATTCCGAGATCCTGGCCGTCAAGCTTTACTATGACAGTAACAATGTCGGCTACTTCAACCAGGGTAATATAGGCGCCTACACGCTGGTCTCGCCCAGCACGGTGAGCTTCGGCACGGATGGTAACCCCGGCATGGTGGCGCTGCCGATCCTGCCGTCCCCGGCCGGGCAGAAGATCCTTAAGACTCCGAAGTACTATTACCTTGCCGTGGATCTGGCGCCCGGCGCGGTAATAGGCCGCACCGTCAACCTGCGCCTGGCGAATAAAGACTCCGTTACTGTAAGCGCGCCCAACACGGTGGCCGAAACCACATTCGCGTCCCAGATGCTTTATGTCAAGGCGCCGCCGCAGCGGCTGTCGGTCAATTTTGAGAACAAGCTTTCAACCTGGGTCGTGCAGGGGCAGTCGGCAGTGCTGGTGGCCAGCTTCACGGTGTCGGCCTCCTCTTACACCATAGACCTTAACCGGTTGGATTTCTCGCGCGGCGGCAACTGTTTTGACGCGGATATCTCGGCCGTGACTCTTTACCGCGACAACGGCAACGGGGTCTGGGACGGCCAGAGCGAGGTAAGGCTGCTGACAGGGAGCTTCGCCAGCGGAGTGGTGTCGTTTAATCTGGCGTCCGCTCCGGAAACCATTGTGCAGAACGGGACCTACCTCTATTACCTGGTGGCCGATATCTCCGGCACGGCCACCTACGGCCGGACTTTTGGCGTGGATATGCCATCGGCCGGCTACATGCGTGTGAATGAGCCGCACACCGTGTCTTCCGCCGGTCTGCCGTTCATCAGCGCCCGCGCCATGATACGGCCCACGGTTGACGTTGTGACCGTAACCGGCAGCGATTCCGCCCCCACAATCACCCAGGGCGATTCCAACCGCGTGATGGGCCGCCTGCGCCTGAATACCGACGCTAATTCAGCCATCCTGTCCACCGTGCGCTTTGATAAGATCGGCACCATGCCGGACGCGGATATACTGCGGATAAAACTTTACAATGACGCGAACGCAGACGGCGTCCTGGATTCCTCCGAAACTCTTGTCGGCACGCTGCAGTCCCTGTCCATAGGGATGGGCGTGATGGTGGTTATTCCGCCGCAGTCCATAAACAGTCTCACCTATCAAAATTACCTTGTGGTGGTGGACATATCCAGCTTTGCCGTGGTAGACAGCAGCTTCAGCCTGCGCGTGACGCCGGCAGTGACCGCGCCAGATACCGTGCAGATAATCGGAGACACCATAACCTTTAACATGGCCGGGGCGGTTATAGATCTGCCCGATACCATTTATATGGCGTTTACCGATATCGCTTCACGGAGCCTTTATGTAGGCGCGGAAAATACGCAGTTGGCGAAGATCTCTTTCTGGACCGACAGGGACACGGCATACATGACCGGGATGAAGTTCAGCGTCACTGGTACAGCCGGTCCCGATGACATCCCGCTGATCAGGTTCTACCGCGACACCGACGGCAACGGATTATTTGACCCGAAATATGACGCGCTGGTGACTACCGCGGCCGTATCCGCAGGCGAGACCTATGTTTATCTGCCGGATACGGGGGATATGATCACGGCCTCCACACGCACGTATTTTGTGGTGACGGATATTTCTGAGGCGGCGACCATAGGCAACACTTTCAGCATGAGCATGTCCAACGAGAATAGTCTGTTCGTGTCGGGGCTGGACCGGGCGGCGGCTTTCTCCGGTGTCGGCACGGCGCTTTCCACTATCCGCGACCCCAGGGTGCCCACGCCGCCCGAGATACATATCTACAGGGCCGACGGCACCATGTACTCCGAGAACGACGAGGCCTTTAACGCCTACAGGACCATGCTGAGTTTCCGCTGGGCCTCCACCGCGCATCAGGGCAGCATTGAGCAGGTTTATTATTACGTGGGGACCAGCCCGGCTAACGAGAGCACCACATGGATAGCCGCCGGCGGGGCACGGGATGTTTCCATACGGGGCCTTAATCTGCTGAACAACGGGTCCTATATGCTCTCAATAAGGGTGAAGAATTCACTTGGCGCTTACTATAGCGATATAGTTTCCAAGCGCCTTGTCGTGGACACCGTGGTTCCGACTCTGCCGTCCGGCGCCGTTTACACCAGCGCGGAGGCCGGAGACCTGCTGCTCAACTGGGTCTCGGCCACGGTTGGTATATCCGGGATAGCGTACTATGTGGTGGAGTCGCGCCTGGGCAACAGTCCTAAATGGGTGACTGTCAGCACCACATCAGAGCACTTTATGGCGATCGACGGCACAGGGGCCACGGCGTCCGCGGCCGGCCGCGCCCCGGGGGCTTATTTCTACCGCGTCTACGCCGTGAACAACGCCGGCGTGTCCGGCGGTCCCAGCGACCAGCTGTCGGTGAATATCAACCTGGACGCTCTGGCCGTTATTTCAAGCGCCAGCGTTTATCCGAATCCGTTCGATTCACGCAAGCAGAGCGGGACCATAGCTTTCACGCTCAACAAGAACAGCGAGGTGGCCATAACAATTTACGACGCTTACGGGCGGAAAGTAAAATCCCTGGGCTTTTCCGGAATTGCCGGGGCTAACGCCGTGGCCTGGTCGGGAGACGGGCCGAACGGCAAGGTTTCCATGGGTATGTATATCTGCGTGATAAAAGCCGCAGGCGTTACCAAGATATTGAAGATCGGGGTTAAGCACTAGTGTAGTAAGCGGAGATGTGGCCCCCCCGAACCGCTTTTGGTCAGGGGGGTAAAACAGGAAAATACTCAATGTATCCTTTGTTACAGTGCCAGGTTTCTCAACTACGTTATGCCTTTCCATTGGGAGAAACAGGGCGCTGTCTCTATTTTATCCGCAGGACATAAAAAATTCACAATTTCTTCAGGATTCATCAACAATCGTCCGTTATACTATTTGTATGGTAGGCTGGTAAGATATCCCGGATAATCACAGAAAGACTAGGCGTGGGTGGAGGTACAGGTAAGAGCGAAGTTCTATGAAAAGAGAGGAAACGGCTAACAAGGCGCAATGCGCGCGGACTGCCTTTTTAAAAAGGCGGTCATTGCCGTTTGCCCTCATCTTCGCCGGCGTATGCGCCTGCGTCACGCCCGACCTCTTCGCCCAGGCGGGAGCCCCGGGCGCTATTTTCGATTTCGGAGCCGGCGCGAGGCCGCTTGCCATGGGCGGCGCTTATTCCGCCGTGGTAAAAGAGGCGTCTTCCCTTTATTACAATCCCGCGGGTCTGAGCATGCTCAGCAGCCGTAACGTGTCGCTTATGCACGCCACGCTGTTCGAGGGGATGAGTTACGATTATATCGGTTACGCCCAGAGTTACCGCGGCTTCCCCGGAGGCTGGGGAGCGCAGGTGCTGCGGTTTTCCGCCGGAGCAGCCGAAGGCCGCGACGAAAACAATCTTCCCACCAGCGCCTTCACATATACCGAAACCGCAATGGCTGTCGGCACCGGGGTGCACGGTATTTTTATGCCCTCGCTTTCGCTTGGCGCGTCCGTTAAGCTGCTTAACAGGGCGCTTGCCGCCGACAGCAACCGGCTGATAGGCTTTGACATGGGCGCGCAGTACGGCCCGCTTATGTCAGAAAAGCTTTCGCTTGCCCTGGTGATACGCAACTTCGGCAGTTTTGCCATGGGGGATACGGCGGATAAGCTGCCTTTCGGCTTTAAGCTGGGCGCCGCCTACCTCTTAAGTCCCAATATTTCGGTCTGCGCGGATCTCAGCGGGAACGGTGAGATACAGTTCGGCACGGAATACGGCATCGGCATAGGGGCTATACGCCTGGGCTATGACCGAGATTCTTTTTCGTTCGGCGGCGGGCTGAAATTCATGAAGTCCTACCAGCTTGACTACGCCATGTATAAGCATCCGGAACTGGGGCTTTCAAACAGGATCTCGCTCAGCTACTTCTTCGGCGGGGTGGCCGCGCCGCCCAAGGTGCGGGTCTACGCCAGCGAATACATTAAGAAGGCCGAAAACGGCATAAATGCCAGGGACTATTCCTCCGCCTATACCAGCGTGGATATGTCTATAGGTATGGACCCCGCCGTACGCAACGGGGTCTGGGGCGAGAAATTCCGCAGGCTGGACGCGGTTGTGACCGGGCTTAAACTTAAGGAACTGCCGGGCCGTCAGAAACTTCTGAAAGAAAACACGCCCCAGGCTGTAGAGGCCGGCCGCTCCATTAACGAATATCTTGACGGCAACAACGATAAGAGCTCGCTGCTGGCGCACAGCGCCATGGGTTATCAGCCGGGCAACGCTTTCTTCTCGGACTTCCTGACCGTGATGAGCGGGCTTACCCGCACTGAGATAAAAAAGGACGAGATACTGCCGCGCAACACCCTGGCCAAGGAGAAGCTGCGCAAGGCCGAGGCCTTCTTCCGGATGGCCAACTATGACAAGGCCGCCAAGGAATGCGAACAGGTGCTTATGATAGAAGAGGATAATGAGCTGGCCTGGACGCGTCTGGGATCGTCTTATTACGCCCTGGGCGATCTGCAGCGGGCTAAGCAGGCCTTCCTTAAGGTGCTGGCGATAAACCCGAACAATACCTCAGTGCGCGACTTTGTGCTGCTGCAGGGATGGACAAAATAGACATATGGAACCGGAACTTATGCTGCTGCTGGGTATGTGTGTCTTCGGCCTAGCGGCGGCGCTGTTCGTCGTTTTTAAATTCTCGGATATATTCCAGCTCAATATGGGCGCCACAAGGGAGCGCCAGTCGGAAAGACTTATAAGGCAGATCACCAGGGCGCTGGGCATTGCCGAGAAAAGGGTGTTTGACAAGGCCCGCCAGCTTGAGGCTTTATCGCGAAGACTGGCCGCCTCCAACCTCACGCTTGAAGATCTTAACAACATGAAGTCCAAGTTCCTGTCCATGGTGGTGCACGATGTGCGCACGCCGCTGGCCGCCATCAGGGGCTACAGCGAACTTTTCGCTAAGAGCGTGGAGACGGAAAAACAGAAGCGCATGAGCGCCAACATGGTTTCGGCGGTGGACAGGCTTAATCTGCTGGTTTCCGACCTGACCGATGTGGCCATGATAGAGGCCGGCAAACTTAACATTGAGAAGAAGCCGTTTGCCTTCGGGAGTCTTGTCTCGGACCTTATGCCGTCCATAGAGATAAACGCCGGCAACAAAGGGGTGACGCTTAAATACGACCGGATAAACCCCAAGGCTGTCATAAACGGCGACACCTTCAGGATTTCCCAGGTCCTGCAGAACCTGCTTAACAACGCTATAAAATTTACGCCCAAGGGCGGGGTGGTGGAGGTAAGCACCAGGCCGGAGGGACGCAGGCTTGTGGTGAATGTTAAAGATTCCGGTATAGGCATACACCCCAGCGAGACCAAGAGGATATTTGAAAAGTTCTATCAGGCCAAGTACCAGAAGGATGTTAACCTGAGGAAGCAGGGCTGGGGTCTGGGGCTTTCCATCGCGCACGAGATAATAATGCAGCACGGCGGAGAGATAGGGGCGACCAGCCAGGGGTTGGGCAAGGGTTCCGTTTTCTGGTTCAAGCTGCCCGCCTCTTTTTCCGAAATGCGGATCGGGGGCTAAACCTTAAGCTGCGGCATTTTGTAAATTGGGCGGCTTGCGGGGGACTGGAACGCAAAACCAGTGTCGGCCACACCGTGGCCGCACTTCCGAATCGGGCCCAGTGTCGCAAAGCTCCACCCAGTCGCCGCGCTACGCAAGCGGCTCCTTCCGGTACGGTTTTGCTAACCCAGATCCCCCGCAAGCCGCGCAGATTTTTTGTTTAAGGTTTTACACAACTGTCCGGTAAAAAAAGTGTTTTGAGAATGAAACCGCAAAAGTTATTTATAAGAAAATGACTAAGGGCCGGGAGCGGGATTGCTCTGGAGCCGCATAGCGGATGGGAGGCTCCACCCGGTACGGGTGGAGGGAAACCACGGGAGGGTTTCCTACGCGGCGTAAGGGCAACTCCGCTCCCGGCCCGGACCAGTGTGCAACCAGCGAATTTAACCAGGTAGCTGTGAAAATTTTACTGATTTGAGTCA
>CAISZM010000016.1 GCA_903889965.1 uncultured Elusimicrobia bacterium
GGGCCGAAAGGCAGAAAAGTCCGGCACTCAGGATCAGAAGTCCCGCTCGGCTGATCGGGCTTTGGTGCACGGGGGAGAGCTAGGCAGGCCGAAGGGGGCGAAGGCGTAATGGGTTTCCAGCAGGCGTTCGAATTTGAGCAGCGGCTTTTCGTAGAAGACCACAGCGTCCAGGTCTTTAAGGGCCAGCGGCTTGCCGGAGAGGCGGCCGCCCTGCTCCAGGCAGGAGCGCACGGCTTTCTCCGGGAAGGAGGCGTCGTGTTTTACGCGCGTGAGCCTTTCTTCGTGTACTCCGAAAACTATCTCACCGTCAACGCATAGAACCGCCGCGGAGTCGTGGTAAAAGGCCGATATTCCCAGGATCTTCTTTGGCATCTGTGTCCGTTTTTGTCCACGGATACGGCGCAGCGCCTGTTGAAACGCTCCCGTAGCCGGATCAATGACTCCCGGCCTCTATGATACAAAAACCGGGGCTTCCGTGCTAAACCCCGGGATCCCGCGCGGCTCTGTTCCCCCCGGGCTGCCTGGCGGTTCGAAAGCCGCGGCAATATCCGGCCGAATGGCCGCTCCGGGAATTTAACGCCCCGCCGTTTGCGGCGCAGGCGATCCAATATATAAAATCTAATCCGTCAGTCCCGGACATGAAGACCGGGTAAGTCGGCTGGAAGGACCGGGAAAATGCTGGAGATCATTAACAGGATATTTCGTTTCAGGAGACCGGTGCGGCTGAAGGCCGTAAACCTGGCCTTGTCGGCGGATTGCAACGCCGATTGCATCTTCTGCCCTTCCGTCCGCGCCGGCGCGGCAAAACAAAGAATGATGCCGCTGGGGTATGTCGAAAAAATACTGAAAGAAATAACCTCCCCGGAATTCGCAAAAAAGCATGACATCAGGACAATGTCTATTTCCCAGAACGGGGAAGCCTTCCTGAATAAGGAGCTGATATCCATCCTGCGGCTCATCAGGAAGATGGCTCCGCGCATAAAGGTGCGTATCTTCACGAACTTCAGCCATTTTTCCAAAGAAAAGGCCGAGATAATATTGGGCGAGAACCTAATACAGGAATTCGACTGCAATATAGACGGAAGCAGCGAAGCGAATTATTTCAGCGTCAAGAAATTGGACTATAAAAACACAAGGAACAACATCGCCGCCTTTTTAGAAACCAGGAAAAGATTAAATGTCAGGGCTCCCCTGACGATCTGGGCGCTTACATTGCACAGCTATATCCACGGCATTTACGGAAAGTTCGGGTTTTACCCGGAAAAAATGACGGATCCCGGCCTGATAGCCGTGCCTGACGATTTTGAGCTCATCAAAGAGGAATATGAAAAAATGCTGGATCCTCTCCAGGACCGCGTGGTCAAATCGGACTTTATCGCCTGGAGCGAGCGCAAACGCGTGGATGCGGGGAATATAGACTACTCCAAATATGCCTGCCCCGTGCTGTCCAGGGTCAGGGAGGAGGCCTTTATCTCCCCCGACGGGACCTGGTACGCCTGCAACCACGACGCGGAAAATATCCTGGTCCTCGGGAATGTGGTGGAAGAGTCTATCGAACAGGTTTTTAACTGCGAGAAAAGGCGCAAGCTGATAGATCTTCTCGAGCGGAAACAGTTCGGCAGGATAGACGGGCCCTGCCGGACCGTAGTTTGCTGCCAGGTCATTCGCTGAGAAGCCGCCGGGGGAAGCCGGCGCGGGTTGAAATATGGCCAAACAAGCTTTACGAACCAATTTTTTGCTGCTCGCCGGCTCGGTTCTGTTATCCCTCGTCCTCGCCGAGATAGCGGCCTCCAGGTTCCCGCCAGGTGAAGCCTCGCGTAACGATCATAAATTGCTGTGCGAATATGACCCGCTCCTGGGATGGCGGAAAATACCGAACGCCTCCGCGGTTTACAGAACCGCCGAATATTCTACGGCCGAGCACATCAATTCCCGGGGGATACGCGGTCCGGAGTATCCATATTCAAAAGGCAAGGGCGAATACCGCGTGCTCATACTCGGAGATTCATTCGCCGAGGGCTACTCCGTCGGCTTCAATGACTTGTTCTCGGAAGTTCTGAAAGACCGTTTGCGGGCTAAAGGCGTGAATTGCCAGGTCATTAACTCCGGTACCGGCGGGTATAGCACGGACCAGGAACTGCTGTTCTATCAGAGCGAAGGGAGAAAATATGATCCCGATCTTGTGGTATTGATGTTCTATGAGAACGACGTCTGGTTCAACAGCCGGTCAAAATACTGGAGCGGGTCCAAGCCTGTTTTTAAAGATGTGAACGGCAGGCTGGCGCTTTCGAACGTGCCCGTCCCCCCTCCCGGGGCAGCCGGGGAGAAAACCTGGCTCGGGGGTCTTAAGAACGCTCTTTATAGCAGGTCTTATCTCTACAGGCTGCTTTCCGGGCTTATAAACGGACCCGGCCGGTCGGCGCTGCGGCGCCGCGGTGAGACTGCGGGCGTCCCGGAAGAATTTGCGCCCTGGCGTAAAACAGCCGATCCGGCCGTAGATGAAGCGTGGAAGATCACCGAACTCCTGATCCGGAAGCTGCGGGGAGCCGCGCGCGCCGACAAGAGCGGCCTGCTGGTGTTCCTCTGCCCCTCGCGGGCCAGCGTATATCCCGGGGTCTGGGCAAGCACAAAAAAGGAATACGCCCTGCCGGACGGCGCCTGGAGCCCCGGACAGCCGGCTTTGAGGCTTAAAGCTATCTGCGGGCGCAACCGGATAGAGTTCCTCGACCCCACGCCTGCCTTTGCGGCGGAAGCCGCCGGGCCTCGGCACGAGGCCCTGTATTACGCTTCGGACGGGCACTGGAACAGGGCCGGGAATAAACTGGCCGGGGATATCCTCGCCGGCCGCGTTTACTCCGGCGTCATTATAAAAAATAAAAACAGAGCGGCGGGATATAAAACCGGGGAGACTCGATAATGGATAAAAACAAAACGCATATTATCCGCTTTCTCGCGATATGCGCGGCTTTGTCCCTGTGGACGATAGCCTGCCGCCTGATGTTCGGCGGGCAGGCGCCCGCCTATATTACAGAAAAATGGCAGGTCCCCGACGCCTTTTCCGCGTTCAGCGGCAGGCCGGGGGAATACGGCGTGTATAAAGGCAGGCTGGATAAAACCATCAACCGTTATGGTTTCATATCCACTCCCGACTTAACGGTCGCCAAGCCGGATGGAACTATAAGGATAGCTTTCCTGGGAGGTTCTTCTACGGCGGGCACCGGGCCCGGCCTGGCGGACCGGGATACCTGGCCCTGGCGGGTGACAGAGATGGTGAAAGCGGCGTTCCCGGGCCGTCATATCGACTTTATCAACGGCGCCCTGCCGAAGTACACCACTTTCGAGTCGTACGGCAGGCTTTGGAGCAGGATACGCTTTTTTAAGCCGGATATTATTTGTGTTTACCACGGCTGGAGCGAGATGGGCTATTTTACGGCGGATAAAATCGATAGCATTACCTCATGGCGCGACGGCGGCGGGATGCCGGCCGGGCGGCCGGTGTCTAAAGCCCTGGACAAAAGAGGGTTGGAAATATTCAGGGGCAACCTGGACCTGATAAAAATGGCCGCCGGGCTTATCGGCGCAAAGCTCTTCGTCTGCAAGGAGGCCACGCTTGCGGTCGGCGGCCTTTCCCCCGCCGAACAGAAGCGCTGCCGGTATGATTACCACGGCTTCGGTCATGAAGCGCACGTGGCCGCTTTTAAAGATATTTACGCGGTTATAGACCGGGAGATAGATCCCGGCAGCGTGATAGACGTGACTCCTGTCTCCGGAGTGCCGGGGTATTTCATGGACCACGTGCATCCGACCGTGCAGGGTTCCGGAAAGATAGCGGAGATAGTTTCAAAAAAGATAATTTCCTGGATACATTTGAACTGTAAGAGGAGATAAAGTGACTTCCCACGACTCCACGCTCAAAATGCCTGAGATCCTTAGATCCATACTGCGCGGGCCCGTTTTGCTGGCTAAGCTGCTGGCGGGCAGGGCGAGAATGCCTTTTTCAGTCCGGCCTTTGAGCCCGAACTGGGGTTTTGACAGGGGCCTGCCGGTCCATCGCTATTATGTAAAGGAATTCCTGCGGGAGTTCAGCGGCGATATACGGGGCCGCTGCCTGGAATTCAACGACGGCGGTTATACCGCGCATTTCGGGGGCAACCGCGTGGAAAAGGCGGATATCCTGCACCTCGACCATTCCAACCCTAAGGCCACCATCGTGGCCGACCTTACAAAGCCCAACGACATCCCCCCCGCCTCATTCGACTGCGTTATCTGCACCCATGTCCTGCATATTATCGCCGAGCCGGAAAAAATGATAGCGGAGCTTTACCGCATACTGAAGCCGGGCGGAACCGTCCTTTTCGCCGTTCCCTGCGTGAGCATGTGCGCGCCGGACGAGCACGAATTGTGGCGTTTTACTCCGGAAGGCCTGGGACACGTCCTGGCCGGGGCCTTCGGGAAGGACGCCATCACCGTGAAAAGTTACGGGAATTCTTTGACCGCGGCGGGCGAGATCAGGGGGATGGCGTCTTCGGAATTCACCAAGGCAGAGCTCGATTCCCGTGATGAGCGTTTCCCCGTAGAGGTATGCGCCAGGGCTTTTAAGGGCGTATAAGGTCCCTAACGCAGGTGTTCTTTCACTATACCTGCCAGATCCTGCATTCTACTGTAATAGGTGTGGCTTTCAAGGGTGCGCGCCTGCCCGGCCGCGGCTAAGGCCTTTCTTTCCTCTTCGTGTTCCAGGTAATATTTCACAAGTTCGCAGCATTCCTCGGGAGTGCGGTAGGCCAGGGCTTCTTTGCCAGCCTTGAAATAGTCAGGCAGGTTTTCCTTCCAGTCCGTGACAAGCAGCGTCCCGACGCCCGTGGTCTCGAACATGCGCAGGTTGTTGGCGAAATCCCCCACCTTGCCCGCGTCGGCGTGCCGGTTCACCGTTATCATCGAATTCTTAACCGTCTGGTACATCTGGAGGCCCCACACCTCTTTTTTATGATGCTTCAGGACGACGGGGTGGCCGGCTAGTTCTTCGGCGCCGTAGCCCCGGATCTCCAGGGGCAGCCTCTGGCACAGGTATTCGAACAGGGGGATGCGGTCCTCGAAGCAATAGCCGAGGTTGGCCATGGAGGAAACTGGTATAGGTTTCCCCTCCTCGCGCAATTGGTTAAGTATGCGCGGTTCGAACCCGAGTTTCAGTAAATGACCCGGGATCCCGAACTTTATCCCCCTGTCGACGAGATTCGGCAGAGAGGACAGGTAAACGTCGTAGCTTTTGTAGTACTCGGGCGGGAGCTGCTCAGGGAACTGGCCCATCATCAGGCGGACGTGGGGCTTCATGCTGGAGATGAAGCCGGGATCTATGTAACCCATGGAAATGTTTACCAGGACGTCGGGCTTCAGCTTGGTTATCTGGGCCGCCAGGATCTCGCGGAGCCAATCCGGCCGGGAGGCCCCGCGGCCAAGCAATGAGAAGATAGGCCTGAGGAACGGCTTGACCCCGGGGTCGGCCGCCCTCCCTGCGAAAGCCGAACGGGCGCGCTCCAATACGCCTGCAGCTGTACGCGAAAATTTAGAGAGATCCCCGTTCCGGCTTACATTCTCCTCCATCCATTTTTTCTGGAGGATCTCGCTGTTGGCCACCACGTCGTACGCTTCGTGGCCCAGCTTGCGGAGGTTGGAGGAATAAAAATCAGCTATATGGAAAGGTTCCTTGCCCAGGTACGTCTCCAGTTGTTCGGAGTACGGCATCTTTTCCAAGCCGGGATATTTAAGGTAGAGCCAGGTCAGCATCCGGGGGTCGTACATCATCACTATAAGGAATTTCATTCAGCGTTCCCCGCCCCGCGCTATCCCGCCGGCTCCGGCAGCGCCCGGGGAGTCCGCAAGTATTTCCCGGTACCATGATAAATAGCCCGCTACCTGCGCCTTCAGGTCAAAACGTTCTTGCGCCGTCAGGGCTGAGGCGCGGCCGAATCTCTGCCGCATATCTTCATCGTCCAGCAATTCCAGAGCGCGACCGGCCATCCGGGCCGCGTCTCCGGGCGGGACAAGAAAACCCGTATGCCCCTCTTCGACCTGTTCGGGAATGCCTCCGACAGCGGTTGCGACAACCGGAACGCCGCAGGCCATCGCTTCTATTACCGCCAGCGGGAAGGTGTCCGCCATGGAGGGAAACAGGAACAGGTCGGCGGCCTGGTAGCATAGCGCCAGTTCACACGGTTCCCGCCGGCTTTTTAATAAGCGGATCTCCGCGTTCCCGGACAGCCTGACCTTTTCGTCTTTTTCAGCGCCAACGCAGAGCATTATCAGGGGTTTATCCGGGCGTTCCCCCGAAAGCCTTGCCATGACCTTTTCTATCATCGCGTAATCGCGCCACGGGGTGTTTTTAATAGAATCGCTTACAAAAAGCAGGACCTGTGTTCCGGCCGGGACCCGTATCGCCTTCCTGGCCGCGTTTTTATCGCCGGTAGAAAAGAGATCCAGGTCTACGCCGTTCGGGATGATCTTCCTGCCGACAATGGCCGGCTCCAGGATGGACTGTTCTACCTTGCGCATCAGCCATTCGCACGGGGCAGCGATGTAGAGCCTGCTCCTGGCGTAAATATCCCTCTTGCGCCGCCAATTGTAGGCTGTCGCGTCCCGCTTAACCCCGGGGTAGGTGTCAAGATGCGGGCATTTGCCGCAGCCATCTTTCCACCGCTCGCACTCGAAAGAATGGGCGCAGTGCCCGCCCAGAAGCCACGCGTCGTGCAGCGTTATTATAGTGGGCACTTTGCCGCTTAAGTACGGCAAAGCCTCCAGGTCGAAATAACCGCCGTGCAGATTGTGGCAATGGAGGATGTCCGGGGCTGACGGGGGCAGCTTCAGCAGGCCCCGGCTTGCCGGGTAATCGAAGTTCTCCACGCCCGTCCGATCTTTAATGAAGCGGAGCGGCCGACGCAGGGCTTCGCAAAAGCGCTTAAAATATCTCCCCGGCAGATTCCCGGGAAACCGCGCGCTCGTGCCTTTGCCATAGGGCAGCCGGCAGTCATTGTTCGGGATCCGGATGGTATCAGGTACGGCGCCTTTTTTGTACCCCACGGCGAGAAAAGAACATTTTGTCCGCAGACGGCAGGCCTCGTGCAGGCTTGATGCGACCCTTGCCGCGCCCCCGCGGCTGTCTACGGTGTTAACGTGCAAGATCGAGATATCATCCAGCTCCCGGTAAGCCTTATTCATAAAAAAGGCCCCGGAGGCGGCTTGAAAATTCTTCGATCCCCCAATCTCTTGCGATATGCCGGCCTAAGAGGAAAGGATCGGTGCCGGCGCGCACGCTTACAGGCACATTAATGCAGGCTGACCTGTATCCGCTGTCTTTCACCAGGGCGGAAATGTCTCCGGTGATATCGTGCCTGCCGCCGAACGGATAGGCAAAACTGGTGACGGGTCGGCCCAGGATATCCTCAAGCCTGCGCTTACTGCCCGCTATCTCTTGTGCCTGAACCTCGCGCGATTGCGCCGCCAGGTTCGAATGCGAACAGCCATGGGAGCCTATATCGATCAATCCCCCTTCGGCCAGTGACCTTATTTCCCCTTCATTCAGCGGCAGATGGTCCGGGCGGCAGGAAAGGGGAACGCCGGCCCAGGCGCAAAGATCGCCCAGCGCTTTAAACCTTTCATCCGCGTCCAGCTTCAGGAAAAGAGCGTGCAATTCCCTGTATGCCCGCTGGCGCCCGGAATCGGGTTTCTTGTTCAGGACATTCCAGCCGGCGGGCTGTTTAGCGCCTTCCTCTCCGCCGGGGGCGCCGCCGAGCTCCCGGGAATAGGTTTTCCCCGCGATCTCAAGGCGCAGCGAAGGAGGCAGGGCGGCCGGAGAAAGGATAGCGCGCTCCAGGTCATCCCACCAGAACTCCCGGTTTTCCCCGATATAGCCGGTTGAGACGAATACCGTGGCGGGAATGCCATATTCCTCCGCAACAGGCCTGGCGCAGGTTAAATTATCGCGGTATCCGTCGTCAAAAGTTACGGCGACCGCACCGCGGGGCACGATCCCGCGCCCTATATCGTCGGAGAGTTCCTGCAGGCTGATGACGTTGTATTCTTTCCTGAGCTGCGCCATCTGCGCGGCGAAGTTTCGGCGGGAAACGCACAGCAGCTGCGGATCAAGGCCTTCGTCTGATACGCGGTGATATAACAGTATTACCGCCGAGGGCCGGAAAAGATTGCTGGTCCGCCTTATTATCCTTTTTAATTTAGAATACATTTGTAACCGGAAAATATCGGCCGGCCCCGGTTTATATCCTGCCGCCTTATGCCCCTAATTATAAATGATTTCCCCCCGTCAATGGAACAAAATCCCGACGGTTTTTGTCTTATGCGGCTGCGGTTAGCCCCAAGCCATGTGGTATACAAATGAAGAAGCCGGCGGTGAGGCCGGCTTCTTCTGCGGGCTGCGTAAGAGGAGGCCTAAGTATAGTGCCTGCGCAGTTCCTTGCGGTCCACGTGGGCCAGTTCGAAGTCCTGGGTCATTATCAGGGCTTTCTTCGGGCAGACCTCTACGCACTGCGCGCAGTACACGCAGTGGTCCAGCTTCATGATGCAGTCGAATTTCTTCTTAGCCGGGACGGGCGGCTGTCCTTCGATCTGCGCCGGGGCCGGAGGCTGCACCTTCGAAAGAGGTATCTCTATCGCCTTGGACGGGCAGGCGCGCACGCACATCTGGCAGCCGATGCACTTGGACGAGTCGAAGTCTATCCGGCCGCGGAAGTCGGGCATGATCTTCGCCTTCTCAAAAGGATAGGCGCAGGTGGCCGGCTTCCTGAAAAGATGCTTTATCACTTCCCTGAAAACTCTTGCGGGGTGTATCATGGATTTATCCTAACCTGTATTTTAGAAATACGTCCAGAAGGACCTGCGCCATCGCGAGCGGGGCCAGGTATTTCCAGCAGAAATTTATCATCTGCTCTATGCGTATGCGGGCCATCAGCACCTTAAGCAGCGCGAGCAGGAAGGTGATAGCCAGCGTTTTAGCCAGGAACACCGGGATCGCCGCCCAGCGGGTGAGCCCGAGCGAGCCCCCAAGGAACACCGCGCTCAGCAGCGCCGCGCCCACCACCAGCTCCATGTCTATCGCCAGGTAGAAGAAAGCGAGCAGCCGGCCAGAGTACTCCGTGAACTGGCCTCCCACTATCTCGTTCTTCGCGTGAGGGATATCGAACGGTATGCGCTCCAGTTTGCCCTGCAGCGCTACCAGCGCCGTCGCGAAACCCAGCAGCTGCGTAGGTATAAGGATAGGGTTAGCCGCGAAGAAGATCGAGATCCCGGTTATTTTCCAGGAACCGGCCAGTATGGCCGGGCCTATCAGCGACAGCATCATCGGCACCTCGTATGCGAAGAGCTGCGTCAGCACGCGCATAGCGCCCACGGTGGAGTAGGGGCTGGTAGAGCTCCACCCGGCCAGGAAGAAGGTCACCGTCGGTATGGTGAGCAGGTAGATCACCACCACCATGTCGCCCTGGAAGCCGAACAGCGCGCTCCGCCCCACGGGTATGGAAACCAGGGCCGTCATCACGGCGGCCATGGCGAAGAAGGGGAGCAGCCTGAAGAGGCGGGATTCCGCGGCGTCCGGCACTATAACTTCCTTGGCAAGGAGTTTTATGAAGTCGGCCAGCGCCTGGAACCACGGCGGGCCCACGCGGTTCTGCATGATCGCGCAAAGCTTCCGGTCCAGCCACTGCAGGTACATGCCGTAGAGCGCCAAAAACAGGAAGCCCGGGAATATCAGGAGGTAAGCAAGCTGCGTAAGTGTCGAGTCCAGTGTCATGTTTTCCTTAGGATTACAGCTTCGTGAAGTCAACGCCGCGGCGCTTGTAGTGTTCTATGCCCATCTTGCGCAGCTCTTCCCAGCCGTAGATCTCTTTCTTCCCCTTTTTCGGGTTCCAGACGACGGCCCGGTCGGTACAGGACATGCAGGGGTCTATGGCGGCTATCACCAGCGGCACGTCGGCCAGCCAGCCGCCCTCCATCATGTAGGCCACGGACTGCAGGTTAGCCAGCGTCGGAGCGCGCACTTTGAGGCGCTCCGGTTTGTCGGTATTGTTCGCCTTCAGGTAGTGTATGTCCTCTCCGCGGGGCGCCTCGTAGTGGTTGACCGCCTCTCCGGCGGGTATGCGCCAGGGCACCTTCACCGCTATGGGGCCTTCCGGCAGATTGTTGAGGATCTGCTCGATCATCTTGTAGGATTCCATCAGCTCCAGCGCGCGGACCACCAGGCGGCCGAAGACGTCGCAGGTGTTGTGGGTTATAAGCTTGAAATCCAGTTCGCCGTAGATAAGGTAAGGATCGTCCTTGCGCACGTCGCGCGCGATGCCGGAGGCGCGGGCGGTGGGGCCCACTGCGCCGCGCTCGATGGCCACGTCGTACGGCAGCTTGCCGACGTTCTGCGTCCGGGCGAGCAGCGTCGTTTCCTCGGTGGCGAGGCTGATGTAATACTTCGTGCGTTCCTCAAGGTATTTTATGCGCTTAAGCACCCCCGCCTTCTGCTCGGCGGTGATGTCGCGGCGCACGCCGCCCAGGGTATTGATGGAATAATGTACGCGGTTCCCGCTGAGCATCTCGAGGCAGTCCAGCACCTGCTCGCGGTCGCGCCAGGTGTACATGAACAGCGTCTCGAAGCCCATCTCGTAACCAGCCACTCCCAGCCAGAGCAGGTGGCTGTGCACGCGCTCGAGTTCGCCGAAAAGAGTCCTTATGGCCAGCGCCCTCTTGGGCGTTTCGGCCTTGGCCAGCTCTTCCACGTTGGTGATATAGCAGGTGGTATGGGAATGGGAGCAGATGCCGCAGACGCGCTCTATCAGGTAGAGGTCCTGCATGTAGGTGCGCTCTTCGGCGGCCTTCTCCATCCCGCGGTGGTTGTAACCCAGGTTGACCGTGGCGCCGGTTATCTGCTCGCCTTCGAGTACAAGCATGAAGTTCTCCGGCTCTTTGAGCGCGGGGTGCTGGGGGCCCAGGGGTATGGTTATTTTTGACATATTATTTTGCCTCTGTTTCTTCGGCGGGCGGAACGAACTTCCAGTCCTTGCGGAGCGGGTACTGGTCGGTCGGGAAATCTTCCGGCAGCGGGTAGCGGCGGCCGGCGGGCAGGCCCGCTATCTTTATGCCGAACATGTCCTCAAGCTCCCGCTCGTATGAGACGGCGCCGGGGAATATTTTAAGCACGCTGGGTATCGAGGGGTTGGCGCGGGGCGTCTTCACCCTCACGGTCACTATGACCCTGGCGTTGGTCATGTGGTAGCAGGCGCCGAGGTTTTCCCCCTCGTCGAAACCCGTTATGGTGGCCAGGTAGACGAAACCTTCGGTTTTCATCCAGCCGAGCAGCTCGGGCAGCTTCTCCGTGGCGCAGTCCAGCCACACGCGGTTCCTGCGCTGGACCAGGGCGTTCGAAACCGCGCCCTGGAACTTCGCCTCGATGGAGGCTTTTATCTTCTCTTCGTTTTCAAAATCGCTCATGTCAGGCTCCTTACTTCTTCCCTTCAACCGACTGTATCAGTTTCACCACGCCGTCTATTATCGCCTCCGGCCGCGCCGGGCAGCCGGGGATATAAACGGAGACGGGCAGCGTCTTGTCCACGCCGGGAACCACGCCGTAACAGCCGTTGAACACGCCGCCCGAGCAGCCGCAGGCGCCTATGGCCATGACGAATTTGGGCTCAGGCATCTGTTCGTAAATAGTTTTTAGGCGCTTCACCTGCTGGCGCGTGACCGGGCCGCTGACCACGAGGATGTCCGCGTGGCGGGGCGTGGCCTTAAGGACCATGCCGAAGCGCTCTATGTCGTACTTCGGCGTGAGGGCGTCCACTATCTCTATGTCGCAGCCGTTGCAGGCGCCGGAGTTGAAGTGAAGGATCCAGGGCGATTTGAGCAGCGACCAGGTTATCAGTTTGTCTATGATTTTCATTTTTTATCCCACGAAGAGTATCGCCAGCACCACGGCCACGGCGGCCACGTAGCCCGTCACCAGCCCGACGCCGGCGGAAAGCGGGTTGAAGCTCCAGGTAGCGAGCATGAGCCCCGCCACGTGCAGCAGCGTGAAGAAGATCGCGAAAGGGAAGAAGCCCTGGTAGTCCGGTACGGCTTTTTCCGTGCTGACTTCCTCGCCGCAGCCGTAAGCCTTGTGCTTGGCGGAGCCGGGCACGCGGGCCGGTTTAGCCGCCAGGGGCGTGAGGAGCTCCGAAAGCAACAGCACGAACGCCAGGGAGATAACGAAGGCTACCGGAGGGAATAGGAGTATGTTCATTTTCTTTATCCTTTCAGGCTGTTCAGCTTCCAGATATCCGTGGAGCCGTTGATGCGGAAGTTCTTTACCAGCAGGGCCAGGCCAGCCGCTACCACCACAACCTCTATCACTATCATCGTGATGATCAGCGCCTGGGCGAAGACCAGGTTGTTGGTGAGGGCGCCCGCGGAGATGACGGTCAGCATCGCTCCCTTGGAGATTATCTCAAGGCCGATCAGCTGGCGCACTATGCTGCGCGACGCCAGCATGCAGTAGAACCCGGTGAATACCAGCAGGGCTATCAGGTACCAATCCAGTGAAAATATGTTCATTTGCCTTTCGCCCTCCTCGGGAAGACCGATTTTACCACGAACACGCCGGCCGCGAGCATGGCCAGCTGGCCCAGCAGGTCGGGGCGGCGCATGTCCCACAGCTCAAGTCCGATGTCCCCGCCGCCGCGTCCGATCCGGGCCCAGCTGGAGAGTTCGTTGAAGAAGCCGGGCAGGTAGAACCAGGCCGCTATGGCGAATATGGCCCCGGCGAGCGGCAGCGCGTAGAAGCGGACCCTGTTCTCCGGGTGCGCCTCTTCATCCGTACGTATAAGGCTTACCGCGCCTATGAAGAGTACCGTGATCAGGCCGGCGCAAACTGAAAGTTCGAATACGGCGGCGACCGGCGCCCCGAAGTTGAAAAATATAAGCGAGACGCAGACGCTGACCAGGGCGAGCATCATCGCCGAAATGAGCAGGCTGCGGGACATCACCGCCCAGGCGGCGAACACTACCGCCAGCGCGAACAGCAGGGTGTGGTAGATCATAGTATTATCCTTTCCGCTACCATCCTCACGTAGGAGAAGAAGTACGGGAACAGCAGGCCGAGCGCCACTATCAACGCGCTCATCAGCACCGCGGGGGCCAGCAGCGGAGCCGAAACTTCGGGGGAGTTTTCCGACGCCGGTGTCTTTTTTCCGAAGAACACTTTCTTCTGCATCATCATGAAGTAGGCAAGCGTTACTATGCTGAACAGCAGCGCCAGTATGGCGTATACCTTAAGGCCGGATTCCCACAGGGCCAGTATTATAAGCAGCTTGCTCCAGAACCCCGACAGGGGAGGCACGCCCGCCGTGGACAGCAGCGCCACGATGGAGGTCCAGGAGGTCCAGGGCATCGAATGCTCAAGCCCCCCCAGCTTGTCCATATCGGTGGTGCCGGAAGACTTTTCGATGCTTGCGCTGTTGAGGAAGAGCACCGTTTTGAAGGTGGCGTGGTTGAAGAGGTGGAAGATGGCGCCCATTATGGCGAGCGGCGTGCCCAGTCCCGCGGCAAGCACGATGTAACCCAGCTGGCTTATGCTGGAGAAAGCCAGCATCCTCTTAAGGTCCTTCTGCCTGAGCGCGGCCAGCGCTCCGACCGCTATGGAGAGCATGCCCAGGAACATCAGGATCCCGGAAAGGGCCTGCGCGCGTCCGTCGAAGAACCTCATCAGGGTGGCTATCCTGATTATCGCGTAGACGCCGGAGATCTTGGTGACTATGCCGGCCAGGTAAGCCGACACCGGGGCGTATGCGCCCTGGTAGGCGTCGGGTGTCCAGGTGTGGAAAGGCACCACGCCCGATTTTATCACGAAACCCAGCAGCATCAGCGCCACGCCGAAAGTTATCGGGCCGGACGGGATATCGGAACTCATGAAGATGTGCAGGTTCTCATAGGAGAGGCTGCCGAGCGTGATCATGAGCACGGCTATGCCGGCTATTATGAGGGCCGAGGCCGGGAAGGTCAGGAAGAAATATTTCAGCGCGCCCTCGATCCCCCCCGCCGACTCGTCGGTGGTGATAAGCGCGAAAGATGTTACCGCCAGCACCTCCACGAACACGTAGAGCGTGAAGAAGTCGGAGGTCGTTATCACGCCGCACATCGCGGCCACTGAAACCAGTATCAGCGAGTAATAGGCCTGCCTGTTGGGCATCCCCTCCTTGACGAACCAGGCGGAGAAGAAGGTTACGCACAAGGCCACCAGGTAAACGGTCGCCACCAGCAGCAGCGACAGCCCGTCGCCGGGTATGTCCGCGAATCCTCCGCTGATTACGGAGGGCCGCAGGGCCAGCCACGCGAGGTTCGCTAATCCGGCCACCAGGGTGGCGTTAGCCAGAAGGTCGGCGAGCCTGGGGCGGTTCCTGGCGGCGAAAGGGATTATTATCGCGCTGAGGAGCGGGATCAGTATGTAGGAGAGTAGTCCCTTGTCCATTATTGAAGTCCTCCGTTGCTTAACGCCAGCAGGATATAGACCAGGACGCCGGCCAGTGTCAGCGCCATGTAGAGCGGGTAGGAGCCGTTATGGGCCCGGCGCGAAGCCCCCCCGCAGAAACCAGCCATCGAGCTTGGGGCGGCGTCTATAACCCAGTCAAAGAACCGGTCTACCCTGAACAGCAGCTTCGCCGCCGCGGGAACCACATGGTCCATGCCCTGCTCGTAGATGTCGAACGCGCGGCGCTCGGCCATCGCGTAGGCTTCCTTGAACACGGGCGAGTAGTGTATGTGGTCTGAAGCCTTTTCGGCCTTCCCGCCTCCCGCCGCCAGACCGAGCATGTGGTTCATGACGGCGGCAAGTATCACTATGATGGAGACGAAGTAGAGCTGGTCCATGTGGAAGCCGTACAGTACGCCGTGCGGCACGTTAAGGGCGTTCAGCGAAGGCGAAATGAACCAGGTTATTGGAAGCCTGGCGCCGAAACCGAAAGCCGCGCATATGCCGGCCAGGGTCAGCATCGGCAGCAGCATGGAGAGGGGCGCTTCCTTTACGGCCTTCAGGTTCGCGGGGCGAGGACCGAAGAATACGGAGTGTCCCAGCTTAAGGAACGAGGCGAGGGTCAGGAAGGACCCAAGCTCCGCCGCCAGGAAAAATACGGTGTAGCCGGTGTGCAGCGTGCCCCTGTATACCAGCTCTTTGGAAAAGAAGCCGTTCAGCGGCGCTATTCCGGAGATGGCCGCGGCCGCTATCACGAAGCAGAGGCCGGTTACGGGCATGGCGCGGAACAGCCCGCCGAGTTTTGAGAGGTCGCTGGTGCCGGTCTGACGCTCCACAGAGCCCGCCGTCATGAACAGGCAGGACTTGTAGGTCGCGTGGTTGATCATGTGGAACAGCCCGCCGGCTATGCCTATGGGGTTCAGGGTGCCTATGCCGAGTATCATGTACCCGGTCTGGCTTACGGCGTGGTAGGAGAGCAGGCGCTTGTAGTCCTTCTGCACCAGGGCCATCATCACGGCCACCAGTATGGTGACCGCCCCCAGGGTCATGAGAACCAGCTGCATCGTGCCGTTGAGCGTGAAAAGGTATATGCTCGCGCGGGCGAGGAAGTATATGCCGAGCAGTTTGTCTATGGCGGCGGGCACGTAGGACATGAAAGCCGCGCTTGAGTCCGTGGCCGCGTCCGGTATCCAGGTGTGGAACGGGAAGGCCCCGGCCTTTGAAACCGCGCCGATGAGCAGAAGCACGTAGGCGAAGGTGGACCAGCCGTAGTCCAGCGTGAGGCGGTTGGCCGATATTTCGGACATGCTCATCGTGCCGGCTATGTAGCCGGTGATGGTCACACCGGCCAGCAGGCAGAGGTCGGTGGCCGCGTTGATCAGGAACGCCTTCATCGCGGTGCGCTTGGCGGCGTGGTTATCCTGCGAGAGGGCGATGAAGGTGTAGAGGAACACCAGCAGGCCTTCCCAGAAGAACAGCATCGCCACCATGTTGTCGGCGAGGGCTGCGCCGGCCGCGAAGGCCTGCGTCATCAGGAGGTTGAAGTAGAACCATTTGGACGGGCCTTTCCCGGGCAGGCTGAACGAGTATACCGAGATGGCCAGCGAAAAGAGCGAGACCGCCAGCAGCAGGAAAGCGCTTAGGTTGTCGGCTCTGAAAGTCAGGTTGATGCCGTGGCCGAGCCAGGCGTAAGAGAGCGGGTCCGGAGGCAGCAGGAATATGTTAGCGGCGGCCAGCAGCGAGACCGCGGCCGCGGCCACGCCCACTATCTCTTTAAGGTGGCGCGTCTGCTCGCGCATCAGCAGCAGCGCGAGCCCCGAGATCAGGGGAACTACTATCGGTATAAGTATA
>CAISZM010000017.1 GCA_903889965.1 uncultured Elusimicrobia bacterium
CCGTCGGAAGATACTGCTTCTGAAATTTGGAGCGGGCGATGGGAATCGAACCCACATCTCAACCTTGGCAAGGTCGCGTTCTACCACTGAACCACGCCCGCATTTGCCTTTACTGCGCTGCGCCTTGAACTTAAAGGCACATGGATATTTTAGCAAAAAAGACCGGTTTTTTAAAACTAGAACTTATCCGCGGGCCAGTTTCCACTTGGTGCCGGAGGAGGTGTCCTCGATAAGCACCCCTTTGGCTGAGAGTTCACGGCGAAGCTCGTCAGAACGCTTAAAATCCCTGGCCTTGCGGGCCGCTTCGCGCTCCGCTATAAGGGCGGCTAGTTCCGGGGGCAGGGATCTGTCCTCTTTGGCTGAAAAAAGACCCAGCGCGGCCACGCCCTCCGCGGCCATGGCGAAAGCCAGGCGCTGCTCCGGCGGTATGGAGGTATCCTTAAGTGTCTCCCAGAGCACGGCCAGGGCCTCGGGCAGGTTTATGTCGTCGGCCAGGGCCCCGGAGAAGTCCTTGAAATATTTTGCATTGCGGTCGGGCGCCGCGGCTGCACCTTTTGCTTCCGCCTTTACCCTGGCCGCCAGCGAACGGAGGCCGTCGAGGCCGCGGGCCGCCGCTTCCAGGCCTTCCCAGCTGAATTCCAGCTGCTTGCGGTAATGAGTGAGGAAGCAGTAGTAGCGGTAGGCCAGCGGATCGTAGCCCTTTTCGGCCAGGGTGGAGGTGGTGAGGAAACCGCCCTCCGACTTGGACATCTTGCCGCTGTCGGCCATCACCAGGAATTTGATGTGCAGCCAGTAATTGACGAAAGTTTTGCCGGTGGCGGCCTCGGCCTGGGCTATCTCGTTGGAGTGGTGTATGGCCACGTGGTCTTCGCCGCCGCAGTGTATGTCTATGGTCTCGCCAAGATGCTTCATGGCCATGGCGGAGCACTCTATATGCCAGCCGGGAAAACCCACTCCCCAGGGCGAAGGCCATTCCATCTGGCGTTTTTCGCCGGGCGCGGAGAACTTCCACAGGGCGAAGTCGGCGGGACCGCGCTTTTCGGAGTTTACCTCCACGCGGGAACCTTCCCGTATGCCTTCGATGTGGCTTTTGCCGGCGAGCTTGCCGTAGTCCGGAAGCTTGGCCGTGTCGAAATAGATGCCGTCGCCTATGCGGTAGGTGAAGCCCTTGCGCTCCAGCGCGGCCACCAGCGCTATCATCTCGGCGATATATTCAGTGGCGGGGCAGGTGACTTCGGGCGGCAGGCAGTTGAGGGCGGCGTAATCCTTGAAGAAAGCCCCGGTGTAAAATTTGGCTATGTCCCAGGCGGATTTGCCCTCGCGCCGGGCGCCCAGCTCCATCTTGTCCTCGCCGGAGTCGGCGTCGGAGACCAGGTGGCCCACGTCGGTGATGTTCATCACCCGCTTCACCTTGTAGCCGAGGAAGCGCAGCGAGCGCACCAGGCCGTCCTCGAAGATATAGGTGCGCATATTGCCGATGTGCGCGTAATTGTAGACGGTGGGGCCGCAGGTATAGACGCCCGCCTCGCCGGGCTTAAGCGGCTTGAAGGGCTCTTTGCGCCTCGTAAGGGTATTGTAAACCTGCAGGTCCATATTTTACTGCCTTCCGGCCAGCGCGGTCTTTATCCTGGCTTCCAGTTCCGCGAAGAAATCACCGCACAGTTCGGGGCCGTTGCGCGACGCGTATTTTTCCTGCATTATGCAGGAGACCTCTATTTCGGACATCGGATATACCGCCCCCTTGGGGGCCATGGAATAAGCGAAGCCTATTTCCAGGGGCCGGTCGCCTGCGTGGTTCTTGACCGCGGTTTCGTAGCTGGAGGAAAGCGTGCCCTCGAGCATGGACTCCAGCTCCGCGTCCGGGGTCTTTAACAGCTCGAAGGTCTTTTTGTCGAAAACTATGGAGTCCCCGGGGCCGCCCAGCTCGGGACCCGCCGGGGGCGCGGAAACATTGCCCGTTCCCAGACAGCCGCCCAGGCAGGCGGCCAGGGGCAGCAAAAAGAAAACCGCCGCCCGCGGCATTCCGCCGGCCTTCATTTCACCACGCTCGCTACGGCGTAGCAGACGATGGCCTCGCCGCGGCCTATATCGCCCAGCCCTTCGCGGCTTTTGGCCTTCACGCTCACGTCGGAACGGTCCAGCTTGAAGATCTTGGCCACGGAATCGCGTATGCTTTCGTAATGCGGCTTGAGCTTGGGCTCCTCGGCGAGTATGGTGATGTCCAGGTTTATTATCCTGGCTTTTTTCGAGGAGAGGACTTCAAGCGTTTTCTTGGCTATCTCCACGCTGGAGATGCCCATTATCGTCAGGTCGGTGGGAGGGAAGTAAACGCCTATTTCGCCGGCCGAGATGGAGCCCAGAAGGGCGTCGCAGACGGAATGAAGCACCACGTCCCCGTCGGAATGGCCGAGCAGGCCCTTGGGATGGTCTATCTTGACCCCGCCGAGCACAAGCGCTCGGCCTTCCACCAGCCGGTGGAGATCGTAGCCGAAACCGGCGCGCGATACCTGGGTTTTAACGCCGCTTACGTCTGTTTTCAATTCTTTCATGAACGCCTCCGCTATAATAAGATCCTCGGGTGTGGTAACTTTTATGTTGCGGTAGGTAGAGGGGACCACCGCCGCCTTTATGCCCAGCTGTTCGAGCACCTGGGACTCGTCCGTATAATCGGCGCTTACGGCCGCGCGCTTCAGCACGCGCTCCAGCACCCCGCGCCTGTAGCACTGCGGCGTCTGCACCGCCAGCATGGAGGCGCGCGCCGGCGTGCTCTCGAAGAAAGCCCCGTCGGGGGAAACCGTTTTAATGGTGTCCTTAAGCGGCACGGCGGGTACGGCCGCCCCGTGCGCGGCCGCCGCGGCCAGGCAGGCTTTTATCAGGCCGGCGTCCACAAGCGGCCTCGCGCCGTCGTGCACCGCCACCAGCGCGGCGCCGCGGCTCACCAGCGCAAAGGCGCTGCGCAGGGAATCTGTGCGCGTGGCGCCGGCCGGGGCGGTTTTTACGCCGCGCGCCTCCCAGGAGGGCCCGTACTTTTTAAGGTTCTCCGGGCCGAGGGCCACCACTACTTCGGAAAAAAAACCGCACGAGGTGAAAATTTCCGCGGTGCGCTCTATCATCGGGCGCCCCGCCAGCGGCAGGTACTGCTTATCCGCGCCCATGCGCGTGCCGGAGCCGCCGGCGAGTATTATCGCCGCGGCCTTTTCCGGCTTGCTGTCTTTGGTATTCATGGCTGAACTTGCGGCTTACCGCTTAACGGCGGAGAGCGCTTTTTTTACGGCTGCTTGGGCCCCTGGTGGGCCGCCTTGCCCTTAACCCTGGTGAAAATTATGCGTCCCTGGGAGGTCTGCAGTATGGACTGCACAACGGCGTCCACCTTTTTGCCTATGAAGTCGCTGCCGTCCTCCACAACGATCATGGTGCCGTCGTCCAGGTAGCCCACGCCCTGCTCTTTTTCCTTTCCCTCTTTCATCACGAACACGGACATATCCTCCCCGGGCAGCACCACGGGCTTGAGGGCTATGGTAAGGTCGTTTATGTTGAGCACGGTGACGTTCTCAAGCGCGGCCAGCTTGTTGATGTTGAAGTCGATGGTGATAATGGAGGCGCCGAGCTCCTTGGCTATTGTTATCAGCTTTATCTGGTTGTCGGTCAGGTCCTTGATGTCGCGGTCTATCACGCGGAAAGGTATGTCGCGCGATTCCTGCAGGCGGGCAAGTATGTCCAGGCCCCTGCGCCCCTTGGCGCGGGCGATAGGCTCGTTGGCTTCGGCCAGGGCGTGCAGTTCCTGCACCACGAAGCGCGGGGTTATCATGCCCCCGGTGATGAAGTGAGTGTCGCAGATGTCCAGCACGCGGCCGTCAACTATGGCCGAGAGGTCCAGCACCTTCATGTTCTTGCTGGCGCGCTTTCCTACGGAGAGGATGTTCTTGTCCAGGTCGTCCAGTTCCGGGATCTTCTTTACGCTTACCACCATGCCCAGCAGGGCCAGGGCGTAGCGTATCACGGGATTGTAAATGTTCCACACGTGGTCAAGGGAAGCGTTCCCGATATGGAACACCGTGTAATCCAGCAGCTTCGCTATGATCACGCCGACCACGGCCCCTATGATGCCGATGATCAGGGAGAACAGGCTGATGTTCTCGAAAGCGTATTCTATGCCCACGATGACCAGGCCTATCAGCAGGCCGAAGACCACGCCCTTAAGGTCCCTTGAAACGGTCAGGCAGGTGACGAGCGGCGTGCCGATGAGGGCGACGCCCCTGAATATCCAGATTATCATGAATTCTCCTTGTTCTTCTTGGCTCCGGCCGCGGCGGCCGTATTTAATTTAGTCATGGCGGCGTACAGCCCGCCGGTATCACGAACAGCCTCGACGCGCAGCGTTTTCAGGCGCTTCTCGTCTTTCCCGGCCATCCACGGAACGAATGCCGTCCTGAAGCCGAGGCGCTCGGCCTCGGCCAGGCGCCGGTCCAGGAAGCCGGGGCTTGAAACCTGCGCGAGTATCCCCACCTCGCCCATAAAAACGCAGTCAGGCGGCAGCGGAATATCCTTTACGGAACTTATCAGCGCCGCGCAGAAGGCCAGGTCCAGCGCCGGGTCCTTCATCCTTATCCCGCCCTGGAGCGAGGCGAAAACGTCCATCTCGTCGAAACGGAGGCCGATATTCTTTTCCAGCGCCGCTATCAGCATCTGCGCGCGGTTCAGGTCGAAGCCGGTAACCGTGCGCCGCGGATAGGGCAAATAAGACCTTGCGGCCAGCGCCTGTATTTCGGCCAGCATGGGCCTGGCGCCCTCGAAAGCCACCGAGAAAGCCCTGCCGGCTATGGTGCGGTCCCGGCCGGCGTCGGCGAGCATCAGCCCGGCGTCCTCCACCGAGCGGAGCCCTTTAGAGGTCATCTCGAAGATACCGGTCTCGTCCACGGAACCGAAACGGTTCTTGTGCGGGCGCAGCACGCGGAAAACGTTGTTCTTCTCGGCGTCGAAATAAAGCACGGTGTCCACTATATGCTCAAGCACCTTGGGCCCGGCGAGCGACCCTTCCTTGGTGACATGGCCCAGCAGGAACAGCGCCGCGCCGGAGGCCTTGACCGTCTTTAAAAGCTCGGAGGCGCATTCGCGTATCTGGCCGACGGAACCGGGGCTGCCTACGAAATCGGGGTGGTAGACGGTCTGTATGGAGTCTATCACCAGGAAGGCCGGTTTCAGCCGGCGGAACTCCTCTATGATGCGGGCCAGGTTAGCCTCGGACATCAGGTACACGTTCTCCGCCCGGGCGCCCAGGCGCTCGGCCCGGGAACCTACCTGGGCCAGGGATTCCTCGCCGGAAACATAAAGCACCTTGCCGGAGGCGTAGGCCCCCACGGCCAGCGCCGCGCAGGTCTCGAGCGTAAGCGTGCTCTTGCCGATGCCCGGGGGGCCGGCCAGCAGCACCACCTGGCCTTTCACCAGGCCGCCGCCAAGCGCGCGGTCCAGTTCGGCTATGCCGGTGGAAACGTGCTCGGCCTTCATGGCGCGGGCCTCGGAAAGCTTAACGGGCGGCTCCGAAAAATCGGTAAGGCCGCGGGCTTTGGCGGCGGCCTTGGTCAGCACTTCCTCGGCCTCTTCCACGTATGTGTTCCAGCCGCCGCAGCCGGCGCATTGCCCCGCCCATTTCGGGGAAGCCTGGCCGCACTGCTGGCAACGATAAATGGTCTTGAGTTTCATTCAGCTGTATCCGCCGGTTCCCGGCCGCGCGGCCGCCCCGCCTACTTCGAGGAGCTCCGCCCCTTAGTTCCGGCCGAGCCGAAGCTTATAAGCCCGAAAAGATAGGCGATGTCCTTATCCTCGAAGATAATGCGCGTGGTGTAATCTACGCGCTTAACCTCGGCTATATCGTCGACCCTGACACCGGCGTGGATATTTTTGTTCAGGGTCACGTCCAGGCCGGCGTCGTAGCGCGGCGAGTTGAAGAAGCGGCCCTTTATGCTGCGGTTGCGCGAGAATTCGGAGGCTTCCGCCAGCAGGCTCAGCCGGTCCCAGACGGAATTATTGAAAGGCTTCCAGCGCAGGCCGGCGCCGCCGGAACCGTGCAGCACGCCGGCGTACAGGTCGAACGCGGAGACCTCCCACCCCAGCTGGGCGTCCACGGTATTCTTAACATCGTAGTCGACGCCTTTGGAGATGTCCTTGGTGTTCGTCATGTTGGAAGCGCCGATATAGTAATAGCGTCCGTCGCGCGGGTAGATCTTTATGCCGAAGTCGTTCTTGGAGGAGCTGGCCTGGGGCTCGTACTTGTAATCCCATTTGAGGTAGGTGCGGAAGCCGTTAACCCGGCCCAGCACGTCTTTAACCGACGCGCTGGCGTCCCGCAAATTGGTGATGGCGGCGTTAACGTTCTCCTTCATCTTGGGGTCGGAAACCAGGGCCCCGGCCACGCCGTCGCCGCGGTCTATCTTGGCAACGATGGAATCGAGTTTAGCCGTTATGGAATCCAGGCTGGCCATCATGTTCTGCGCGTGCGGCTGGCCGTTGGCTACCAGGTCGTTGACGTTGGCGGTGATGTCCCTGAGATTGTCAAGTATGGCCTGCAGGCTCTCGGCGGTCTTGCCCTGGCCGCGTATGTCCCCTATCAGGGACTCGAGGCTGGCTACGGCCCGTGTAACGGCTCGGTCGAGGGGGATAGTATCCTCACCGCGAACCGTGGAACCGGCCGCTATTATCCCCAGGGAGGGCAGCCCCTGGTCTATCTGGAGGAACTTGGAGCCTATCATGCTGGTTGAACCGACCACGAACCTGGCGCCGCGGTACACCCGTACGCCCTCGAGTATGTCCATCCGCACCACTACCTTGTCGCCTTTCAGGTAGATTTCGCTGACCTTGCCCACCTCTACGCCGGAAAGCTTGACGGCGGCTTTTTCGGGCAGGCCGGCCACGTCGGAAAATTCCGCGTTGATGGGATAGTAGCTTTTGAAGGAAAAATTACCGAGCAGGAAAACGGCTGTACCCAGCAGGACGGAGCCCACCAGTACGAATAAACCGACTTTAGTCTCGCCGTTCATAAGATCCTCGCCGCGCCGGCACTAATGATATCTATATACGACATCCATTATACAAAAATGACCGGAAGAGGGTTCTCATTTCCTGGACAGGTGCGAGATCTCCATGAATTCGCGCACGGCCTTGTTCTCGGAGCGGCGGAATACGTCAGGCTCCGCCACCTCCACGAACTCCCCCCCGTAAAGCATCGCCACCCGGCTGGAGATCTCTAGCGCCAGCCGCACGTCATGGGTCACCACCACCGAAGTGATGCCGAGCTTCGCGCGCATGTCCGTTATCAGGTCCTTCACCATGCCGGTAGTGACCGGGTCCAGGCCGGTGGTGGGCTCGTCGTAAAGTATGTACTTGGGCTCCGCGGCTATCGAGCGGGCCAGGGAGACGCGCTTCTTCATGCCCACCGAAAGTTCCGCCGGCTTAAGGTTTTCCACGCCCTCAAGCCCCACCAGCGCCAGCTTCTCTTTAACTATGCGCGGGTATTCGCCCTTGGGGATGTCGGTGAGGTACTTCAGGCCGAAAGCCACGTTTTCGAGCACCGTGAGAGAATCGAAAAGGGCGCCCTCCTGGAACAGGTAGCCGAAACTGCGCCGCACCCGGGCGAGAGTGAATTCGCTGGTGGTGGAGGCGATGTCCTGGCCGTCCACTATCACCTGGCCGCCGTCCGGCCTGAGCAGCCGGATGATGCATTTAATAAAAGTGCTCTTGCCTATGCCGGAGGGGCCGATGACGCTGAACAATTCCCCTTCCTTTATCTCCGCGGAAACGTTTTTAAGGACGCTGTGGCCGCCGAAGGCCTTGGTGAGGCCTTTAATTTCTATCATACGCCCACCGCCACCAGCAGCGAGCTGATAAAGTAATCCATCACCATCACCAGCACCATGCTGATGACCACCGCTTCGGTAGTGGACTTACCCACGCCCTCGGCGCCGCCCTTGGTGTTAAGACCCTTGTAGCAGGAGACCGTGGCTATCATGAAGGCGAAGAAAAAGGTCTTGAGGAAGCCGTGCATGAAGTCCGAGATCTGCAGGTAGGTATATATATCGTCCATGTACACCGACGGGGAGACCCCCAGCTTGACCGTGCCGACCAGGCAGCCGCCCAGCACGCCGAGGAAATCGGCGAACACCGTGAGGAGCGGCAGGGTTATCATGAAAGCTATGTAGCGCGGCACCAGCAGGTGGCGCGTCGGGTTGGTGCCCAGCGTGTAGAGCGCGTCTATCTGCTCGGTAACCTTCATGGTGCCTATCTCGGCGGTGACTACCGCGCCGGCGCGCCCGGCCACCACTATGGAGGTGAGGACCGGCCCGAGCTCCTTCAGCATGGTGAAGGCCACCATGGTGCCGATGTACATCGGCTCGTTAAAGAGGTTGTTCATGGAATGGCCCATCTGCAGGGCCAGCACCATGCCGGTGAAAAAGCTGGTAAGGATGGTGACTGTGAGGGAGTTCACGCCAATCTTCACCGCCTGCTTGACGGCTTCGGCAGCCTCGAACTTGGCGAAGAAGAGCCAGAAAACCACGGACTTGAGCATGAGCGCGGCCGCGCCCATAGCCTCGGCCAGGCCCAGGAACTGGTGTCCCACTTTCTCGGTCAGATATGATCTCATTCCAGATAGACCCTCGGCACCCTCGCCGATATAAGCGTCACAACTTCGTAGGTTATGGTGCCGGCGCGCGCCGCCAGCTCCCCGGCTGTTATCTCCGCGGAGCCCTGCCTGCCGATCAATACGGCTTCCGAGCCCACCGACGCCTCGCGGACGGCGGTAACATCGACCATCGTCATATCCATGGTAACATTTCCAAGCACGCGGCAGCGCCGCCCGCCTATCAGCACGTCGGCCTTGTTGGAGTAGGCGCGCACGTAGCCGTCGCCGTAGCCTATGGGGATGGTGGCTATCTTCATCGGCCGGTCCGCCCTGAAGGACTTGTTATAACTGATGAAGGCGCCCTCGCGCACGTTCTTTATGAAAACTATCCGGGTCTTCAGCGTCATGGCCGGCTCGAAGCCCTGGGCCAGGCCGTAGGCGGCTATGCCGCAGCGCGCCATGTCGAAACGGCTCTCCGGGTGATCCGTCGCGGCCGAGGAGTTGGCGGCGTGCAGCGTAAGCCCGCGCGCGCCGCGGGCCTTTAGCTCCGCGGCCGCCTCGTTGAAGATGGCGAGCTGCTCCGCGCTGTATTCGGGATCGCTGTCGGCGCTGGAGAGATGCGTGTACATGCCGGCTACGGCCACCGCGCCTGACGGGGCAAGTTCGTCGTAGATCTTGAGAAGCGAGGGCCTGCGCGCGCCTATGCGGCCCATGCCGGTCTCCAGCTTCATGTGGCAGACCGCCTTCTTGCCGAGGCTGCGCGCGGCGGCTATCACCTGCCGCGCCGCGTCGTGGCTCGCTATGGTGACCATCAGGTCGGCGTTGATGGCCTCCACGAAGCTTTCAAAAGGATAAAGGCTGCCCAGCACCAGCACCGGGCTGATGATGCCGGCCCCGCGCAGCGTCAGGCCCTCCTCCACCGAAGAGACGCCGAAGCCCCAGGCCAGGTTCTCCCGCTCCGCCAGTCGGGCCAGCTCCACCGCCCCGTGGCCGTAGGCGTTGGCCTTGACCACAAAAAGCACCCGCGCCGGGGCGACTGTCTTCTTTAATTTAAGGAGGTTGCCGCGCACGGCCGCGAGCCGTATTTCGACGAGTGTCGGCCTCAGCATATTGGCCATGGGTGCGGGTTAAAAAACGGCCTCTTCCGGCACCGACTCCATGCCCTGTATGGCCGGGTTTTCGAACTTGGTGTATTCGTGGAAGAAAGCGAGCTCGACGTCGCCCACGGGGCCGTTGCGCTGCTTGGCAACTATGATGGTGGCCTTGTTCTGAAGGGTCGGGTCAGCGCGGTTGTAATATTCGGGGCGGTGTATCAGGCAGACCACGTCGGCGTCCTGCTCTATGGAGCCCGAGTCGCGCAGGTCGGAAAGCTGGGGCCGGTTGCCCTCGCGGGCCTTATCCTCGCTGCGGCGGTTAAGCTGCGAAAGCGCCATAACGGGCAGGTCCAGGCTGCGGGCCAGGTCCTTCAGCAGGCGGGAGATCTCGGAGACCTCCTGCTGGCGGCTCTCGGAGCGGCCGCCGCCGCGTATAAGCTGCAGGTAGTCCACTATTACCAGGCCCAGGGTCTTGTTATCGGTCTTCAGCTGGCTCATCAGCTTGCGGGTGCGGTTGCGTATGTCGAGTATGGTGAGACCGGGCGAGTCGTCTATGTAGAGGGGGGCCTTGGAAACCTCGCCGGTGTAGCGGGTCAGCTGCGGCCAGATGCCGTGCGCCAGGCGCCCGGTCCTGACGCCGCTGAGGTTGGCGCGCGCGGCGGAACAGATCATGCGCTGCATGATGGAGTACTTGTTCATTTCCAGCGAGAAAAAAGCCGTGGGGATGTTCTTTTCGACGCAGGCGTGGTAAGCCATGTTCAGCGCCATGGCCGTCTTGCCCTGGCTGGGGCGGGCGGCGAGTATTATAAGGTCGGATTTCTGCAGGCCGCCGGTCATATCGTCCAGCCTCGAGAAGCCGGTGGCCACCCCGGTGATGGGGTTGTGGCTGGTAAAATTCTTTTCGATGCGGGTGAGCACCTCGGTGGCGAGGTCGGAGGCGGAACTGAAGCCGTGGTCCGTGTTCTTCTGCGCCACGGCCAGTATCTGCGCCTGCGCGAAATCCATGAGGTTTTCGACCTCGTCGGAGCCGTCGAAAGATTTTTCGACTATCAGGGTGGAAACCCGGATAAGGTCGCGCAGCAGGGCCTTTTCCTTCACGATCTGCGCGTAGGCCTGCGTATGCGCCGCCGTGGAGACCTTCTGCATCAGGTCGGCCAGGTATTTCTGGCCGCCCAGCTCCTCCAGGCGGCCGCTCTTCTTAAGTTCTTCGGAAAGGGTGACCACGTCCACGGGCAGATTGCGCGAGCGCAGGTCCATTATGGCATCGTAGATCCGGGCGTGCACGCCGCTGTAAAAATGCTTGGACTGGAGGACCTCGGTTACGTTTTCAACCACGTCCTTGTCTATCAACATGGCCCCGAGGACGGCCATTTCCGCCTCTAATGAATGTGGAGGAACCTTGCTGTAGTTCATAGACCCGCCATTTTGGATAATAAGCCCGGGCCCTGCCGCTAGGCCGGAACCCGGGCTTATAAGGAATGTCTGTTACTTGCTGTGAGCTGAAACCGCGACCTTTACCTTGGCCACGATGTCCTGCTTAAGAACGATCTCGACTTCGAAAGTGCCGACGGCCTTTATGGAGGCGGGCAGGCGTATCATTTCCTTGGCTATCTCGATGTCGGCCGCGGCCAGGTTCTTTATTATGTCGCTCTTGGCCACTGAACCGAACATCACCCCGTCCTCGGAGACGGGGCGGGAGAAAGAAAGGGTGATGGCTTCAAGGCGCTTCGAGAGTTCCTTGAGCGCCCCGTCCTCGGAGCTGACGCGCTTGGCGCGCTTGTCGGCGCTGTTCTTCCAGGCTTTCAGGGCGCCCTCGGTGGCCAATTCCACCAGGCCGCGGGGCATGAGGAAATTGCGGGCATAGCCGTCGCGGACGTTCTTTATGTCGCCCGAGCGGCCGATATTGCTGATATCTTTTTTCAGTATGACTTTCATGATCGCTCCAGGCTTACCCGTTATAGGACATGAGGGACAAATTGCGGTTGATCTTGACGGCCCTCATTATCTGGCGCTGATGCTTGGCGCAGGCGCCGGTTATGCGCCTGGAAAGTATCTTGCCGGTGTCGGTGCAGAAATTCCTGACTATCTGCGCCTGCTTGTAATCCACCAGGTCCACGTGCTCGGCGCAAAGCCGGCACACCTTGCGGCGCGGGGCGAACCTGCGCCCTCCGCCTCCGGGCCTGCGGGGACCCGAGGATTCGCGGTGCATCGGCGCCGCGCTCGGGGGCCTGGGGGCCGCCGGGGTAACACTGGGGGTTGTTTCTTTGTTCTCCATATTTTTCACTCCTGCCTGATTTTAAAAAGGTACTTCTTCGATCCCGGAAGAGTCGTCTTTCGGCTCCGCCTGGACGTGGTGCTGGGCTTCCTCCGCGGCTTCGTGCTGGGAGCCCTCCCCGCCTTCACCCGCTCCGCCGTAGGCCAGGGACTGCACCCTGCGCGCGGTGATCCTCATTATTTTCCGCTTCTGGCCGGCTTTGTCGACGTATTCCGACCCGGTCAGCCGCCCCTCCACTAAAACGGGGCTGCCTTTCTTAAGCTTTTCCTTGCAGCGCTCGGCCATCTGGCCCCACACCGCGACCGGGACAAAAGTGGTATCGTCCTTCCATTCACCGGTGGCCTGGTCCTTGTAGCGGCGGTTTACGGCCACGTCGAAGGTACACACACCCTGCCCTTTCTGCGTGAAGCGCAGCTCGGGGTCGCGCGTAAGCCTTCCGGATATAAAAACGCAGTTCTGCTCGGGGATGCGTATATCCATGGCTTACCGCCGGGGTCCGGTCAGGCTGCCTTAACCGGCTCTTTACCGGCTTTCATCATCATGGACCGCAGGATGGTTTCCTGCAGCTTTAATGAATGGCTGATATCTTTTACGCTCTCCGGGGAGGCGCTGACCTTCATATAGACGTAAAAACCGTCGCGGCTCTTGCCGACGGGGTGGGAGAACTTCTTGCGGCCCAGCCTGTCTTCCGCGAGCACTTCAGCTTTATTGTCGGTCAATATCTTTTTAGCCTTTTCAACGGCTTCGCCGATCTCCGCGTCGGAGATCTGCGGGTTGATAATAAGCATTAACTCATAAGTGTTCATAGTAGATTAAGGATAGCAAATCCCGAGACTTTTTTCAACACCAGCGCCTAAAGCCGCGCTTTCCGGCGCCCGGCGCCCGCCCGCAACGGGGCGCAGACCAGCACCTGCTTCCGGTGCGTACCCTTAAAGGAATGGCGGAGGAAGTCCCCGTAGCGCGCCAGCAGGCGGAAACCGTTGTAATGGACCAGGGCCAGCAGCTCTTCGGGAAAAAAACACCGCAAATTAAGCTTTTTTTTCAGTACGCGGCCGTCACTCTCGCGCCTGTAATGCCAGGTCAGCCTGGAAACCTGGGAGGCCTTATCATAGGAATATTGTTCATTAACAAGGACCCGGCCGCCGCCTGACGGATCTTTGTAATAGGCGACCGGGAGCATTTCCCCGGGGTCCCTTATGAGGCAGAGCGGCTCCGGGTTAAAAACGTCGAATATGAAACGCCCGCCAGGGGCCAGGTGGCGGGCTACGGACGAAAAAAGGCCCTCCTGGTCCTCCCTGCGGCCCAGATGCTGCAGCGAGTTGAACGCCATGAAGATAAGATCGAACCGCCTGCCCAGGCTGAAATCACGGGCGTCCCCGCGTAAAAAAGGCAGTTCCAAGCCGGCCCTGGCGGCTTTCTCCCGCGCCCGCACGAGCATAGGCCCCGACATATCCAGGCCCGTGATATCCACGCCCTTTTTCTTTAAAGGTATGGTAAGCCGGCCGGTGCCGCAGGCCAGTTCGAGAACCGGCCCGCCCGCGGCCAAGGCTTCGCGCAGGTAAAATTTAAAGTCGTCCCGGTAGGGCCGGTTGAAGGCGTCGTAATGGGCGCCGTCCCAGTAAACCTCCGAACCGTCCGCTATGCCTTTTTTCGCCATGTTATATTTTACGCGCTTCCGGGTTTAGAATTGGTACGGGGTTCGCGGGTCCTGACTGGAGGTCAGGGTTCTTCAGGCACGCGGCGGCCACACCGTGGCCACGCTCCGCACTCGGCCACCGGGCTTATGCAACCGGCGGCCTCCGCGAGGGCCTTCAAAACCCTGACCTCCAGCCACCCGCTCCACTGATATTAACGGCGTCCGGCCCCCGGCTATTTTACCCGCAGGGACCCATAACACCTATTTTACCTTTTTACCGCGCCGGGCACTTGCTATAATTCCTTTGTGTTAACGAATATCCGCTTTAAACCGGCCCTGGCTCCGGCCGGCATAATCCTGGCGGCTTTCCTGGCCTTCGGCCTGACCCTGAAAACAGGGTTCATGTGGGACGACCACAGGATGATAGAGCAAAATCCTCGCCTGGCCCCCTCGGCAGCGAACTTCGCCTCGGCTTTCAGGGGAGACCCCTTCGACCAGGGCCTCAATTACTACAGGCCCCTTCAAACCGTAAGCAACATGGCCGACTTCGCGCTGTGGGGCTACCGGCCGTTCGGCTACCACCTTACCAACCTGGCTTTTCACGCCGCGGGCGCGGTGCTGTTCTTCTACCTGGCCCTGGCACTGGGCTTCGGACGCCGGGCCTCTTTCTGGGCGGCGGCGCTGCTTGCCGCGCACCCGGCCGCGGTGGAGCAGCTGCTGATAGTGGCGGGACGGGCGGAGCTGGCCTCCAGCGCCTGCGTGCTGGCCTCGCTCCTGCTGTTCGTAAGGGGCGGCACAGGCCTTTCCTTCGTGCTTTTCCTGGCCGCGGCCGGTTTTAAGGAGAACGGCGTTATAACCCCGGCGCTGGCGGCGCTCTGCCTGTGGTATCTGCGGCGGGATAAAAAGGAATACCTCAAACTGCTGCCCTTCTTTATTTTCATCCCGGTATACCTCCTGATAAGGCGGGAGGCGCTGGGGATGGGCGCGCTTTCTACCGGCGTCACGCCGGTCCTCTCCGGCCTTTTCCTGAAAGTCCCGCAAACAGTGGCTGTATATCTTAAAGAGGCGGTATTCCCCTTCGATATGCACTCGCACCGCATGCAGCCGTTCTCCCCGCTTTTGCGTTTCTTAAGCCTGCCTGCCCTGGCCGCGGCGGGCTTTCTTATCTGGCGGCGCGGCGGAAGAACGGCGCTGTTTTGCGCGGCCTGGTACCTGCTGAACCTGGCGCCCAAACTCCCGCTCCTGGCCACTAACGACCTGATGCTGGACCACTGGGTCTACCTGGCTAACGCGGGCATCTTCCTGTGGGCGGCCGCGCTGCTGGAGAATTCCATACCTCGGCGGCGGGCGCTGCTGCCGGCCGCGGCGGCGGTCCTGATAGCGGCGTCCGCTTTCAACACGACGCTGCGCGATACCGACCTTAAGATATACGAGAACGCCGCGCGCAGTTCCTCTTCCAAGCCGATGCTGTATAACCTGGCCCGCGAATATTACCTGGGCTCGAGGCTCGTGGAGAGCCGCGCGATACTCGAAAAGATCTCGGCGGCGGAGCCCGGCAACGCCATCTATCTCAACGGCCTGGCGCTGGCCCGGCTTCACACCGGGGACGCCGCCGGGGCGCTGGCCGCCATCGACGCGGCCCTGGCCGCCAAACCCGGCGACGCCGAGACCCTCTACAATAAATACTGCATCCAGGCCGCTTCGGGCCGGCGCGAAGCCGCCGGAACGCTGGCCCTCCTCCTCAAAACCAGCCCGGGCTATGCCCCGGCTCTGCTGGCCATGGCGCGGGAAAAGGCCGCGGCCGGGCATATCGCCGACGCGGCGGTTTTTTACGAAAAACTTTTAAGCGCGAACCCTTATGACCTGGAGGGGCTGAACGACTACGGCGTGCTGCTCGCCAGGGCCGGCAAATACCCGGAGGCCGGCGTACTTTTCCGCCGGGCGCTTAAAGTTTCCCCCGGCCTACCAAGCGCGCGCCAGAACCTGGACCGGCTGGAAAAGATGGAAAAAGGCAAACCCGGCCGCACCTAGGAACGGTTCAGGCGGTCCCTGAGCCGGACCGATTCAAGGCGCTCCATATCCCCTATATCCCCCCAGAAAACCGAATCGTCCCTGAAGCCCTTTATGCGTTCTCCGGCGGCGGCCAGCCGCAGGTATACTGAGGGCAGGGAGAATACGCCGGTCTCCGTAATGCGGCCGAATATCTCCGGCGACAGGACCTGTATGCCGCTGAAAGCGAAAGGCGTCAGGCCCGGAGCGGCCGGCCCGTCCTCCCTGCGCTTTAAATTCATACCGGCGTCGAACAGCAGCCGCCTGCCCGAAGGCCTCTCCCGGACGGCCAGGGTGGCCAGCGCTCCGCCTGACAAATGCGCCGCGTAAAGCCCCGCCAGGTCCATTTCGGAATAGACGTCGGCGTTGTGCGCGAAGAAAGGCCTGCCGTCGTCGAAAAAGGCGGCGGCTTTTTTAAGCCCCCCCCCGGTCTCGAGCGGGAATTCCTCCTCGCGGGACAGTTCGATGCGCAGGCCGAAGTTTTTTTGGGAGCGCAGGAAACCCGCCACCTCTTCATGGAAATGGTGGGTGTTCACCACCAGCTCGCCTACTCCGGCGGCGGCCAGGCGGCGTATGACGAGTTCAAGCATCGGCGCGCCGTTTATATTCACCAGCGCCTTGGGCAGGCGGTCAGTGAGCGGGCGCAGGCGGGTGCCCAGGCCGGCCGCGAAGACCATGGCCTTCATACAGGCGCCCCGGCGCTGGCGGGCGGCGGGGTCATGCGGACAGCTCCGGGAATTCCCGGTGCGCCAGTTCCACCCGCGCGCCGTATTTTTTTTTCACGTGAGCGGCCAGCGCTTCGGCGCAGTAAACCGAACGGTGCCTGCCGCCGGTGCAGCCGAAGTTGACCATCAAAGAAGTGAAGTTGCGGCTCTGGTAATTTTTAACGCTGGAATCTATTATAGCGAAGACATTTTCCAGGAAACTCTGCATCTCGGGTTCGCCGTTAAGGAACTCAATGACCGGCTTATCCTTCCCGGTCAGCGCGGCGTATTGTCCGTACCGGCCGGGATTCGGCAGCGCGCGGCAGTCGAACACGAAACCGCCGCCGTGCCCCTTGTCGTCCAGCGGCAGGCCGTTCTTGAACGAAAAGCTAGTGATGCGCACGGTGAGGCCGAGCTTTGTCCGGCCGAACTGCCGCAGGTAGGAGGAACCCGTGATACGCTTGAAACACTGCATAAGCTCGGGCAGTTCAATGCCGATCTCGGTGTTGCGCAGCAGCCATTCGATGTTCCGTACGGCGTAAGGCACGCTCTGCAGGAACTGCGTCTTGCCCTCGTAAAAACCGCGCAGGCCGTACGCGCCCATGGCCTGCATGATGCGTATGTAGACGAAAGCTTGGTAATGGCGCATAAAGTCCGCGGTCTTGAGACCCGCGGCTTCTATGTAATATTTCCTGAGCGAAGCCCTGGCCTCCGGCTGCAGGTCCGCCTTCGCGTCATAAAGCAGCGACGCCAGGTCGTAATGCGGAGAGCCGCGCCGGCCGCCCTGGTAATCGATGAACCACGGTTCCCCGGAGCGCAGCATTATATTGCGCGACTGGAAGTCGCGGTACATAAAACAATCCGCCGGCGCCTTGAGCAGGAAGTCCGTGAAGCGGTTAAAATCGTCCTCCAGCTTCTGCTCGTTGAAAGGGGTGCCGGACAGCTTCAGGAAGTAATATTTAAAATAGTTAAGGTCCCACATTATCGACTGGCGGTCGAAGCCGGAACGCGGATAGCAGTAGGAAAGGTCCAGCCCGCGGCGCACCTGCGCCTGGAAACGCGGCAGCCACTCCAGCGCCTTTTTATAGGCCGCCGCCGCCCGGGGGGGCAGATCGGACCCTTCGCGTTCCTCGCACAGGTATTCGAACAGGGTGGTGTCGCCCAGGTCCTCCTCGAGGTAGAACCCCTGGGCCTGGTCGGCGGAATAGATCTCGGGCACCGGCAGTTTTTCGGCGCGGAAATGTCTTGAGAATTCGAGGAAAGCCCTGTTCTCGAGCCTGTCCGGCCCGAAAACTCCTATGACCGAACGGGCGGCGCCCCCGATCCGGAACAGGCGGCGCGCGGAACCGTCCACCTTCAGCGGCTCGAAATTTTCAGGTTCCCGCCCGAAAGTTTTTTTATAAAGCGCCTTAAGCGACGCTTCAGGCTGCACCCTGGCCCGGACCGGCTCTTTTTCCGTATTTTTCAGCGCCATATATCCTCCCGCACGACCGGGCCGCCGCCGCATTCACTTTCCGGAGGGAACTACCTGAGAAGAGGCTTAAAAGAGGCCAGCACGTCCTCGTACGCTTTCAGGCTGTCTTTGGCGATATCCATCGGGGCGTAATAACGCAGCACGAAAAAACCGTTTTTCACCGGCACTACGGCGAATTTTTCGTAGATGCTTATTTTTTTCGGGTGCAGCGCGTCTTTCGGTTCATACTCAAAAACCTTCCGGTCGAACACCTTGGCGTAATAGTTGCCGGCCTTGCCGTCCTTTACCTTGCCGTAGACCTGGCCGTCCAGGTTCACGCCGAGGGCCGGCTGGGATTGAAGTTTTATGAATTTCTCGGGGGTCTTGTGCAGCTCGTTGCCCGGCGCGTAATAATGCACGGCGATCTTCGCATAGATCCCGGCCGAAGAAGGCCCGAAGACCTCCCTGCCGTAAACTTTTTTTTCGTCCTGGGTGACCCCCTGGTCGCGGGCCCCCAGCACCCAGCCCTCCGGGAAGACCACCGTAAAATAACCGCTTTCGGTGTAGGGCGTTCCGGCGCCGGAGGCGGCGGGCAGGCAGGCCAGGCAGAGGGCCGCGGCGGCAAGAATTTTATTTATCATTGAATTACCTCGCGGCTCACAGGCTGGGCGGAACGGCGGCGCCTATAGCCGCGCCGCTGTATTTGGCCCTGAAAGCCAGCGCTTCCCGCTCGGCCTCGGCGTTGGACTGGTAAACCATCGTGTACCACTTGAACCTGGTGGCCATCATTTCCCGGTCGCTCTTTAATTCAGCCTTTTCCGCGGAGTCCAAAGCGGCCGCGTCCTTTTTGTTCCTCGCCTCCAGCTCCTTAAGCCTGGAGGAGTACTGCTGGGCCTCCATGAATTCCTTGCCGGCGTGTTCCTCGTAGTTGCCCAGCCTGGGATAAAGCTTGAGCTTCTCGTTCTCAAGGCCCTGCAGCCCCTCGCGCTTGAACACCTCCACGTTATTCACGTGCATGGGGTTGAATTTTGCGTAGCAGGAATCTCCGCCGTTCTTGGCGCAATATTCCATCATGTGCTCCACCGCCTCTTTATTGGCCTTGTTCTCGTCGAATATAGTGTACGGGCTGCTGCTGCCCGTGGGGAACTTCTTATAATCTATGCCGTTGGCTATGGCCCAGGCCGTTTCTTTCTGGTGGCGCGGTTCGTGTATACCGGTAGGGGAGACGTACACCGCGAAGTCCTTCATGGCGGCCGGGTCTTTCATCATCTGCTCCACGGTCATATTGCGCTTGGCGGCGAATTCCTCGGGCACCTCGCTGTTGATCTTTATAGCCTTGTCGTTGGGGCTCCAGTAGCCGAACACTCCCGGGGCGCGGGTAAAACCGAAGTTAAGCTTATTGGCCCCGTCCTTCGCGTATTCCGTGCCCTCGTAAAACTCTTTCGTGCGTTTGCCGGCGGCGGTCTGCTCCATGACGTCGGCGAGATAGCCTTTAAGCTTTCCGTCCTCCATGCGCAGCGTCTTGTCGGCCAATTCCTTCTCCTGCACGGCCGTCATCTGTACGGGCTTAAACTCGCTCTTGTTCCCGGCCTTTCCGGCGGAAACAGCGGGCTTCCCGGCGGAGGCCGCCTGTTTGGAAGTATTGTCAAAAGCCTGCGACAGGTATTCCCCCGTATCCTCCGCACTGGCGCCGGCCATGTCCTTTATCTTGCGGTTCGCGGCATCCAGCTCCTTTCCCTTCCCTTCGGCAACCGAGGGTTTGTCGGGCTTGTTCTTGGCGGAGGCGGACGAGAGTATAGCGTCGAGCTTGGCCCTGTAAGGCGCGTCGTCGCCGAATATAAGGTCTTCGCGCAGCACGGAAACCATTGCCGAATAATCCGGCTTTACGGCCTGGCCATCGGACATAGCGGCCGCCGCGGCCAGTTTGTCGGTTTCGGCCCTGGCCCAGCGCGTGAGGAAGGCATACCTGGCCATGATGCCCTGGCCGTTCCACGATCCTTTATCCTTGCCGTAAGCGGCGGAGGAAAGCGAACTGGTGCGCAGCGCGCCGAGGGCATCCCAGGTACGCACGCAACGCTTCACCTCTCCCAGGCGGCCGGACGAATATTTTCCCACCCAGTCAAAAGTCGTCTCCGGCTTAGGCCCCAGTTTCATCTGGCAGGGCACGCAGTCGTCGGAGCCCTCCAGCATGCGTTCCAGCCCCCTGGCGGCATAAAAACCGCTCTGGTTGTTGATCAGCTTGTTCAGCGAAACCAGGGAATTGTTATGGCCGATAAGCTTTGTGGCCGCCTCGTCGCCATCCTCCGCGTTTTCTTCGGCGTAGCGATTGATGAGGGCCGGTTTCCCTTCGTTCAGGGCTTTAACGCACTCCTCGGCTATGACGGGGGAAAGCTGGCCTTTTTCCGGGTCTATGTTCTGCTGGCACTTACCCACAATGGCCCTGTCCTGATCGGACAGCTGGGCCGATAGCGGCAAGACCGGAAGAGAAATTAAAAGTAAAGATAAAAATATATTATTCATGGTGTGTTCCGCCTTCTCCGTGTCCTGCCCGAGCGGCCCGGTGCCTGTGCAAAGTCTAGCGGCATTATTGACATTTGTCAAGGCCTATGGCTGTGCCGTACCAAGAGCTATGCTCATCGGACGGCCAAGGCCTATGGCTGTGCCATCCAAAACCGGAAGACCGGAAAAAATAAGGACCCCCCGCGCCTCGCCGGGGGGTCCCGCAAGAACCGGCCGGATCACTTCTTGAATTCGCCGGCAAGTATCTGCAGATTCACTTTTAGCGCGGTCAGGCGCCCTTCTATCCCCTGCACCAGGTACATGTCCCCGGGCTCCGCGCTCACTATCTTAACCGCTGTCATTTTCTCTATCAGGCCGTACGCCTTCACTATCCTTTTATGGGCGTCCGCGCTTACGGCGAGCTGTTCGCGCAGGCCGAGCATCCGGCCGGCCGTTTTATCCAGCTCGGAGATGTCTTCATACACGCGCCGCACGCTCTTGCTCATGGACGCCTTTTCTTTCAGGTAAAGGTTATCATACTTGTTCAGCATCTCCAGGCCGCCCGCCACTGCGATGGCGTTCGACAGCAGGTCCGCGGAGAGTCCGTCGATATCCGCCTCGGGCGCCGCGGCAGGGGGCACGGAGACGTCTGCCCCTGACACCCCGACATTCACTGTTTCGCTGTTAAAGTCCTGAGCCCCGGCGTTATCGGCCACCGCGTCCCTGAAATCCGGCTGCATATGCCGCGGCCCCTTGTGGACATAAGCGAACCCCGCCGTAGACGCTATTACCAAGGCAAGCGCGTAAATTTTCCAGCTGTTCATAAATTCCTCCAGAACCTTGTCGACATACGATAACCGATTGTACCCCCGCCGCCGTGATTTGTCAAGGGCCTTGCCATTTCAGGGCGCGTAAGTTATACAATTACCTGAGCCAGAGAAGACGGGAGGACTCATGCCGCTTATTATCACGGAAACAGAAGGGAATATCGGGATACTAACGCTGAACAACCCTTCGCGGCGCAACGCCCTCAGCCTCGAGCTCTGCTGGGAAATGGTCGCCGCGCTGGAAGAGCTTAAGGCCAGGAAGATCCCGGTCATCATACTGCGGGCGAAAAAGGACTCGAGGGTCTGGTCAGCGGGCCACGACATCACCCAGCTCCCGAAAGTGCACCACGACCCGCTGGCCTACGACAGCCCTATGGAAACCGCTTTCCGCGCGATACAGAACTACCCCGGCCCGGTTATAGCCATGATACAGGGCAGCGTATGGGGCGGCGCCACAGATCTGGCCGTCACCTGCGACCTTGCCGTGGGGGACGAGACGGCCTCCTTCGCCATCACGCCCGTAAAGATGGGCCTGCCGTACAACGCCTCCGGCATCATGCACTTCATCAACCGCGTGGGCAGCAATATCGCCAAGGAGATGTTCTTCACGGCCGAACCGGTCAAGGCCGAACGCGCGTACCACTTCGGCATACTCAACCACCTTGTAAGTTCGAAGGAAATAGAGCAGTTCACTTTCGCCCTGGCGCGCTCCATAGCGGATAACTCGCCCCTGGCGGTCTCCGTCATCAAGGAGCAGTTCAAAATACTTTCGGAAGCCCACCCGATAAGCCCGGAGGCCTTCGAACGCACGCAGGCGCTCAGGCGCAAGGTCTATAACAGCGGGGACTACGAAGAGGGCATAAAAGCCTTCCTTGAAAAACGCAAACCTAAGTTCCGCGGCGAATAATATATAATATGAGCACTATATGAAACGCACCCTGCTGGCGGCGGTTTTTTCGGCTTTCCTGGCGTACGGACTGGCCGCGGGCGCTTCCGCGGCCTGGTGGGCGGAAGACGGCTATGTCACCGGCTCCGCAGGCCTCACCAGCAATTCCATAACCCTTTTCTCCACTGTTTCCACGGGCGTGGTCGCCGGGGCCAACGTATCCTACTACAGCAACTCCGCGCCCTACAACAAAAGAATGTACTCGTTCCGCATGCCCGTAATGTATTCCGCCCACAATTTTTACGTCTCGCTCAAACCCTTCGTTTATCCGGTTTCCCCCAGCACGCATTCCGGGGCCGCGGGCGGCAAACTCTCCCTGCTCACCTCCCTGGGCGAGGAATCCGAAGACAGCTACCTGCACCTGACGGTTTCGGGCGCGTGGGCGCGCCAGCGGGCCCTGCTGGACCTGGGCGGAGGGCCGGCGAGCGAAAGTTTTTCCGAGTCGGCGCTTGAACTGGCGGCTGAAAAATCGTTCTTCAACCAGTTCTTTTTCCAGGCTTCGGCGGCGGCCTTCCTGGAGAGCGGCAAGGCCAAGAACACCAACATGATAACCCCGGCGCTGGACCACTCCGACCTGGCCTCCATGGGCACTTTCCTGCCGGTCACCGACATGCCCGAGTGGGTGCTGACCGCGCAGGTGGCCCGCGACATGAAACCCGAATATGACAGCCATCTTTACGCGGGATATAGTAAAATATCCTTCAGGCAGGGGCGGGCGGCCAACTCCGCGGTGGCGGGCATAAAACTAAGCCTTAACGAAAAGATAACGATGGACCTGGCCTACAACGCCTACAAGGCGGACAGCAGCCGCTGGAAAAATTATTATAAAATGTTTTTGCAGGTATTTTTTTAGACAGAAGGGGACAGGATGATAATGCAGTCGCAGGAAAGCCTTGAAATGCTGGTGATGGTCTCACGGCTGCTTTCCTCCAAGCTGGACATTTCCGAGCTGCTCCTGACCATCATGCGCCTGGCTTCGCGCGTAGTGGGGGCGGAGCGCGCCTCGCTTTACCTGCTCGACGATAAAACGCAGGAGCTGTACTTCGACGTGGCCCTGGGCCTCCCGGAGGACGTGCAGGCGATGCGCTTCAAACTTGGCGAGGGGATCGCCGGCACCTGCGCCAAGGAAGGCCGCTCCCTGATAATAAACGACGTGGCCTCCGATCCGCGTCACTCGAAGAAAGCCGACACCAAAAGCGGCTACAGCACGGTCTCGCTCCTGACCTGCCCGATGATAATCAAAGGCAGGGCCATAGGCGTGGTCCAGGCCATCAACAAGATGGACGGCGGATTCACGGAAACGGACAAAACAAATTTCGAGGCCTTCGCCTCGCAGGCCGCCATAGCCATAGAGAACTCCCGTCTCTTCTCGTCGGTAAAGGAAGAGAAGCGCAAAATGGAGATAGTCTTCAGCCGCATCAAGGAAGGGGCTCTGCTCACCGACGTGGACGGCAACATACTCATCCTGAACAATTCGGCCAAGTCGTACCTTGAATACGACAAATACAAATTCACCCATATCAAGGAAGCTTTCCCGGGTTTCGAAATAAAACCCGGCCTGGACAGCGTCTTCGCCTGCGCCGACTCTTCCTGCCGCTTCGAGCTTTACAGGGCCAAACCCAAAAGATTCTACCTTGACGTATCTGAGATAAAGCTGCTGGCGGAAGACAAGGACGGGAATTCCCGCGTGGAAGGGCGCCTGTGGATACTTTCCGACGTTACCGCGCAGCGCCTGGAAGAATTGATGGCCCGGAACTTCCTTTCGCTTATCTCGCACAAATTCAAGACCCCTCTGTCCTCCATCAACGGCTACGCCCAGATACTGAAGGACGAGGCCCAGGCCAAAGGCCTGCCCGAGATAGTGGCTAAATCTTCCGACACCATATATGAGCAGGGCCAGAAACTCACCGGGCTGGTGGAAAGACTTCTGGATTTCGTGACCATGGACAACCTAGAAGCGGCGTCGCTGGAAAAAATAGATTTTGACGCCTCGGAATTCCTGACCGAGATAGCGGAAAACGCCAAAGAGAACATGAAAGGAATAGCGGGGCTGAACGTAAAGATAACAGTGCCGGGCCCGGTAAAGATAACCGCGGACCGCAAAGTGCTGGCCATGGCCATGCGCAGCCTGATAGATAACGCAGTAAAATTCAACCCAGGGCCCGAAAAGCTGGTGCTCCTTTCGGCCCAGGCCCGCGACAACAACACGCTGATCTCGGTCGGAGACAACGGCCCCGGGATCCCGGGCGAAGAGCTGGACAATGTTTTCAATAAATTCTACCAGGTGGAGGCTTCTTTCACGGGCCAGGTGGAAGGCTGGGGCCTGGGGCTGGCGCTGGTCAAGAAAATAGCGGAAGCGCACGGCGGGCGCGTATTCGCCAAGTCTCAGCTGCAGAAAGGCTCCGCTTTCACCATAACCCTGCCGAACTAGAACGCCCGCACGGGACAAAAAAATACCCGCCGGTTTCCCGGCGGGTATTTTTTTACTTCCTGCTTCCAGGAACTATCTTACCTCTACCTTTTCGGTGCTGCCCTTCTCGATGAATTCTCCGGTAGAGACGCTGCCGACTCGGCGGAAGCGCCACTTCACGTAATATTTCTTGGCGCCGCGGGTGGGCTCGTCCGGCGTAGCCACGGCCTTGGAGGCGTCCAGATCGCTTTCGGCGAAGGTCATATCATAGCCGTTCGCGGTGTCGAAGGTGAATTCCTTGTCGCCTTTGAAGGAGTTGAAGAACAGGAACCCATCCTTGTACAGCTCGACCTTGACGACAACTTTCTCGCCGGCATATTCCGCGGGCCACCTTTCGGAGACCTTAACGGTGAATTTCCCGTCGGCGTAGGAAAACTCGTTCAGGGAAAGCCCTCCCTGGTCCGGGGAGGTGGGGATCTTGTACATAGGCGTCAGGTTGTAGCGCAGGTCATACTGGCCGTTTTCCTGCACATTGTACTCGTAGGCGGAGGAGATGGTGCTAAATTCCGCGCGGGGGCCTTCCAGGCAGACCTGGAATTTATCGCTCTCCCAGGGCAATATTTTGCGGGGACCCATGGCGAGCTGCACCGAACGGCGGAACACGTCGGCGGGCACGGTGTGGCATTCCATACCCTTGGTCTGCCCCTCGTCCACCGACCTGGGCCCATGGCCGGGCTGGCCGTGGTCGCCGTGGTTGGGGCCGTGATGGTCCCCATTGTTCGGCGGGGGATCCGGAACGTAGTGGCATTCCTGCACGTACTCCACGCTTTCAAGAACCGCCACTTCGGAAACCATCGGGCCCTCGGAAAGCCCGAAGCCGAAACGGTGGCAGTCGCGGGTGAAGCTGACGTGGCCGGGGCCGGGGCCGGGATAATCATGGAAGTTCCCGTCGTCCCAATGACCCGGGTAGCGCTCCACGCCGGGCTGGCCGGCGGACGGCGCGTCCTGCGCGGCCGCTTTTTCTATAACTTTCGAAACATCGACGCCATTGTCAAAATCGACGTCGGCGGCGAACGCGGCGCCTGTCATACCCATGAAGACGAGCGCGGCGATAAGTCTGTTTTTCATTAAACCCTCCTTAACCCTTAAAGGCCGGCCGCCGCCATACGGCAGGGCCGGTACGGATACTCTATAAAAGAATCGAAGGTTCAATAAGAGGCCAAAGGCCCCCCGGCCCGGAGTTATTGGACCCAAGTGCTATTGCCTGAAAGGCCTATGACGGGAGTCAAGCCGGGGCTAAACCAGCTTATTGTCCGACACCAGTTTTCTCAGCTCGTTTATGTCCGGTTTTATAATATAAGGCTTGCCCACGGACTTCATCGCGCTGGTGATATCCTTGAGGCCGTTGCCGGTTATCAGGAGGACCACGGATTCGTTTTCCTTCACGCGGCCTTCCCTGACGGCCTTACGCAGGCCGGCGTAAGTGGCGGCGGCGGCGGGTTCGGCGAACACGTTGGAACCGCGGGCTATAAGAGGTATGGCTTCCAGTATTTCGGCGTCGGTGACGCTGACGGCGAAACCGCCGGAATCTTTTATCGCCATGACGGCGGCCATGCCGTCGCGCGGCAGGCTGACGGAGATGCTGTCGGCAATGGTAACCCCGCTCACCGGCTGCACGTCGCCTCCGGATTCGAAGGCGCGCTTGATGGAATCGGAGTGCTCCGCCTGCACGGCAACCAGCTGCGGCAGCCGCTCTATTATACCGAGCCGGTGAAATTCGACGAAACCCTTCCAGATGCCGCTTATGATATTGCCGTCCCCGACAGGCACGAACACCTTGTCCGGGGTTTCCCAGTTAAGCTGCTCGCAGATCTCGAATGAACAGGTCTTTTTGCCCTCGCGCGTGAACGGGTTTATGCCCGTACTGCGGTTATACCAGCCATACTCGGAAGCGGCCTTAAGGCATAGGTCAAAAGCGTCGTCATAGGTCCCTTTAACCATTATGACGGTGGCCCCGTAAACCAGCAGCTGGGCCACCTTGGGGGCCGGCGCGGTCTCGGGCACGAATATAACGGTTTTCATGGCCAGGCTGCCGGTCAGGCAGGCGAGAGACGAGGCGGCGTTGCCGGTGGAGGCGGTGGTTATCACCTTCTCCTTGATCTCCAGGGCGCGCGCGGTAACCACGGCGCTGGCCCTGTCCTTGAACGAGGCGCTGGGGTTGCGCCCGTCGTCCTTTACGTAGAGGTTCGGCACGCCGACTTCGGCGCCCAGCTTCTCGGCCCGGTATAAAGGCGTCCAGCCCACCTGCACCGGCGGCACGTTCTTGATGCTGGTCACGGGAAGTATATCCAGGTAGCGCCAGATGCTGCGTTCGGGGTTGTCCTTGAGAACCTCGTAATTGAGCCGTTTTTTTATCAGGTTATAGTCGTAAAGGACCTGCAAATTTCCGCCGCAGGAGGTGCAGTTGTACTTGGTGTCGGTCAACCTGTGGTCCTTGCCGCAGCGAATGCACTGTAAAGTCTTGATTTTTTTCATAGTGTGTCGAATAACGGGCAAACCTTAAAGAAATCGGGGCGCGGTTTCCGCCGGCCGGCCCCCTTTTTTAACCTCAGCCGGGCAGTATGGTCGTACCGGCCTTTCCGGCCAGCGTCTCCTCAAAAAGATCGGTCTTCGAGATATAGGCCACGCTGCCGCCGTTCTTCACGAACTCTATTGCGGCCTTTATCTTGGGGCCCATGGAACCGGCGGGGAATGGGGGCGGCACCTGGTTGTAGATAGCCTCCAGTTCCGACACCTTTATCACGCGCAGGTCGCGCTGGTCCGGCTTCTGGTAGTTTAGCTTAGCGCCGTCCTCGCCGGTGAAGATGGTAAGGCTGACCTCGACCTTTTCTCCGCGGGCCCTGGCCCGCTTTAAAAGCATATTGCCCAGCAGCGCCGAAGCCAGGTCCTTGTCTATCACGGCCTCCACGCCGGTGTACATCTTCAACGGCTTCGCGCCGCCGGCCGGCTTTGAGAACTCAACGCCGTAATTGCAGATATAAGTTTCCCTGCCGCCTTTTATTACCGGCTCCACCTCCCGCACCGGTATGCCGCCGCCGCCCACCGTGACGGGCACTATGCCCTTCTCAAGCATGGCCTCTATGGCCTCTATCTCGACTATGTCGGTGGGCACCGGCGAGGGGACCACGCGGCGCCAGATCTCGGAGCCGTGCGCGTCCTTCTTGTAAAGCTTCATCGCCCAGCCGTCCTGCTTGACGCGGGCATCGGCTTCCTCCCTGGAGTAGGAGGGGCCTATGTACTTGGAGGGGTTCTTAAAATCGGGGTCATCCTTGTTCACCACCACCTGCGTGACTATGCCCGCCACTATATTGTCTATGCCGCGCACGTTCAGTTCGTTATTAAGCTGGGCCAGCATGAAAGCCATCGCGCCCTGCGTGTCCGCTACGCAGACATCGAGCGGGAGGGGAGGCAGGCTTTCCCGGCACAGTTCCGCGCGCATCAGGACATTCCCCACCTGGGGGCCGTTGCCGTGGGTCATGACATAAAGGTCTTTGGGGTGCTTTTCAAAAATATCCGCCACCAGTTTGCCCGTGACGGCGGTCCGCTGCCACTGCATGGCTATGTCCGGGTTGAGCGTCTTGCCGGCGGCATCCTTCAGCCCGACGGGAGAAACCTCATTGCCGCCGAAAGCGAATATCCTTATCTTTTTCATTGGTAATATCTCCAGTACCGCGTTATTTTGCCCGCACCGCGGCTTCCAGGGCCGCCGAGCGCACGGCCTCGCTGAACCTGGACAGATCCGCCTCATTTCTGCCGAGTCGCTCCAGCAGGCGCCGCGTCATCTCCAGCTGCACCCCGCCGGCGGATGTCCGGTTGACTATATTGGCGGCTGAAACCCCGGGCAGGCTGCCGCAGGGAGCCTCGGCCGAAAACCCGGCCGCCTCCAGCCGCGCCGCCATCAGTTCAGCGGCCGCTTTATTGCTGCCGCCGACGCACACCCGGCTGCCCCGGTCCGCCTGCTCGTGCAGCGCAACCCCCAGCACGCTTGAAGTGGCAAGGCGTACGGCGAGAGGGTCGTCGAAATGGGCGGCGGTCACATGCAGGCGGGAGCTGTTCTTCCCGCCCCACCCGTTGAAGATATACAGGTTGAAGTTGCGTCCGGCCACGCGCCTGGCCACACGGGCCGTCTCCGGCTCTATATCGCCCCCGTGTACCGCAAAAACCGTAACGGGGGAGCCGCGGTAATAAACCTCGCGCGAATAATCAAGCCCCTCGGTATTGTCCGCCTTCAGGGCGTAGAAATCCCGGTAGACGTCCCGGCTGGCGGACAGCTCCGGACGGCCGGCGGAACAGGCGGCCGTAAAAACCAGCGCACATGGCAAAATAAATCCGAAAATTTTCATAACCAGCAGGGGTCTCAGCCGCTCGAACCGCCCGGCAGGCACCGGGTTGCTTCATGTTAACATGATATAAAAATAGTAGCCGGGGAAGAAACGCCGCGGGCCCGGAGGGACCCGCGGCGCATTGTCGCTCCGATTTACGGCCTGCCGCCCATGGCCGAACTTACAGAACCCGTAACTGCCCGGTCTTGCACAAAGCCTCTATCACTTTAGCGGGGTTCTTTTTTGTGCAGGCGGTTATCATGGCCGCTATGACAAAAGGCTTATACCCGGCCTCTTTGTACGTGCCTATGCGGTATTTCTCGAACACCCTGGCGGACACCTCGCCCTGCGCGCAGGACACGTCGGTGATGTCGGCGGGCAGGCAGTGCAGGTACAGGCCTTCGCCGCCTCTGGTGGCCTTCATCTTCTGCTCATCGCATTCCCAGCCGGTGTGCCTGGCGTTCTGCGCGAGGCATTCCTTCTCAAGCTCCTTAAGGCCAGCGTGGTCGTTTTTCTCCAGCAGCGCGGTACGGCGCTCCATCACCTTATAGGGGGCCCAGCTCTTCGGGTAAACGATATCGGCGTCCTTGAAGGCGCTCTCCATGCTGTTGGAAACCTTGAAGGACCCGCCCGACGCTTTAGCGTTGGCCTGGGCCACCTTGATGGTCTCGGGGAGCAGGTCGTAGCCCTCGGGATGGGCCAGTTCCACGTTCATGCCGTAGCGGGTCATCAGG
>CAISZM010000018.1 GCA_903889965.1 uncultured Elusimicrobia bacterium
GTAGGTGTGGTCAACCACGACAAAAGGCTCATCCAGCTTATAAGTCCTGGCGGCGATGAAGTCTTTTTTGTTGTCGGACAGGAATTTCTTGTAGTCGGCGAGCTTCATGGCGGCCTCCGCCTCGCTCGCGGCCAGCTTGGCTTTGAAGCCGAGCTCGCGGCCTATATAGACCAGCGAGAAGTCCGAATCCTTCCTGACGATGTTCACCGCGCCGGCGAGCAGGTCAAAGTCTATGTCGTCGCCGTTGTTCAGCTGGCGCAGCTGCACTTCCCGCTCCATGGTCTCTTCGGGTCTGGTCAGGAAATAGATGTTGAAGGTGGGCCTGAAGACCTCGTGCTTTATGGTGAAAGAGGCTATCGGCGTCATCCCGGCGCGCTCCAGCGACTCCAGCAGCTGGTGCTGGGTCTTGGCTATGTCGGCCGGGGAAAGCGCGTCGTAGTTTAGCTTTTCCCCCATGAAGTCGCGCACCACGCGGCCGTCCGGCGATTCGTACTTTATCACCGCCAGTTCGTTCGCGTATTCGGTGCCGGTCACCTTCATGCCGAACTTCTCCAGTATCGGCGTCCACATCTCTACAAACTCCCTGAATTCAGCCTGCGTGTCCACAAAGTTGAAAAGTTGGCTTTTTGTGGTCTGGGCCAGCAGGTGCAGTTTGGTTATCTCTCCGGAAACCTGTCCGCATTTTGCGGCGGGCTCGTACTGGAGCACCGGTGCGGGCGCCTCTGTTTTGAGCGCGCGCGCGTCGTCCGGGCGGATATCGCTGAGCTCGGCGGCGTTCGCCGAGGCGCAGAGCGCCAGGGCGGCTATGGCAACGGATATTTTCATAAGTTTCCCTCCAGTACTGCGGACAGGTATATTCTACATATTGCCGTGTGGTAAATAAAGGGATGCCGGGAACTCAGCCGTCCGCGCCCCGCTGCCGGCGCCGCTTCCCGAAAGCTTTTCCGCGGGCTTCCATGCTGCCGCGGAAAGCTTCCGCGGCGGCTTTATGTGCCGTGAAAAAGGAGAAACAGTCAGCGTGCCGGGCGGGGCGACGGCCAGTTCCGCCAGCAGCGCGGGCTCATCCGAGGGGAAGGACATTTCGAGGCCGGTATGCCGGCGGAGCCCGCCGCGGCCGCAAGGGCGTTCATGCTCCAGCGGTTCCAGCGGGAGCAATAAAAAACTATTTTAGGCACCGGGGGCCTGCGCCGGCTCCGGCACCGCCACCGGCGCCGCAAGAAGGAAATTGTAGGCCCGGGCCATGGCCATGTTCAGCCAGGGCAGGAACACGAAGGTTTTAAGGAACGCGGCGACTATGGTCCAGGGCGTGAGCGTGAGGCTTACCGCCGGGGACTGCATCTTTCCGGTCACCGTAACTATATCCGGTATCAGCAGGTTTGCCATGACGACCAGGAGGAAAATAGGCAGCAGGCGGGACTTCCAGCCCCCGGTGATATTCCGGCTGAGCGCGAAAGATTCCTTTATTCCGGTCCGCCTGTCCACAACGGCGTACTCGCTGAAGCAGAAAGTCAGGTAAAGCACCACGCCGGGTATTATGAACATGAGCATGCCGCCGAAGGTGGCCAGTGCCACGCCCAGGCTCACCGCTATCGCCCTGTGGTAAACGGGGAAGGCGCTGAACATATCCCGGAAGCGCGCCGTGCCGCTGCGCGAAAGGTGTATGTAAACGAGGGAGATGCCAGTGGACACCGGCGTGAGCACGAGGAACATATAGGGAAGGGCCTGCCAGAAGGAGTGATAATGATGGATAAGCAGGAAAGTGCCCGAGGAGAGCGCGGCCTGCGCCAGCAGCACCGGCAGCAGGGTAGCGAAGCCGCCGAGGTAGTCGTCCCAGGACCGCGTAAACCAGGACAGCGCCATTTTGTTCTTGTCAAAGTCTTCCATGTGCCTCCTCGTACAGTGAACCCGCGCGGTAGGAGCTGCGGACCAGCGGCCCGGAGAGCACGGCCTTGAAGCCGAGCTTCCGCGCCTTTTCCCCCCACTCCGCGAATTCCTCACCGGTATAATATTTTACGACGGGGCGGTGGGCCCGGGAAGGGGCGAGATACTGCCCCAGCGTCAGTATGTCGCAGCCCTGCCCGGCGAGGTCGCCTATAGCTTTTTCCAGTTCGGCCGGCTGTTCACCAAGCCCAAGCATCAGGCCGGATTTAGCGAGGATGCCTGGCCGCAGGGTTTTCGAATTCTTTATGACGGCCAGCGAGCGGGCGTAATCGGCACCGGCGCGCGCGCCGGCGTACAGGCCCGCCGGCATCTCCAGATTATGCCCCAGCACTTCGGGCCCGGCGGCCAGCACGGTTTCAAGGGCTTTCAGGTCGCCTTTAAGGTCGGGTATCAGCGGCTCCGTCTTCGTTCCAGGGGAAATTTCTTTTATGAGGCGGATGGTTTCGGCGAAATGGCCGGCGCCGCCGTCGTGGAGGTCGTCGCGGGTGGGCGAGGTGAAGACCGCGTACTTCAGCCCCCAGGCCTTGCAGAGCTCGGCCGCGCGGCGGGGCTCGCCGGGGTCGGGCGGCAGCGGCCTGGCCTTTTTTACGGCGCAAAAGCCGCAGTTGCGGGTGCAGATGTCGCCGAGTATCAGGAAGGTGGCTTCGCCTTCGGCGAAGCAGGCGCCCTTGTTGGGGCAGCGGGCCTCGTCGCAGACGGTGTGGAGCGAGCGCGCGGAAAGATCGGCGGCCGTGCCGCAGGCGGCGGACCCCCGCAGGCCGGCTTTATTCTTGCGCACTTCTGCGATTATCCAGTCCGGGAGTTCAGGCATTAATCCGTTATCTTCAGGTGCAGTTCCTTTAGCTGTTTCTCGTCCAGCGCGGAAGGGGCCTCGGTCATCAGGCAGGCGCCGCTGGTCGTCTTGGGGAAGGCTATCACGTCCCTGATGGAGTCCGTGCCGCAGATTATGCCTATCAGGCGGTCGAAGCCTATGCCCAGACCGCCGTGCGGCGGCGCGCCGTAATCCAGCGCGTTGACTATCATGCCGAAGCGGCGCTGTATCTGTTCGGGGCTGTAGCCCATCAGGCCGAATATCTTTTCCTGCATGGCGCGGCTGTGGTTGCGCACGGAGCCGGAGCCAAGTTCAACCCCGTTGAGCACCAGGTCGTACTGGCAGGAGAGCACCGAGCCGGGGTCGGTATCCAGGGCGGGTATGTGTTCCGGGAGCGGGGCGGTGAAAGGGTTATGCGTGAAGGTCCAATTGCCGCTTTCCGCGTCTTTTTCGAGCAGCGGGAAATGCCTGACCCACAGGAATGCCCATTTAACTGTTTGCGCCGGTTTCAGCCTGGCTATCAGTTCGTTCCTGAGCGCGCCCAGCGCCTGGGCGACTACGGCGGGCTTGTCGGCGGCGAGGAAGGCGGCGTCGCCTTCCGTCACTCCGAGTAATTCCTTCAGCGCGCCCTGTTCGCCTTCGGTTATGAATTTGAGGGTGGGAGATTCCCACCGCCCGTCCTTGAAGCGCAGCCATACCAGGCCCTTCGCGCCGTGCTTCTTTACCAGCTCGGTAAGCTTGTCCATGTCCCCGCGCGAGAAAACGGCGCCTTTCTCGCCCTTTATCGCGCGCACCACGCCGCCCGCGGCAAGGGCCTCGGAGAAGACCTTGAAGCCGGAATTTCTGAAGACGCCGGAACAGTCCTTTATTTCCAGGGCGTAGCGGAGGTCGGGCTTATCGGAGCCGTATTTGAGCATGACGTCGGAGTATTCCATCTGGGGGAACGGCGCGGCTATCTCCTCGCCGATGCGGGAGAAGATCGCCCGCATCAGGCCTTCCGCCACGAGCGCCACGTCCTGCTCGTCGACATAGGACATCTCCAGGTCTATCTGGGTGTGTTCGGGCTGGCGGTCGGCGCGCAGGTCCTCGTCGCGCAGGGCGCGCGCGAGCTGGAAATAGCGGTCCA
>CAISZM010000019.1 GCA_903889965.1 uncultured Elusimicrobia bacterium
CTTAAATGCCGGTTTTTTTGTTTCTCCCGGTAAAATTCTGATCCCGGGACGGCTATCGCAATAAAAATAGCGGGAGTAGGAAAAACAATGTTAAAAACGGCGGCCAGAAGATTGTTGAATTTTTTGAGGCTGGTGCTGGGGGTCGAGCAGCTCAGTAAACAGCAGCAGCAGTTGTTGATCGCGTTGGGGAATTCATTAAAGTACGCTTCCACAGATCCCGGCAAGGTCAAAGCGACAGTTACGTATAAACGCTGCGCCGAAATTGTTTCTCTTCTTTCCCCGATGGATGTAAAAGGGGGGGAATATGCCCGGGTCGGAAGGGATGGCGATGGCGGTTATGTCATGTTATGCGATCCCCTGAGCGAGAAGGTCGATGCGGCCTATTCTTTCGGTATTGGGGATGACGTTTCGTGGTCGGACGCTATTGCCGGCCGCGGGATTGATGTTTTCATGTATGATCACACGATCAGCCGGTTGCCGAAGCGGCACCCGAAGTTCCATTTTTTTAAAACTGGCCTGGCCGGGCACAAAAAAGGACCCGCTCTGGCCACATTGGGAAAGCTAATTATCGAAAATGGCCATGCAATGTGCAAACGCTTGATCATGAAAATCGATATTGAAGGCGGTGAGTGGGACGCTTTTGACGAAATTTCGACAGAAGTAATAGGCCAGTTCTCACAACTGGTGGTGGAGTTTCACGGTTTGTCTGTGGCCGTAGATGAGAAACGGTATCTGTTGATCGTGGAAGTGCTAAAAAAGATCAATCAGACACATCAGAGCATTCATGTGCATGCAAACGGTTTGGGTATTCCCCTGTGGATCGGCGAGTTCGTCCTCCCCTCGACCCTTGAGGTGACGTATGTCCGGCGTTCCGACGTAAAAGACAGGCTTGTGGCAAATACGCGGCAGTTCCCGACGGAGATCGATCAGCCGAGTCCCGCAAATCGGCATGATATCTATTTAGGAAGCTTCTCTTGCGAAGAGAGGGGTCAGCCGGATCTTACTGTTCCCCGATAGGCTGTGCCGGAGCCGGCTTTAAAAATGCCGGACTTTAGTCCTCTAAAACGGGAGGAAAGCGTTAAGAAAATGTGCACGGAAGAACAGATGGCTTAAGCGCCCAGGCAGGGCGGGTACGGCCCGGACGTCAGCGAACGGGACTTCTGCCGGAAGAAAAAATACGCAGAGATGGAAATAATGGAAATAGTGAAAAATATAAACCCAGCCAGGTTTGGTTTTTCGGGGAAGGGCCATGGGTCCTAAAACCTGGCTGTTGCTAATCGCGACGGTCTGTGTATGCCTGTACGGCTTTTTTAAGGCCTTCAAGCAGCCGCTTTGGGGCGTGGTCATAGTGACCCTTTTCCCCAGTTTCATGTCTTTTTTCAGCCGTATACTTCCGCTGCCGATCCCTTATTCTTTGCTGGTGGACCTGTATTGTCTTGTTTTGTTGCCCGGGACCGTTATCGCCAGGCGCGACAAGTGGTCGGATAAAGCTATCACCAAGGTCCTTATCGTATACCTGGCATACCTTTTTGTGGAGGTATTCAATCCGGAGTCGGCGAGCCTGATCGGTTCCGCCTGGCAGTTCTTCCGTCTCCAGCTGGCTAGGTACATATTCTTCTTCATATGTTTAAGGGTTCTCGATAATATCACGAACGTGAAGATATTCCTGAAGGCGCTTTTTTTTGTGATCGTGCTGACCGGGTTCTATGCCTTAAAACAGAAATATTTAGGGTTCGCCGGCTTTGAGATGGGGGTGTTCTGGGGCGAACGCATGTCGACCAGCCGGGTCGCGTTTGCGACCGGCAGCGGCATGCAGTTCTTGTACAGGGTGTTTTCGGTCTATGATAATCCGGCCGAATGCGGTTACATGCTGAGCTTGGGCGCGCTGATAGGCTTTGTGCTTTTCTTCGGAGCCAAAACGCGTAAAGAGAAAGCGCTGTATCTTTCGGGGAGCGCGGTCCTGTTATATGCCGTACAGTTCCCGGCCTCAAGAGCGGCCTTTATTTTCTGCGCGATGGGGATGTTCATCCTGTTCGCTTTCAGGAATATAAAGTATTCCGTGGTTTTGCTGGTGGCGCTGGGAGGCCTGTTCCTGGCGGTCCGGGGGTCCGATGATCCGATCGTGAAGTACAGCACCGAGTTCCTGAATCCGGGCGAATCCGCCTCTTACGCGGTCCGCGTTGAGAACCGGGCCATAATGGGGCACAAGCTGCAGTCCGTCCTGGGATACGGGATGGGGTCGGCCGGCACTACGGGGCAGGATTTTAACAGGTCGCACGGCATTGATCTCTGCACTATCCCCTGCCCCAGCGACAGTCTGTTGGTACTGCTGCTTTACGAGATCGGCATTGCCGGCACCGCCTTATTCGTTTTGCTTTTCGTCGTCGGGGCATATAAAAGTTTCCGCAGCTATACCAGTTCCTATAATGAAGACGTGAAAACTATAACGGCGTTCTGTATTGCGGTATTGATAAGCAGTTTTTCTTTCTGGTATTCGCAAAACACCTATATCCTGTATTTTTACTGCGCGCTTTTTGCCATAGTGGCGAATTTTAAGCATATCGAAGAGACCGCGCAGGAGGCCGGTTAAAAAAACGTCTCGCCTGGGCAGACCCGGGGTCAGGATACGCAGTGGAAGGGATGGCCGCAATGCTGAAGATAATTTTCTGGGTCTCGGTCGGGGTGATAGGCTATGCCTATGTCGGATACCCCGTACTGATCTTCCTCCTCTCCTCATTGTTCAAAAAAGAAGTGCGCAAGGGCAGCGGTTATGCTCCCGGCATCAGCATTATTATCTGCGCCTTTAACGAGGAAAAAGTCATAAGGGAAAAGCTTGAGAATACGATCGGCCTGGACTACCCGCCGGACAAGAAGCAGATTGTGGTTGTGGCCGACGGTTCCACGGATAAAACAAGGACGATCTGCGAGGAATACGCCGGCAGGGTCACGCTGATGTGGGCGCCCGAAAGAAGAGGGAAGGTCCACGCGATGAACCGGGGCATCGGGGCGGCGAAGGGGGAGATCATACTGTTTACCGACGCCAACAGCTTTCCCGGCAAAGCGGCCTTATCACTGGCCGCGCAATATTTCGCGGATCCGGAGGTCGGTGGCGTTTCGGGAGAGAAGCAGGTCATCAGCCGAAAGGGCGAAGGCGCCGACGGGGAAGGCCTGTACTGGAAGTACGAGTCTTTCCTGAAGAAATGCGACAGCGCTTTTTATTCGCTGGTCGGTGCGCCAGGCGAGTTTTTCGCCGTCAGAAAGGAGCTGTACGAGGATCCCGGTCAGGACGCCTTGATAGAGGATTTTATCGTGTCCATGAGGGTGGCCATGAAAGGTTGCCGCATAGTCTATGCTCCTGAAATAGTCGCCACGGAGATGGGCGTTATGAGCAAACGCGACGAATTCGTAAGGCGCCGCCGGATCACCGCGGGGGGGGTGCAATCGGTATTGCGGCTTGCCGGGCTGTGGAATGTTGCGAAGTACGGAAGACTTTCCTTTTCATATATCTCGCACAGGGTTTTGCGCTGGGTGGTTACTCCGTTCCTTTTCCCTCTTATGTTCGCCGTTTCAGCGGCGCTTTTGTTCATGAACCCCCACGGATTTTACCTGCTGGCCTTCGCCGCGCAAATTATTTTTTACGGGCTGGCTTTGGCGGGTCTGCGGGAGGGCCGCCGGAACAGGCTCGTCGCCATGTGCTTTCAGGTTTGTTTTTTGAATTTTTCAGCGCTGGCCGGCTTTTACAGGTATATTACCGATACCCAGCCGATATTGTGGGAGAAAGCGGCGAGATAAGCCGGTGCGCCGCGCGGGACATGAGAGGCTTAATGTTGAGCGGGAACGCGAGGTTGTTCGTTTATCGCATAACTAAATTCGTGCGCTCCAGGTGCAGGGGTATCTGGATGAGGCTTAATTTCAGCAAAGTAGGAAAAAATCTTTCCATATTCAGGAGCGTCAGGGTCTTTAACTACGGGACAATAAACGCAGGCGATAACCTGAAGATTTCCGGGGATTTCGCTTTGACTTTGCTCAAGTGCAATCCTGGCGGAGTCATCAGCATCGGGAACGATATTTTTATAAACGCCGGAACCAGGATCTACGCGGCGAAAAATGTCAGCATAGGGAACAATTGCCTGATAGGCCCGGAGGTGCTTGTTTCCGACACCGATTTCCACGGTAGAGGCCAGGGCAGTCCGGAAGCCCGGGAGGTCGTCCTGGGCGACAATGTCTGGATCGGGGCGCGGGTCATTATTCTGAAAGGCGTAAAGATCGGCGAAGGATGTATTATCGGGGCCGGATCCGTGGTCACCAAAGATATGCCGTCCAAAAGCCTGGTTGCCGGGAACCCGGCGGTAGTGAAAAAAACATTGAACGGATAAGACCCGCGCGCTTATGATCGTACTTGGCTGAGGCAGAACACGATCCCGGGAGACAGGGTGCGAGAACAGCGGGACAGGATGCTTAGAAAAAGACGGGAATGGCCTATCGCCTTGGCATGGAGAAAAGATGAATAGATTGCTGGGAAAAATCACCTGGGATGCTGCTAAGGGCTTGCCGCTCGAACAGGGGGCCGATCTTTTTAGGAACGGGGAACTTGAGCTGCGCGCGGAGCGGGTACACAGTTTCGATTTCGATCCCGACGCCTATTTCTACAATAAGGACAGCAGGATCCTTTGCGCGATGGTCGGTTATCTGAATAATATCGATGAGATAAAGGGCAAATATAAATTCGAGAATAAAAACGACGTGGAAATAATCGAGAGACTGTTCAGGCTGAAAGGCAAGGCCATACCCGGGGAACTGGACGGTATCTTTTCAGTTTTTATCTACGATGAAAACGCGCAAAAGGCGTACCTGTTCCAGGATGAATACGGGTCAAGCCTTCCGGTCTACTACGCGAATTCGGGCAAAGGTTTAGTGTTCAGCACCAGCCTGAAGGCGATCCTGAAAAATATCGGGACGCCCAGGGAGCTGAATTTCGCCGCCGTTCAGGACCTGCTTTATTTTAAGACGATGATCCCCAACGAGGCGACTTTGATCAGGGGGGTTTCTAAATTGCCGCCGAAGAGGATGCTCGAAGTGGACCTTAAAAGCGGCGTTGTCGGAACGGGGTCCTGGGCGAAGGACGCGGAGCAGGCGCCGCTAAGCAGGGCCAAGGCGCGCCTGATAGGGTCTATTGAGAACAACCTTTCCGGGATCTTTAAACATCTGGCCGTTGAGAAACTGGCTCTCACTTTAAGTTCGGGGTACGATTCTAATTTTATCCTTTATGCTTTAAGAAAGCTTACCTCTAAGAAAATAGCCGCGATAACTATCGGCGGGAAGGAGGCGAATGAGATCCCCGGGGCCACTCTGCTCGCAAGCGCGCATAAAGATGTGGCGCATAATCCGAAGGTCATAGACAGCTCCATTATAAATTCCTTCCCGGATATCGTCTGGCGCACAGAGGGCTATGTCTTTGAGCAGGGATTGTTCCTGCAATATGAATTATCCCGGACCCTCGCGGAGAATAATATACAGTCCCTTTTCGTGGGCGAATGCGCCGACCAGGTGCTGAACACGTGCAGGTACTCCAAATATAAGCTGTTTAGAGAGGCGATCGCGGGCATGGTTAAACGGACCTTTCTGGGTAACCTGTACTATTGCTTCTTTAAAAGGAAAGTCGTGGGAATGCTGAGTATGGAGCCCATCTCCGGGATCAAAAAATTGGAACACAAGAGTCAGTATAATGTGGAATTCGATTATATCCTTAAGAAAAACGGGATAATGCTGAACAGCTTCGGAAGGCAGGGGCTGTATGTTTTTATAAACAAAGAAACCGCAGCGCTGTCAAAAGCTCTGGGCAAATTGAACGTGGGCAAGGGTTTCTATAAGGAAGAGTTAAAGAAGATCTTCCCCGAGGCGATCCGGTCCGGCATCGCAAAGGGGAAAATAGGCGGCAGTACGGACATACTTTACCTTTTCCACAGGGGGGAAAAGGAGATCGCGGAGATCCTGCGGTCCGGTTTCGTGAAAGGCCTTTTCAGCCAGGCTAAGATCCGTAAAATGCAAAACAACCCCGGGGATTATTGCATTCTTGTTTTCCGCATCGTTTATTTATATTTGTTCCGTGAACTGTTCATCAGCGGCAAATATGATCCGCTGTTCGATCAGGAGGGCATCTCCTTCCCGTTGGCCAGTTTTACGTCTTAGGGTGTTTTAGGAATAAATGAATGGCAGCTGTTGCTCCGGAGGCAGATAATAATGATTGACGCGCGCGCCGCGGTCCTGATCCTGGCGAAAATATTTATATTTCTGCTCCAGGGCGTTTGTCTGTCAAGCGCCGCCGCGGTTATCTTTTTGGCCGTGAGCGCTGTTTTGTATTCCTTGAAAATAAAGAAAACCGGGGCGCGTGCCGGGTCGATAAATGTTCCCTTTTCCATCGTGATCCCGGCGTACGCCGAGGGGGAGGTGCTGTTGGACTGTGTCGCGGCCTTGGAGAGGCAGAATTACCCCCGGGACAGGGTAAAAATATCGATCGTAGCCGATAAAGTAGACCCCGCGCTGATCGCCAGGCTCAGGAAGAGGGGCGTCGTCGTTTACACCGTGGATTTTGAAGTGAGCACCAAGATCAGGGCGCTGAAATATTTTATTGAGCACAACGCCCCGCGAGCGGGAGAGTACGTGGTGGTGCTTGACGCTGACAATGTCTGCCACCCGGATTTCCTGAAAGAGATCGGTAAAGAGATAAACCGCGGTTTCAGGGTGATACAGGGTAAAAGGGTCGCTAAAAATCTGGACACCATCGTGGCCAGGCTGGATGCTATATCAGAATATAACAATAATTTCGTGTTCAGAAGATCGACGCTTCTCTTGAATACTTCCTGCCCGATCACCGGTTCCGGGTTCGCGATTGAGTACGGGCTGTTCAGTGCGCGTCTGCAGGAACTGCCAAGCGATATAATGGGTGGGTACGACAGGGTATTGCAGGTGAACCTGGTCCTGTATGGCGGGGAAGAGTCCCGTATAAAGTATTGTGAAGAGGCGGTCTGTTACGATGAGAAGACAAGGCGCGGAGGCTTTTTTTTGAAGCAAAGGGCCCGCTGGCTCGCGGCTTACCTGCAATATGCGGGCAAATCCGTTATACTGCTGGAAAAAGCCCTGTCCGGATCCAACAAGGTCGCTTTTTTCATGGCCTTGTCTATTGGACTTCCGCCGTACAGCTGGATCTGCGGGCTGACTTTTTTATTATTTCTGGCGGCGGTAGTTTTCGGCGCCGTGTTCCTGCCGGCGCCGCTTTACCTGGGGCTCTTTATAATTTTGTGGGCTATCCCGTTATTCGCTTTATATGCCGAAAAAGTCGGGAAGAGGGTCTGGGTGACCTGTCTCCTTGGCGCCCCGTTGTTCGTATTATTGTTCGTCCGGGCAATGTTTCAATTAAAGTCGGCCTGCGGGCAATTCCTGCATACGCCGCACGGCGCGCCTCCCAGGGAAGAGCGCGTATGCGCGCGCGGGATATTGCATATAATCCGTCAGCTGGAATATGGAGGCGGGGAGCAGTATGTGAAAAACTTGGTCCTGGGGTTGGACAGGGAGAAATATATTCCTTATGTCATCGGGTACAGGGGCGGCACCGTGTTCCGGCAGCTGCGGGAACTTGGCGTAGCGTGCGAGATCATCAACCTGAACCCAATGGCCCTGCCGAGGATAATCCGTTATATCAGAAAGAAAAAAATAAGCATAGTCCATGGCCATGGGACAAAAGGCGCCTTGCTGGGAAGCCTGGCTGCCAGGGCCGCCGGGGTTCCTTTTATATATACCGAACATGGCTGGTCTTTTCACGCGAAGCAGTTGTTTCTGCGCCACAAATTAGCGGTAATGGCCGAAAACGTCATATGCCTGCTCGCGGACAGGGTAATATGCGTCGCGGAGACCGAAGTATCCGGGATAAAGGCCTTGGTCGGCGTCGACCCGGGGAAAGTGCGGCTCATAGAAAATGGCATAGACACCAATGTCTTTGACCCGGGACGGTCCCGCAACGAAAGTGGTTCCGTAAAAGCCTGTGATAAACTGGTTATGGCGATGATAGGCCGCGTAACTATACAGAAAGACCCGGGTTGCTTCCTGGCGGTGGCTAAGATGTTTAAAAACGATCCCCGCTTTGAATTCTGGATGGTAGGGGACGGCGATCTTCTGGAAAAGATCAGGAGCGGGAAGGCCGCCGCGGGTCTGGACAATCTGCTGTTTTATCCTCCTACGGACGATACGGCCGGATTCCTTAATAAGATCGACTGCCTGGTCATGCCTTCGTTCTGGGAGGCCGCACCCCTTATCCTGCTGGAAGCTATGGCGATGCGCAAGATCTGCATTGCCGCGGACGTGGGTCTTGCCCGTAAGGTCATAGAGGACGGAGAGACCGGTTTTTTAGTTCACAGGCTCTCCGGGGTTCCTTTGGCGGAGCAGATAGCTGTTAAAATACGGGAAATGGCCGCGGCCCCGGGGTTGCGTGAACGCATGGGTAATAAAGCCCATGATATAATTGTGAAGAACTATAGATTGGAAGGCGTGCTCGAAAAAATGAAAAAGGTGTATGAAGAGCTGGTTTGAACCTCTCTAAACATGGCCATATTCAATCTGGACCAGGCTAAAGAGCATTTAAGAACAAAGCCAAGGTTTAAACGCTTTGTTCTCCGGCTGTTGATGCCCTGCAGGGAGGCGCGGCCGCGCAGGTGGGTGCGTGTATCCGGTTTGCCATTCGTCATTAAAACCGGCAGCCGCGTTGTCTTTGGAAAAGATATCCGGCGGGATATTCTTCCCCCGGTCGCGGGCAAGGAACTGGAAGTGAAAGCCGCCTTCGGCGGGGAGATCTCCGCGGGTGCCGATTACGGGACGATAGGAGTAAAATCCATAGAACCGTCCGAGATAGATCCGGAAACGCTGAACAAGAAAGCGCAGCCGTAGCAAAGAGCCGTGAAGGCGCTTTGGAAACTTTATAAAAATGAAATTTCAAGTAGAGCCCGGTCACTATTCTTGCGAAAACTATCTTTCGAAAGGGCGCTTCATCAGTTACTGGCATCAGATCAACGAGATAATGCGGCTGAAGCCCGGGTCTATCCTTGAAATAGGGATGGGGAACGGGTTGGTCAGGGATATTATCCTGAAGGCCGGATTTAAACTATCCACGCTGGACCTGGATGGGCGGCTCAAGCCCGATTACGTGGGGTCCGTCCTGAAGCTGCCTTTCGGGGACGCTTCTTTCGACCTGGTCGCGTGCTTTCAAACGCTAGAACACCTGCCGTACAAGGATTTCTCCGGGGCCATGGCTGAGATCCACCGGGTCAGCCGGGGCCGCGCGCTGATTTCTCTCCCGGACACTGCCAGGGTTTGTCAATTCAGGATCAAGATCCCCAAACTGCGGGAGATAAGTTTTTTAATACCATTCCCCAGGCTTAAGGACCCGGAGCACCGCTTTGACGGGTAGCATTATTGGGAGATAGGTAAGGCGGGCTATTCGCTCAACAGGGTCCGCGGGGATATCCGGAATTCCGGATTCCGTATAGAAAAAACATACAGGGTTTTCGAGTGCCCCTATCACAGATTCTTTATACTGCAGAAATAAGGCGTGGTGAGCCGTTTAACAGGGCGGTATAATTATGTTTGGCATAGGTCCGACTATGAATATCGCATATTTAAGCTGGTCCGAGTGGCTGACATGGCCGTTAATACAGGGGCAGGTGCTTGACGTCCTCGCCGGGGTCAGCCGTCTCACCGGAAGGCGGATCTATTTTGTTTCATTCCAGCCTCTCCAGGTCTTAATTGCGCAAAAAAAAGAATTATCAGCCCTGAGGGATAAGTTAAAAAATGAAGGAGTAGTTCTTGTGACAGTGCCTGTCGCGTACCGGACGAAATGGTGCGCGGCAAGTTGGTACCACTTGCCGCTCGTCGTGGCCCAGTCTTTCCCGTACCTTTTATTTTTTTCGATCAGACATAATATTTCGCTGTTCCATTGCCGGTCGTACGCCGTAACGCTGCCCGCCGTCCTGGTGCAAATGATGAGGGGTGTGAAGCTTATATTCGACCCGCGCTCCGATTTCCCCGAGGAGCATGTCGTGGCGGGTAACTGGTCGGCCGGCTCTTTCAGCTATTGGGCGTGGAAAGCTCTTGAGCGTGTTTACCTGAAGCGCGCGGACGCGGTAATCGCCGTTACCGATACGCACAAGGAGCACCTGAGGGCCGTGTATGGGCCCGCGCGATTGCTTACGGTTTACAATAACGTAGACACGGACCGGTTCAAGCCGGACGAGGCCGTTCGGAAACGCCTAAGGCTCGGTTACAATATCGGGGAAAACGAGGTGCTGTTCTGTTACTGCGGCAGCCTGGGGGCGCATTGGAACGATCCGGAGATCTACGCTGGATATCTGATACGGTGCAGGAGCCTCGCGGTGAAGCACCGGTTCCTGTTCATCACCCCGGATGTCGCCGCCCTTGCAAAAGTTATGGCGGAGCATGGTATAGAGGAGCGGGAATATCTGGCCGTCAGCGCCGATTTCCGGGATGTTCCGCATTTCCTTGCCATGGCCGACCTGGGCCTGGTCCTGATGGGCAGCCGCAGGGTAGTGGCTGGAGTTAAAACGGCGGAATACCTGGCCGCCGGGCTGCCGGTTATAACCAATGAGAAACTGGCGGGAGCCGTGGAGATAGTCGAAGGGAACGGCGTCGGGATGGTGGATCGCGGCGGGGCAGGCACTGAGGCGCTGCAACAATTCCTGAACGGGTACCCCGTGAACCGCGCAACCCTGGCGGCCAGGTGCCGCAAAACCGCCGAGAGCGTTTTTTCGAACAGGGCTGTTTGCGGCATGTACGCGAAACTTTATCGGGAACTGGTTGACATTTAAAGAGCCGGCCTTGAATTCCTACTGCTTGCTATAGTGGCTAATTTTAACAGGATAGCGGCCGGCAATCCCGCAATGGTAAAAAAAGTTCAAATGAATAGCCCGAAAGTGTCCATAATCATACTTAACTGGAACAAGCCTGAGGTAACCGGGCAGTGCCTGGACTCTTTGAGGAAGGCCTCTTACTCCAACCGCGAAATAATACTTGTAGATAACGGTTCCGCGGATAACTCCGTTGAATTCTTTGAGCGGAACTATCCGGAAGCGGCACTCATTAGGAACTCCGGGAACGAGGGCTTCGCCAGGGGGTGCAATATCGGCATCCGCAGCGCCGCGGGAGAGTATTTCCTGCTTTTGAACAACGACACCGAAGTCGCGCCGGATTTTCTGGATAAGCTTGTTCTGGCCATCGAGTCCGGTCCCCGCATTGCGGCGGTAGGGGCTCGGATCCTGTCATACGACCCGCCGCATTCGGTGCAATATGCGGGAGCGACGATTCCCGACAGGTTTACAGGAAGAACTCAAAGCACGCTTGTGTCCCCGCAGACGGATCCCGGTTCCGTACGGGAAACGGGTGCGGCGCATGGGGCGGCCATGCTTATTTCAAGAAAGGCGGCGGAGGATATCGGGCTGCTCTACGAAGGGTATTTTGCGTACTATGAAGAGGTTGACTGGTGCTGCCGGGCAAAAAGAAAAGGCTACAGGGTCCTTGTCGCCGGCGGCAGCGTGGTTCTTCACAAAGGGCTGGACATGGCGGCGATACCCTGGAAGATGTCCCCGTTCCAGATGAACCTTATGACCCGCAACAGGATAATATTCATGAGAAGGAATTTTGACCTGTTCTCTTTCGCGGTCTTCTGCGCATATTTCACGGCCTTCGTCATACCGTTAAAAGCGGCCGGGATGATGCTTTCGGGGAGGTGGGCGCTCCTGGCCCCGCTGCTCAGGGGCGCGGCCGAAGGTTATCTTATAAAAGACGTGGTTAAAGACTGTTACCTGGGGGACAGGTAGGTATGGACGGCGCGCATACGGCGCTCCTCGCGCTGGCGAAGATCGCCTCATTTTCCCTGCAGGGCGTTTGGCTGTCGAGCGTCCTGTCGATTTTCTTCCTGGCCGCGAGCGCCGCTCTGTATTCCCCGAAAAAAAAGAGGCCTGGCGCTCCCCCCGCGCGGGGGGGGGAGACTTTCTTCTCCGTGGTGATTCCGGCATACGCAGAGGGGGAGGTTCTGCTGGACTGCGTCGCGTCCCTGGAGAGGCAGAATTATCCGCGCGAAAAAATAAGGATATCGGTGGTGGCCGACAAGGTCGCCCCAGCGCTGATCGGCAGGCTCCGGGACAGGAATGCCGCCGTGTACTGCGTGGATTTCAGGGAGAGCACGAAGATCAAGGCCCTGAAATATTTCATGGAACACGACGCGCCGGGCGGGGGTGACTATGTCGTGGTGCTTGACGCGGATAATGTCTGCCATACGGATTTCCTGAGGGAGATAGATGTGGAGATAAAATCCGGTTTCCGGGTGATCCAGGGAAAACGTATAGCGAAAAACCAGGACACGGTTGTCGCCAGGCTCGACGCCATAGCGGAATACAACGGCAATTTCCTGTTTAGGAGGTCCACGCTGTTCCTGCATACTTCCTGCGCGCTCATAGGCTCGGGATACGCGATAGAGCGGGAGCTTTTCAGGGGCTGCCTGCTGGAACTCCCTGATGACGTGAAGGGAGAGGATAAGTCCCTGCAGGTGGGCCTTGGCCTGCGCGGCGGAGAATGGGCCCGGATAAAATATTGCGAGGAGGCCGTTTGCTACGACGAGAAAACAAGGATTCGCGCCTCATTCCTGACGCAACGAGCGCGATGGCTTGCGGCCTATCTGCAGCATCTTCCGCAGGCGGCTTTTTTGCTGCGGCGCGCCGCGGCCGGATATGACGGACATGCCCTGTTCATGGGTTTATGCCAGGCTATCCCACCGTACAGCTGGATCTGCGGTTTGACCCTTTTATTGTTCGCGTCCGCCTGGATCTTTGGCGGCATGTTCCTGCCGGCAGGCCTTTACCTCGGTATACTGGCCGCCTTGTGGGCCGTCCCGATGTGCGCGATGCGCTTGGAAAAAGCCGGCAGAAAGATGTGGATCGACTATTTCTTCTTCGCTCCCCTGTTCGTGTTGCTGTTTTTGCGGTCGACTTTTAATCTGAACCTCTCCCGCGGCCAATTTCTGCATACCCAGCACGGCGTTCCTTCGGCGGCGCGCGGCGTATTGCATATAATCCGGCAATTGGAATACGGCGGAGGCGAACAATACGTCAAGAACCTGGCCGTGAGGATGAACGGCGGGAGATTTATTCCGCATGTAATCGGGTACAGAGGCGGCATCGTGTCCCGGCAGCTCGCAGAATACGGTATACCATGCGAGATCATCAACCTGAACCCGCTGGCGCTGCCGAGGATAATCCGTTATATCAGAACGAAAAAAATAAGTCTTGTCCACTGTCATGGGACAAAAGGTGCCCTGCTGGGCGGTCTTGCCGCCAAAGCCGCGGGCGTTCCTTTCATATACACGGAGCATGGTTGGTCTTTTCATGCGAAGCAGTCATTCCTGCGCCATAAATGCGCGGTTATGGCTGAAAACGTCATATGCCTGCTCGCGGACAGAGTAATATGCGTCGCGGGTGCCGAAGTGTCCGAGATGAAGGCTTTGGCTGGCATTGACCCGGGAAAGGTGCGGCTCATCGAAAATGGCGTGGACACGGGGGCTTTTGACCCGGGAAGGTCCCGCGGCGAAAGCGCGCCTCACGGAACGCACGATAAACTGGTTGCTGCGATGATAGGCCGCGTAACTATCCAAAAAGATCCGGGTTGCTTCCTGGCGGTGGCGAAGATGTTTAAAAACGATCCCCGCTTTGAATTCTGGATGGTAGGTGACGGCGATCTTCTGGAAAATGCAAGAAGAAAAAAGGACGAGGAGGGTTTAAATAATTTATCGTTTTATCCGCCTACGGACGACGCGGCGGGACTCCTCAGCAAAATAGATTGCCTGGTCATCCCCTCTTTCTGGGAGGCCGGCCCGCTGAGCCTCCTTGAAGGGATGGCCATGCGCAAGGTCTGCATTGCCGCGGACGTGGGTCTTGCCCGTAAGGTCATAGAGGACGGGAAAACCGGTTTTTTAGTTCACAGGCTCTCCGGGGTTCCTTTGGCGGAGCAGATAGCTGTTAAAATACGGGATTTAGCCGCCAGTCCAGCTTTGAGGGAGGGCATCGGAAGTAAGGCGCGTGATATAATGATAAAAGGCTACCGGATAGAGGGCGTTATAGAAAAAGTGCAGACGTTGTATGAAGAGTTGGTGTGAGGCACGAAGGACATGGCTATATTCAACCGGGAACAGGCTAAAAGGTATTTAAAAACAAAGCCAAAACTCAAACAATTGATCCTCGCTTTGTTGATGCCGCGCGGGGAAGCGCGGCCGCGCTGGTGGGTGCGGGTATTCATCGTCCCGTTCGTGGTTAAAAAAGGCAGGCGGGTTATTCTTGGGAAGGATATACGCTGGGATATTCTGCCCTTTAACCGGGTCTCTGTCGGCATGGGGACAAAAATAGAGGACAGATGCGTTCTCAATAACGGTATGGGAGACATCTGTATCGGCAGCAGAACCCTTATCGGGATCTCGGACGTTATTATCGGGCCGGTGCAGATAGGCGACGATTGCATTCTGGCGCAGCATGTCGTTCTCTCGGGGCTGGACCACGGGTACCGCGACCCGGACATCCCGCCCGTGAAGCAGCCTTGTTTGGCGGCCCCTATCGTCATAGAGGACGCGTGCTGGATAGGCGCTAACGCGGTGATTGCTAAAGGCGTGCGCCTGGGCCGGCACAGCGTAGTCGGTGCGGGCAGCGTGGTCACGCGGGATGTCCCCGCTTATTGCGTAGCCGCCGGAAATCCGGCCAAGATCATCAAACAATACGATCCCGCCAAGGAACAATGGATATCTCAAAACGCTTAAAAAGATCAGCGCTTGTGCGCATCGGTAATATTTTCCTTACAATAATTTATATAGCAGGCGACCTTGCGGCTTTGGCTATGGGCTTCGTATTGGCGGTCCGGCTGTATCCCATGGTGTCACCGGCCGCGGTGACGGAGCCTTTTTGGGCCATGGTTACCCGGCACCTGATTAGCGGCCTTGTCTTGGCCGGGATATGGCTTGTGCTGCTCATTAAATCACTATATATTATCACCGACCCCAACAGGGGGATATATGAGGAATTGAACGAGACTTGGGACAATTTGCTTTATTTTTTCGCAATCCTTTTTTTCTGCCTCCTGTTCACGGGAATACGCGGGAAGTGGATAATTCCCGGATCCCTGTTCTGTATATTTTTTCCGGCTTGTCTCGTGCTGACCAGAACTGTCGCGGGGCGCGTGCGAAATTTTATTTTTTTGAATAAAATGCTGCAGCCGCGCGTCATTTTTGTCGGATCGCGGCATATCGCCAAATTGCTTATGAAGCGGCGCAATAAGCTGTCCGAGGGCTATTATTTCGATATAGTCGGCATGGTAGATGACGAGACCAAAGGGGAGGGGCCTTTCCTGGATATAAAATATCTGGGCAAGGTGGAGGATCTTCCCGCTATCGTCTCTAAATACCGGGTCGACGAGGTGATCATTGCCAATCCTGTTCTTGGGAGAAAAGAACTGTTTTCTGTTTTGGAGTACTGCGAGGGCGGCAGTATAAAAGTTTTCGTGGTAAGCAATGCCTTTGATGTGATAGTTTCCAAACAGGACCTGTTCGAGCTATCCGGGGTTTCGATAATCCGCGCCAACGAAAATAGCCAGGCTGTAATGTTCATGTCCGTTAAAAGGCTTTTTGATATCGCGGTTTCCTCGGCTCTATTGGTCGTCCTGGCCCCGATTTTTCCTTTTATAGCTTACCTGATCCGCCGGGATTCCCCGGGACCCGGTATTTTTGTGCAGGAGCGCGTGGGGCCGGGCGGCCGTGTTTTTCGCATGTACAAGTTCAGGACTATGGGTATGAGCGCGGAGGAAGACCTTAAGAAGCTGATAGACCTGGATAATATGGAGAGCCCGGTTTTTAAGCTGAAAAACGATCCGCGCATTACCCGGCTGGGCAGATACCTGAGGAAATTCAATCTGGACGAATTGCCTCAGTTGTTCAATGTGTTAAAAGGCGATATGAGCCTTGTCGGCCCCCGCCCCGAAGAGAAGCGGTTCGTCGAAAAATACAATATCTGGGAAAGACGGCGTCTCAAGGCCAAGGGGGGGATAACCGGCCTGCAGCAGGTTTCCTGCCGCGGTTCGGTGGATCTGGAAGAAAGGATGTTTTACGACCTTTTATATGTGCGAAAACAGTCCGCAATTCTGGACCTGTACATTCTGCTGCGCACGTTGTCCTGTCTCACTACGGGCAAATAGCCGACCGGGTCCGGGCGTAAAAAAAGGGAAGCTCAAGCTTCCCTTTTTTATTGCCGAAGCGTCAGTCCTCAGCCTTCGGCATTCCGCATGTATTTCTTCCTGAACCAGATCTCCAGATCGTCGAACAGCGTGTAGGTGACCGGGGTCATCAGCAGGGTAATCAGCAGCGAAAGCGTCTGGCCGCCTATTATGACCCAGGCCATCGCGCGCCGCGAGCCCGAGCCGGCGCCCGTGCCCAGCGCCGTGGGTATCATGCTGGCCACCAGGGTGAAGGTGGTCATCAGTATGGGGCGCAGCCGGGTCTTATTGGCCTCTATCGAGGCCGCGTGGCGCGCCATTCCCCTGGCCCGCAGGGTGTTGGTGTAGTCCACCTGCAGTATGGCGTTCTTCTTGACGATGCCGAACAGCATGAAGATGCCCATGATGCTGAAGAGCGTCATGCTCTGCCCCGCGGCGAACAGCGAGATGACCGCGAACGGCAGCGTCAGCGGCAGCGCAATTATAATGGCCACCGGGTAGACGAAGCTTTCGAACTGGCTAGCCAGGACTATGTAGATGAAGATGAAGGCCATCATGAAGGCTATAAGGAAGCCCTTTAACATGTTCCCGAGCTCCTTGGCCCGGCCGCTGGCCCCGCCGGTATATTCCGCGGGCGGGTTCTGCGCCTTGAAGGCGGCGTCCGCTTCCTTTATCAGGTTGCCCAGGGGCATGCCGTTGGTGTTGGCCTCTATGGTTATCTTGCGCTGGCGGTTGTAGCGCTCTATCTGCGTGGGGCCGAACCCTTCCACTACCCGCGCCACGCTGTCCAGGCGCACCATGCGCCCTCCGTTCGCCGGCACTACCATCGCTTCTATCACGTCCTTCCTGTCGCGGAAGTTCTTGTCCGCGCGCACGCGCACCTGGTAAAGATCGTCGCCGTCCTTGTACTTGGTGATATCCTCTTCGCCGCCCACCAGCGTCCTGAGCGAGGTGGCTATGTCCTCTATCTTGACGCTGAGGTCGTGGGCGCGGTCGCGGTCTATCTCCACGCGGTACTCCGGCTTGGCGTAGGAAAAGCTGGTGTCCACGTCCACCACGCCCTTGAGCGAGCGGATATGGTCCGCTACCGCCGTGGCGTACACTTGCAGCTTGTCCAGGTCCGGCCCCGTGACTATATATTGCAGTTCCTTTTCGCCGCCGCCGCCGAAGCCGCCTATCGGCGCCACGGCGGTGCGGAGCCCGGTGTACTTGGACATCATCTGGCGCGAAGTCTCCATTATTTTCTTGAGCGGCGGCCTCTTGGAAAGGTCCACCAGCTCCACTGTAATGTAGCCTTCGTTCGAGGCTGAGGAACCGAAATGGGCGCCGGTGCCGGTGCCGATGGAGGACAGCGTGGTGACCACGTAAGGTATGGTCTTGGTCTCGGTTTCCACCTGCGAGAACAGCTGCTTCATCACGTCGAGACTGGTGCCCTCGGGGGCTTTTATCGTTATCTGGTACTGGCCGGTATCATCCTGCGGCATGAAGTCCTTGCCGATGAGCATGAACAGCGGGATCATCGACAGCATGATGCCTATGGAACTGAATACCATGGTTTTGCGGTGGGACAGCGCCCACTCGAGCAGCCTGATGTAGCGGCTGGAGAGGTATTCGTTGATATGGTCGGTGAAGCGCTGCAGCCTGGTTTTTTCGCTGCTTTTCACCTTCAGGAACAGCGAGCACAGCATGGGCGTGAGGGTCAGCGCCACGAAGGTGCTGATGGCTATGGCGAACGCTATGGTGAGGCCGTAGCTTTTAACGAAGCGCCCCACGATGCCGCCCATATAGGCGAGGGGGAGGAAGATGACAATAAGGGAGAGTGACATCGCAATGACGGCGAAGCCTATCTCGTCCGCGCCGCTTAGCGCCGCCTTCACCGGGGAGATCTTGTGCTCCTCCATGTGGCGGTAGATGTTCTCAAGCATGACTATGGCGTCGTCGATGACAAGGCCTACGGCGATGGTAAGGCCCAGCAGCGTCATGTTGTTAAGAGTAAAGCCGGCGTAGTCCATGAAGATGAACGTGGCTATCAGCGAGGTCGGTATGGCCAGCGCCGAGATGATGGTGGACCTGAAGTCCCCGATAAATAACAGCACCATGAGGCCGGCGAGGAGCGCGCCCAGCATCAGGTGTTCCCTGACCGTGTCCACGGAGCTCTGTATGAACTCCGACTGGTCGCCGACTATCTTGGTTTCCACGCCCTGCGGGATTATCGACCGCACCGACTTCAGCCTCTCCCGGATGTTCTTTACAACTTCCACGGTGTTGGTGCCCGACTGCTTTTTTACCACCAGCGTGACGGCGGGTTTACCGTTAAGGAAGGAGGCGGTGCGCATATATTCGCCCGTGTCTTCCACGGTGGCTATATCCGAGATGTGTATGGGCGTGCCGTTCACGCTGGTTATCACTATGGAATTAAAATCTTTCACTTCCTTGATGCGGCCGAGCGTGCGCAGCACGAATTCTTTGTCGGGTTGCTCCACCTTGCCGCCGGGTATCTCTATGTTCTGCTGGGTGATGGCGTCCTTCAGCTGCTTGGTGGAGATGTTCAGCGAGGCCATCTTCAGCGGGTTGACGACTATGTGTATTTCGCGCTCGCGGCCGCCCACCACGTCCACGGAGCCGACGCCGCTTACCGTCTCTATGTTCTCCTTGATCTTCTTCTTGGCGAACCGCGTCAGCTCCACCAGGTCCCGGTCCCCCGAAACCACGATATTGACCACGGCCACGGCGCCGATGTCGAACTTGGACACCACCGGCTGGTCCGTGCCCTGGGGCAGTTGGGCCAGCACGGAGTTTATCTTGTCGCGCACTTCCTGCGCGGCCACGTCGCCGTTCTTTTCCAGGATGAACTTTACCAGTACTACCGACTGGCCTTCGTAGCTCGTGGACGTGAGCTCGTCTATGCCGGAGATGGTGTTCACGGCTTCTTCTATGGGCTTGGTCACCGACGATTCTATCTCCTCGGGTCCGGCCCCGCGGAGCGTAGTCTGCACCACCACGAAGGGGAATTCAACGTTGGGGAAGAGGTCCACACCCAGGCGGAGGTAAGAAAATACACCCAGTACTACCAGCGCCGCCACCATCATGGTGGTAAGTATCGGGCGCCTGACTGAAAGTTCGGTTATCTTCATAGTATTGGTCCGGGGTGCCTTCAGTCCGCCGGGTTGACGTCCGGAGCCGGACCTTCCTGCGTCTTTATCTTGCTGCCGTCCTTAAGGCCGTAAAGCCCGAAGGTTATCAGTTCCTCGCCGGCGCGGAGGCCGCCGGAGATCTGCACGTAATCGCCGTTGGAGATGCCGATCTTTACGTTCCTGCGCGCCGCGGTTCCCTTAACGGGAACGAATACGAATGAGCCGCCGCTGTCGTTCAGCACGGCGGAAGCCGGCACGGCCACCGCGCCTTCCCTGGCGCCCGTCACGAGCCGGACTTCGGAGAACATGCCCGACTTCAGCCTGCCGCTGGAGTTGTCCGTCAGTATCTCTATGGCCGAACTGCGCGTTTTAGTATCTACCACGGGGCTCACGCGGTATACTTTGCCGCGGAACAGCGTGTCGGGGAAGGCGTCCACCTTTATGTAGGCGGCCTGGCCGTTGAAAACCCTGCCCACGTAGCGCTCCGGCACATCCACCACCACGCGCACCCGCCCCTGGCTGACGACCAGGGCTATCGGGGTCTGCGGGGTTACATTGGAGCCGGAATCCTGGTAGACGCGGCCGATCACGCCGGTGAGCGTGGACGGCACGGGGGCCGGCTCGTAGACCACACCAGGCTCGTCGCGCTCTATCAGCGCCACGGGCTGGTCCTTGCTTACCGCGTCGCCTTCGGTAAGGAGGTTTTTCAGCAGCTTGCCCGAGACGCGCGGGTAAAGCACGGCTTCGTCCATGGCTTTCACCGAGCCGACCAGTATCAGGTAGTCCTCTATGTTCTGTGTCCGGGCCTTTTCGGTCCTGACCACGAACCGGTCCTTCTCGAGGTTGTTGAAGGCGTCGAGTTCCTTGTTTTTGCACCCGGCCTGCATAAGCGCGGCCGCGGCGACCGTTAATACCAGTATTTTGTTCTTGATTTTATTCATAGGTTTCTCTCAAATCCTTCCCTATTCCCCCAGGGTCCATTTCAGTTCCGCGTTGGTGCTGCAGACGTCGTGCTGGGCCTGGGTGTAAAGTGTCTGCGCCTTGTTCAGGGCCAGCGCGGCGTCATTGAGTTCCAGCTGCCCCGACAGCCCGTTCTTGAAGCGGATCTCGGTGGCCGAGAGGGCTTTATGGGCCTGCTCCACAGCCGTTGTCTGCGAGCGGAGGCGTTCGGAGGCCTCCTGCGCGCTGAGCCAGGCTTCTTTGACCTCTATCTTTATCCTGCGCTCCAGTTCCGCCAGGTTGGTGGCCGCTATGTCAGCCTGGAGTTTCGCCTGGCGCGTCCTTGAACTGACCGAGCCGCCGGCGAAAAGCGGCAGCGACAGCTTTATCCCGGCGGTGGTGCTCCAGCTCTGCTGGCCGGAGTCCGGGAAGCCGGAGTCGCTCTGGCCCTGGAATTCCCTAGCGGCGAAGGCGCTGAGGTAGGGGAAGTGGCCGGCGCGCTCAATAGTTATCATTTCCCTGTAAAGGTCGCGCTGGTATTTCATGTCGCGGTACTCGGGCCGGTTCGCCAGCGCCTCGGCGTAGCCGGAGACCGCGTCTGCGGGCCCGCCGGCCGCGCAAACCAGATTATCGGAGAGGGCTATTTCCGCTTCCGGGTCCAGTCCCAGCAGGTTCTTAAGTTCCAGCAGGCCTTCCTCGTAGAGGTTCTGCGCCTGGGTAAGGGCCGGTTCGGTATTCGAAACCTCCACCTGCTCGCGCAGCACGGCCAGGTCGCTGGCGATTCCCTGCTTGTACTGGGCTTGTATGGTGTCGAGGTGCTGGCGCGCCAGGTCCAGCGATTCTTTTTGTATGCCGGTCATCGCGCGCGCGAGGAGTACCGAGTAGTAGATCTGTTTGACGGCCTTGGCCACGCCCTTCTGGGCAGTCCTCAACTGTTCGTCGCTGGCTTCGGAATAGATATTGGCCATCTTTATCCCGGTGTAAACCTTGCCGCCCGCCCAGAGGACCTGGTCCAGATTAAGCCCCGCGGTATATACGTTGTTGAGGCCGGTCTTGATCTTGGTCGCCCCCAGGAAAAAAGAGGGGGACTCTATATTGCGCGTGTATTTGGCGGTGGCGCTGATCTGCGGGTAAACCGAACCCCAGTATTCGCTCACCCTTTCCTTATATATGCGGCGCGTTTCCTCGGCCGTTATTACGGTGGCGTTGTTGGCGAGCGCGGTGTTGATGGCTTCATCCACCGTAAGGTTAAGCCCCGCCGCGGACGCGCGGGCGGAGATCATGGCCGCCAGCAGCAGCGCGGCCGCCACAGCCTTCATGTGGCGCGCTCCGGAGCAGATAAGGCGCGCCAGCCGGCCGGGCAGGCCCTTGTCCAGGCTCGCCGCTCCGTTCTCCCGGGCCTCGATGATGAAATAGTCTATTACCGCGCTCACCATGTGCAGGACGTTCTCCGCTCCCTGGCGGGGCAGCTTCTCTTTCCTGAGCATCGCGCGCAGCGCGCCGCGGTTGCGCTCCTTAAGTTCCCGGGCGAGAGAGTTCAGTATCCCCGCGGAGGGGGAGGCCATAAGCTTGAGGGCGCATTTAGGCATGTCCGGGTAGCGTTCTATAAAGTTGAGATGATCGGTAAAAAACTTTTCCAGTTTCTTTTCCAGCGTGAGTTCCGGGTCCGCTATCTGGTGAAGCAGTTCGTTGAAATGTTTCGTGCCCTCCACGAAGGCGGCTTTGATGAGCTCGTCCTTGTTCTTGAAGTAGTAATAGAGCACCGGCTTGGAGATCCTGAGCTTGGCGGATATCTCCCGCATCGAGACGCCGTCGGGACCTTTTTCCGCCATCATGGCCGAGGCCGTCTCCAGCACGCGTTGGCGGGTCTTGTCGCCTTTTGTGGCCTTCTGCTTTGTTTGATTTTTCATAAAAACTTACCTACCGGTAAATAAATTATAGCAGAGACCCGGCCCGCTGTCAATGTCCGCGCGCTCTCCTCCCGGGCCAAAGGGCCCAAATACGGGTAGGACCTTTTATTCCCGTTTTCTGGGCCCTATGCCCTTTCTGTTTTTCCCGAATGAATATAGAATAAATACTGAGCCCTTGTAATTCCCCGAACAGGCGGGGAAGCATCCACCAGCTGGCCCTAACCAGCCGTAACCAGGGGAAACGGAAATCTTATTCCGTTTCCCTTTTTTTTGTTACGGAGAAAGCATAACGGATGAAAATAAACCTGATAATAGTTCTCGCGCTCGCCGCCTCCCAGGCGGGATGGGCCGCGGCGGAAGATCGGATCGAGGCGAACACCCGCCTCGCTTTAGGCAAGCCGTTCCTTGACCCGGTTTTCCAGGACTACATAGAGACCTCCGGGGGCTATCTTAACTCCAAGAACACGATGCAGGTCCGCACCGATTTCAGCGATTTTCGCGACGCCCCGTCCGCGCTGCCCGTCCGAACTCTTAAAAATCCGGTCCCTGCCGCAAAGCTTCCCCTGGCGCGCCCGGCCGCTCCGGCTCCCGCGGCCGAGACCGCGGGCGTGCCCCCCGGGCATTACAAGGTCACCTTCGCCGGTGAGGGCGGTCCCGTGGGTTCCTTCGTCTGGCCGCTTGGGTCCGGCCCGGGTAAATATGCCCGGGAATACGTGTTCATGACCGTGACACCGGACAATCCGGATTATAGCGCGCTCCTCTCGAAGCTGGAGTCGGAAACCGGGTTCCGGTTCGTGGGAGAGAAGATCTTCTATTCGGGGAATTCAAGGACGCTTGTGATCCTGGGCTGGGTTCCGGCCGCCAACCGGGTCAAGGTAGCGGGTCTGAGCGGCGTGGCAAGGGTCGTGGTGGGAAGGCAGGGCACGGGAGTGCCGCTTAAAACCAAGGTCCGTTTTACGCTTAAGGTCCCGTACCAGAACCGCCCCGCGGTCTTTGTGCCAGGCTTCCTAAGGCGCCTTGCGGACCAGAGCGGCTTTTCGGCGGAAACCCTGTTCCGCCTGCCGCAGAATAGCCGGGATTCCAAGTTCAGCGTCTTTGACGTGACGGGCACGCTGCCGGTGGACATGATAGGCGAACTTTCCCGTTCACCTTTCGTCGGGTCCATAGAGTTCCGCGATTCTTCGCTGTAAAGGCGCGAGCCGCCTGTGCGGGCCACGATGACCGTGGCCCGTTTTTATTTATCCGTTTTTACGGACTCCCAAAAAGTTATAATTAATACCGACATGGAAGAACATAAAAACCCGCACGACAAACACCACGTTTCTAAAATGCGGAAGGGATACCGCGTGGCCTTCCTGCTGGCCTTTTCCGCGGGCCTGCTGGCCGAAATGCTGCTTTTTATGCACGCGCAGATGCGCGAGATAGCAGTGCTCCTGAAAGAGGATTTCCGCATCATAGTGGTGCGGGACGATAAATCGCCGCAAAGCGCGGAGTCCACCGGCGCGGCCCTGGCCGCCATAAAGGGCACCGCGCGCGCCGTTTTCATCAGCCGCGATGACCGGCTGGCCAGGCTGAAAACCGAGGAGGGGGAGCTGGTCGCTTCGGTGCTGCCCCCCGGCTCCAACCCGATGCCCGATACCTGGGAGATTTCGCTGGATGAAAGCGTGCTGGGCGACATGAACGCCTGGACCGGCGCCGCCTGGCTGCTGCCGGGAGTCGCTGACATAAAATATAAGCCGCTTGAGGCTTACGCTATAATGCATTCGCTTTTTTACGGGCACCTTATAAAGCTTACGCTCGCGCTCGCGCTGCTGGCTTTCATGCTGCTGACCGCCATGGTGCTTACCTACGGCCATACCCCCGCTTCGCTCGCAGCTTCCCTCTCGGCCGACAAAGGCTGGTTCCTGGCCGGAGCCGCAGGCGCGGCCATTTCGGCCGTGGCCGCTTACGCCGTGGCCTACCCGGTTAAATACCTGAGCCCGCTGTGGGTCTGGCCCAACCCGTTCTGGCAGGTGGGCGTTATCGTTTCCGGCGCCCTGCTCGGCTGGGTGCTCTTCCAATGGAAAAACGTCCGCTCCTGATATCCGCCCTTATGCTCCTGCTCGTGTTCGCGGCCCCGGCCGCGGCACAGTCCGGCGTCGACCTGAAAAAGAAGAACCTGGATGAAATAAACCGCCAGCTTGAGGATAAGAAAAAAGAGCTGGACCAGTACCTGGCCGACGAGGAACGCATACTTTCCGAGATATCCGGGCTGAAAAAACAGGAAAAACAGACCGTTTCGCGCCGCCAGGAGCTGGAAGACCAGCTGGCCAGGTCGCGGTCCCGTTCCGGGGAGGCACGGGAGAAGTACGATTCGCTTGAAAAGGCCAAGAAAGACCTCTCCGGAGATATTTCCGGCGAACTGGTGATGTATTCCCTGCAGAAGGACTTCTACTACCCTTATTACGGTTCGCGCGACATGTCGAAAGACATGCTTATGCGCGCCGCGATGCTCAACAAGAGGGCGCTGCTAACCCGCATAAAAGGAGAAAGCGTCCGCGTCAACAAGGACATGGAACTGCTGCGCCAGAAGGGCCTCGAGCTGCGCTCCCGCCAGGAGCTGCTCAGCAGGCAAAGCACGGAGCAAAAGAGCCTGGTGAGGAGCAAGCAGGACGAACTGGAGCGCACGCGCGAGCAGCAGGCCAAGCTTTCGCGGGAACTGGCGAACCTGCAGAACGCGGCGCTAGGTCTAAACCGCCTCGTAAAAAAACTGCAGAAGCAGGCCCCTTACCGCGCGGAAGAGGGAGCCGTGGAACTGCCGGTGGCGAGGGGCTCGCTTGCCTGGCCGGCCCGCGGCAAAGTTATAAGCCACTTCGGGCGCGAGGAAGTGCCGGAGCTGAAGACCTGGATAGTCCGCGAGGGCATACGCATAGCCACGGAAAAGGACGCGCCCGTGACCGCCGCCCTTGACGGCAAGGTGATCTATACCGGGACTTTCATGACATACGGCAACGTTGTGATAGTGGACCATGAAAGAGGCTTTTTTACCATATACGGGCTTCTAAGCCGGGTTGACGCGGTAAAAGACCAGACCGTGTCGGTTTCGAGCGTGCTCGGCCTGGCCGGAGAGGATACCCAGGCGATGAGTTCCGGGAAAAAATCTCCCGGCAGCGCCGTATATTTCGAGATACGCAAGGGCGACAGGGCCATAGACCCCCTTAAGTGGCTCCCAAATTAGTTATAATTCACTATTGACGGGCCGCCCGCTGTAAAGGTTTGGCGGTCGGCATATTTTTCGCTGTTTTACGCTGGTTCAAGGAGCGCTTTCAATGAAGAAAATCAGGAAAATTACTCTGGTCACCCTCGCGGCCCTGGCTATCGGGGCGGCGTTCCCTTACGTCAATTTCGCCCTTGACCAGACATATCAGCAGCTCAAGGTCATGGTCGACGTGATGGAGCTGATAAAAGAAAGCTATGTGGACCCGATCGACACGCAGAAGCTGATCTACGGCGCCGCCAGGGGCATGGTGGCCGAGCTCGACGATTTTTCACAGTTCATGGAGCCGGACCTCTATGAAAGGGTCAAGAGCGACACGGAGGGAGAGTTCGGCGGCATAGGCATACGCGTCGATATGCGGGACGGCTGGCTTACCGTGGTGACGCCCCTGCACGACACTCCGGCCTGGAAAGCGCAGGTGTTCCCGGGGGATAAGATCATAAAAATTGACGGCGAATCCACCAAGGGCATGATCATAGACGAGGCCGTAAAGCGGCTGCGCGGCAAACCCGGCACCCAGGTGAGCATAACCACCACCCGCGAGCCCGAGGATAAGACCGCCGAGTGGACGACCAAAGACATCACCATGACCCGCGAACTCATAAAGAGCGAGAACGTGAAGTGGCGCATGCTGGACCCGAAGACCGGTTACATAAAGCTGATAGAGTTCACCGGCCACGCCGATGAAAATTTCAAAAAGGCTATCGCGGAGCTTAAAGACCAGGGCATGGAGGCCCTGGTGCTGGACCTGCGTTACAACCCGGGCGGCCTGCTTGCCTCCTCGGTGGAAATTTCCAGGCTGTTCCTGAACGACAACAAGATGATAGTTTTCACCAAAGGCCGCAAGGCGGAGAACTACCAGGAGTTCCGCGCCAACGCCACGGCCCCCTACGGGGACCTGCCGATGGTGATACTGATCAACAGGTACTCCGCTTCGGCCAGCGAGATCGTGTCGGGCGCCATGCAGGATAATAAGCGCGCCGTTATAATGGGCGAGCGCTCTTTCGGCAAAGCCAGCGTGCAGCAGATGATCCCGCTGTCCGACAACTCTGCCCTGCGCCTTACCATAGCCAGGTATTACACCCCGAGCGGCAAGTCCATACAGCATGACGCCAAGAACGAGACCGGCGGCATAAGCCCGGATATAGAGGTCAAGGTGCCGCTGGAGACCGAAAAAAAATTACTGCAGCAGGCCGAGGAAATATTCTACCCCAACAAGGGCGATAAGGACGACAAAAAAAAGGACTCCATACGCGACGAGGTCCTTGACCGCGCGGTTGAGCTCCTTAAAGCCAGGGACGTCCTGGGCAACCTGAAGCAGGGTAAGTAGGGGGTTGTAAACGGCAGCGGGCGGTCCGTGGCTGGGTTCGGGTCCGTGGACCGGGCCTGCCGCAGATCGCCGGCCGCCCGGCTGATCTAAATGAAAATTCTGGCCTTTGAGACCACCTGCGACGAAACCTCGGCCGCCGTGCTCGAGGGCGGCGTCCTGCGGTCCAATTCCGTGTTTTCACAGATACCTCTGCACCGCCGCTACGGCGGCGTCGTGCCCGAGCTGGCCAGCCGCGCCCACCTTGAAAAAATACCTTTCGTGCTCGGGTCCGCCCTTGCCGCCGCGGGTATTAAAACGCCGCTTAAAAAGGGCGGAATAGGGGCGGTGGCGTTCTCGCGCGGGCCAGGTCTTCCCGGGGCGCTGATGGTCGGGCGCGTCGCGGCTGAAGCCGCGTCCGAGCTTTCCGGGGCCCCGCTGATAGGCGTGAACCACCTAGAGGGACATCTGCTGGCCTGCGAGTTCTCAGGGGGGCGGACAGATCGAAGGCTTGAATTCCCGCTTCTGGCGCTTATAGTTTCAGGCGGCCATACCGAAATCTGGCACGCCAGGGGCTACGGCGATTACCATGTACTCGGCCGCACGCGGGACGACGCCGCCGGCGAGGCCTTCGACAAGGTGGCAAAGCTCCTGGGGCTGCCCTACCCCGGCGGCCCGGCCGTGGAGAAAGAGGCCGCGGGCGCGCGCGGCAAGGGGCCCTTGTTCCCGAGGCCCTTCATGCCAGGCACCGCGGATTTTTCGTTCAGCGGGCTTAAGACGGCCGTCAGCTACCACCTTGCAGCCAGGCTAGGAGCGGATTTTTACCTTGCGGGCAAACGTCTGCCGGCGGCTGACAGGGCGCGCGTGTGCAGGGCTTTCCAGGACGCTGCGGTGGAGACCCTGGTTAAAAAAACCGCGGACGCCGCCCGCGCCCTGGGGCTTAAGCGTATAGCCGTGGGGGGCGGCGTGTCCGCCAACGGGGCGCTGCGGGCCGCCTTCGCCGCGCTGAAGGGTTTCGAGGTCAGGTTCTCCGAGAAGGCTTACTGCTCGGATAACGCCGCCATGGTAGCCTTGTGCGCCTTGCGACGCCTGGAGTCCGCGGGTTTCTCCAACAGCCTTAAGGTGGCGCCGGAACTGGCAAACCCGGGCTGGAAGGCGGGCCGCCGGAAGGCCGGAGTAACGTCAGGCCGGAAGAAGTCCTGAGATTTTGGATAGGGTGGGAAGTCCGAATGCGCGGCTTTCCAGCCCCCGCGAGTTTAAGAGCGCGGCAGTTCAGCGGGGATATAACTGATGATCATCTGGCTGCTTTCTGACTACGACCACAGGAAACACCTGGCCTTTAAGACCTTGCTGGCCAGGTTTTCTGCCGCATATCCTGATACCGCCGTGGAGTTTTCGGTCAAGAGCCGCGCTAGTCTTTGGGAAAGCCTTTTTACCCACTTGCGCGATCCAAAGCGCAACCCGATGCCGGACATAATAGAGATACCGCAGAACTGGACGGACCTTTTTTCCAGGCTTGGCCTGCTTGCGGAACTTTCCTCCAAGGTCGAGCCGCTCGCCCAGCGGCGCTATCCGGAATTCATACTTAAGGAACTCTGCCGCAACGAGGGCTCCGCCTTCTCTGCACCGTGGTGGCTGGAGTCGCCGGCCCTGTTCTACAGGCCGCAGGCGCTTAAGGGCGCGGTCTCCGACCCGGAAAAGGAGCTGGCTTCCTGGGAAGGGTTCCGCGCCGCTCTCGACAGCGTCGGGAAGAGCTCGAGGCGCTCCGGCCCGCGCGCCCTTTCCGTGCCCGGTTCCTCCGGTTCCGTTTCGGTGGCCGACGTGCTGCCGCGCGTCTGGGGCCGCAGGGGCGGGCTGTTCTCCGAAGATTTCAACAGGGCCACTTTTACGCACGAAGAGACGGCCGGCGGTATCGAGGACTGGCTGGAGCTGGCGGTGAGCGGCAAGGTGGAACTGTTCAGCGCGGACCGCTTCGAGAACGGGCCGCGCCCGGCCGAGGAGTCCGCCTTCATAATATCCTCGAGGAAGCTCGCGGGTTCCGGGCGTTCGGGGCTCCGTATGCTCCCCTATCCGGGCTACCCTTCCGGGGGGGGGCTTATGCTGGTTTATAACCTCGCGGTGTCGGCCTCCTCGCAGGATCCTTCGGGTTCCGCGGCCTTCGTGTCCTGGGCCATGGAGCCGCGCAATCTTTCTTTTTTTACGGAAAGTTTCGGCGTCTTTCCCTGCCTCAGATCTGTCTTCGAGGAACGGCTCAGGGATGAACGCGAATCCGACGCCTACCGCCATATTTTCGCCGCGCCCGAACTTAAGCCCAATATGATGGTCTATCCGACGGCGGAATTGCTGCTTGAAAGGGCGCTCTGGAACCTGTCCCTTAAAATAGCGCGCGGGGATTACGACAGGGAGGACCTGACCCGGGAACTTATAATGGCGCAGGGCGAGGCGGATTATTTGCTGTCGCTGTACTAGGGGGATTGAAGATTGAAGATTCAAGATTGAAGATTGAAGATTGTCGGATTTAAGATTTGTTTTTTGCGACGATGAAAAAGAACGAAAAAATTTTTTACGGCGAGGCTCCCGGCCGGGTTTTTTACGAAGGCCGGGACGCGTTCCTGCGCGCGGCCCTCGAGTCCGTAGAGGAGCGTTTCGCGCTGGCCTGCGCCTCCTTCTACGAGTACGAAGAGGGCACCGGCCTGCTGCGCCTGCGCCAGTGCCACGCCTCCGGAGTTTCGTTCGAGGGTGAGGAGAACCTCAAGCCCCAGCCCGGCTCGGCCGCGGCCAGGGCTCTTGAGACCATGCAGCCGGTGCGTTCAAGGACGTCCGGCGGCAATTTCCTCTATTCCCCTTTCCGGTTCGACTACAGCGATCCCGCTGGCGGAAGCAGCGTCGTGCCCTGCCTCGGGCTGGTGCGCATGGAACGCTCCCCGCGAGCGCGCAGGTTTTTGCCTTCCGAAGCGGCCGGGGCTGACGCCTACCTCAGGTCCTTCCTGCGCGACTACTACAAGGCTGAGTTCTTCTCCCTGCACCGAAAGTACGACAAGAACGTGGCCGCTATAACCGAGCTTACGGAGGTGTTCGCCACGGCGCTGCGCGTGCGCGACAGCTTCCGGCACATACTGTCCGGCATACAGACCTATTTCGGCTTCGACCGCGTGAGGCTTTACCTGATAGACGAGAAGAACCGCAAATTGAAGGGCGAGCTTTCCGCGGACATACGCGGCAAGATAAAAAGCATCGCGTACGAGGAGATCCCGCTGGAGCCGGGCGCGCACCGCTTCGCGGATATCGTGCTGGGCCGAAGCTCGGGCGCCTTCATGGAGCGCTACAAGGACTGTGTGCTTTACATGCCGCTCGCGGTGCAGGGCGTCACGATAGGCCTGCTCATAGTCGACAACCTCCTCAGCCAGCAGCGCATCGAACCGCAGGAGCTGGCGATGCTGAGGTCCTTCGGCGGCCAGATCGCCCTCGCGGTAGACAACTCCCGCCTTTTCGACAAGGTGGAGGAACTCTCGCTTTACGACGAGCTTACCAAACTGCCGCTGCGGCGCTACTTCAACCAGCGCTTCCAGGAAGAATTCTACCGCGCGGAGCGCTTCAAGCAGCCGCTCGCCCTTATCTGGGCCGATATCGACCACTTCAAGGAAGTGAACGACACCTACGGCCATCAGATAGGGGACAAGGTGCTTAAAGAGGCCGGGCGCGTAATACTCTCCAATCTGCGCAAGATAGACTTCCCGTGCCGCTACGGCGGGGACGAGATAGTGATACTGCTGCCGCAGGCCACCGGGGCCGAGGCCCGGCGCCTGGCCCAGCGCCTGAGCCAGGAGCTGGCGGAGGTGCGCATAGCCGTGCCCTTCTCAAAGACCCGCGAACTCCGCGTGACGATGAGCATAGGCGTCTCCACTTTCCCGCAGGACGCCTCGAGCATGGACGCCCTGCTGGAGAAGGCGGACGACGCCCTTTACTGGGTGAAGTCTCACGGCCGCGGGCAAATAGCCGTCTATTCCGAAGTGGCCGCCGCAAAAGAGAAAGAAAAGGCCGGTTCCCCGCCTCCGGCCTCCCTCCCGTAACCTTTTGTTCATAATTATTTCACCGCCGGTTAATACCCCTCCGCTATACTGTAAAAGCGGCAAGCTGCGTATTTAAGGGCTCTTTGAGCCGTTAGGTTTTTCTATGGAAAGCAAGGACATGGACAGGCATATCGGCGAACTCTGGAAAAAAGCTGCGGGGACCTATTATGTCCCCGAGGCCGCGGTTCTGCCTGACGAGGTCCGCCAGTCCGGCATGGAAACGCTGCGCTTTCTCAGGGAAAAATTTTCGAAGGCCGAGGGGGAGTGGCGCGCGCTGATAGCCGCCAAGGACGCCCAGCTGCGCGACTTGTACGCGCAGCTCGAGGCGGCCGGAGCCCAGCTGGACGAAGCCCGGGAGGATTGCCGCGACGCGCGCGAAGAAGTGATCAACGAAGAGCTGGCCTCGGCGCTGCGCCTGGAGGGATCGGTCAAGGCCCTCGACGCCCAAAAGAAGAACCACAGGCGCGAGCTCGCCGCGGCGGAGGCTTCGCTGGAGCGCGCGGCTTCGGAGATAGCCGGGCTGCGCAAACGTGTGGATGTCCTCCGCCTGGAGCGCGACGAGGCCCTCGGGAACGCCGCGGCCGCCGAAGCCGTGAAGGCCGAGCTGGCCGCAGCGGCCCGCGGCAGGGACGATTTAGCGGCGAAGCTGGCGGTCTCCGCGGAGGAGCTGGAGAAGGTCCGGGCCGAACTGACAGGCGAGCGCGATAACCGGATTTCGGACCAGGCCAGGATCCAGGATCTTGAAGCGCGGCTGGAGGGCCTGGCTGCGGGGCAGCAAAGCGTTAAAGCCGGGAGCGAAGCCCCGGAGCCGAAGGCGCCGGAGGAAATGGAACGCGGGGCGGTACCTGCGGTAACTTGTGCTCCCGCGGCCGCGGTCAAAAAGACCGGCGGCGGATTTAGAAGGGCCGTGGTTCTGGGACTTGCCGGCCTGGTGTTCGCCGGCGGCGCGGCCTGGCAGTTCCACAGATGGCGGGCCGGGGCGCACTACACTCTCCTGGCCTCCGTACCTGTGAACCTCACAAGCCCATCCGGGCTCGCGGCCACGAAATACGGGGTCTGGCTTTCAGACCTTGCCGGGGGGCTGGAGTTGCGCGACGCGGGCGATCTGGCCGTGCGCCGCTCCCTGCCCGCCGCCGCGGGGGCCCTGAGCGCGGCCGACGGCGGCCTGTGGACGCTGGACGCGGACCGTGTCAATTATACCAGGCGGGACTATAAAGACGGCAGTGCGCTTGAAACGCTCAAGGCGCCGGGCAACTCCCCGCAGGGAGCGGCCTGGGACGGCTATAGTCTTTGGGCCTTTGACTCCGGAACCGGCCTCATTTATAATTACCCGCGGGCCCCGAAAAGCGGTTCAGCCGCCTCTTACCGGCTTGAAGGCTTAAAGAGCCTTGTCTGCATGCAGTGGTACGGGGGGGCTTTATGGACTCTGGACTCAAAGAGCGCCCTGCGCCGCTACTCTTTTGAGGACGGGGCGTTCAGAGAGGTTTCAAGGCAGGCCTTTGGGGGCGGCCGGGCGGCGGCTTTCTGTATTGACGGCGACACCCTTTGGTCCGTGGAAAAAACCGGTCTCCCCGCGGGAGGGTTCGAGCTGAAGAAGTATTCGCTGGAATTATATAGTTAAGCGCGCAATTCTTGTTTGTTGATTTTATTATGTAAAAATGGCAAAATCTAAAAGTTGCCATGCCTGTGCGCTGGCCGCCGTTTTTTTGGATTTTAAAGTTTCCGGAGAGAAGCTTATGCGAAAAAAACTGTTTTCAATACTTGGCGCCTGGATTTTATTCGCCGGCCTGGCCGTTACGGCTTCCGCCCAGAACCTTTATCTTTCGAATATGGACGTGAGGTATAAGAACGGCGGCAACGGTTACTGTAATGACGTGGTCGGCTCGGACCCGGCCGTATCTTTTTTAACAGCGGGCGGGAATGTCTGGAATAACTCTTCGCTGATCGAGTTCGAAAGACCCCGCTCCGCGTATCCCGGGGCCTGCCTGGGTCTCTGCGCCACCATCTCCTGCGTCAATACCTCCACCGAAGCTTTCGGGGTGGACGAATTGACCTTTGAGGTCTTTAAATTCGCCGCCGGCGCCAACCCGCTGGACCAGGCCTCCACTCCGCCCATAAAGACCATCCCGATGCACGATATCGCTTCATGCCCCGGCAGCGCTTCGGGCGGGTCCATAGGAACCTATTGCACCTCCTGGGACGGCTCCTATAACCTCAACGGCATGTTCGGCAAGACCAATGGCCAGTTCGGCTTCAGGGCAAAGGTGAAGACCAACCAGGTGAGCGCTACGGCAGGAAATATTTCCATAGAGCAGACCAGCGCCTTCCCCGGAACGAACCAGATACCCATACAGGTGAACGTGACGAATATACACTCGCTGCGCTCCACACCCACGGTGGTCGGGAGATTTACCGGCGTGGCGGCTCAGCCCTACAATATACTCTACAGGCTTTCCAAGGACGCCATTGTCAACATAAACGTGTACGACGCCAATACGGCCGGGACCCTGCCGCTTGTGCGAACTATTATATCCGACACGCCGCGCATCGGCGAAGGCACACCGGACGGCACGCTGACCAATGGCGATTACTGGGACGGGCGTGATGGCAATGGCGAACTTGTGCCCGGAGGCAACTACCTCGTGCGCATAGAGGCCCAGTCCAATGACGCCTGGCAGCCGCCCACCGACCTGGCCTTCCCGGCCACGATGCAGATGTCGCTGGACCCTCTGCAGATAACCGACGTGGCCATAAAGCCGCTCGGCGCCTCCGCTACCGACATGGCCACTATAAGCTACATGCTCACCGAGCCGGCTACCGTGTACGTAGAAATTTATACTCCGGGGACGCAGTTCGCTGACGTCAATGTTTCGCCGGTATCTGTGGTGGCCGGGACCGGCTCCCTGCTGAAGCGCTTCAAAGAGGAGAAAGAATCGCGCAAGGCCGTTATCACCTACTGGGACGGGCGCGACGAGTCCGGAAGCCCGGTCTGCGACGGCAACTACGTTTACGCCGTTTACGCCGTACTGCCGGGCGCCTCCGGCGCAAGGATCTGGACGATGCGCACGAATATCGGCGTGGTGCCCGTTGCCCGGGGCCCGGTGCTGGCTTTCATGAGCCCCTCTTCCACGGTGGTCGGGTCCTCGCCTTCGGCGTCCGGGATAGACCCGTTCTATTTCAAATATACGCCAGTGCGCACCGCTTACGTCACACTGAATATAAAGAAGATGGACGGGCAAACGCTGGTGCGCAACGTGGTCAAGAATAAGCAGGCCTCCGCCAATTACGCCACCATGGAAACATGGGACGGCAAGGATGATAATGGCCTGTTCGTGGCCAGCGGGACCTACCTGTCCGAGCTTGTCACCACCGACCCGTTCGTGTGTTCGACCCTTAAAACATCCACCATGACGGTCCCGATAGACGTCAATATGTTCCGCGTGGTGGACGTTAAGACTTCGCCTCTGCTGGTCGGCAGTTCCAGCGACGTCGTAAGCGCCACTTTCACGCTTTCGAAGACGATGTTCGTGGAGTTCAACGTCTACCCCACCAACGTGGTCATCCCTCCCTCTCCCTGGCCTCCGACCGGGCTCGGCGTCCCTGTCTACAGCGTGCAGAGCCTGCTCTCGGGGCTCAAGATCACCACCGAATTCTGGGACGGGCGCGACGCCTACGGGCGCATGCTGCCGGACGGGCACTACCCGTTCACGCTGGTGGCGCACAGCACCGGGACGGCGCAGGTAGTATACGCGAGCGACCCGGTTTACGGCTACGTGGATATAGCGCGCGGCCAGATCATCTTCAACACTTTCGACGTTATCCCGAGCATACCGACGATGTATAACTCCTCGGACACGGTAAAGCTTCCCCCCTACGAGGTGGACTACGTGCTGAGCAGGCAGGCGCTGACGACCGTGGATATAATGACGCTGACGCTCCCCTCCACGGTGGTGGCGAACGTGGTCGCTAACCGCGTCTGCGACGGGGACACCATCTGCGCGGATTTCTGGGACGGCAAGGACAGCAACGGGAACTTCGTGACTGGCGGGGAATATAATGTCCGGGTGACGGCGCAGGACGTGTCGGCCCAGCTTACCACCAAGGCCACCGCGCAAATGACGATAGACGTGTATCCCCTGCGCATCTACGACGTGGCCATAACGCCGCTGACCGTCGACAATCCGGCGGTGGTCAACTACCAGGTGTCGGAGACGATGAAGGTCGTTACTAAGATCTACAAGCCGGGGACCTGGTTCGACACGAACGGCGTAGCCTATCCTCCCGAGGCTACCAGCCTGGTGAAGCGCATGATAGGTGTGCGGCCGGCGCGCACCAACATCTCCGAGAACTGGGACGGCACCGACCTTACCCTGACAAGGGTCCCCGACGGGAATTATGTCTTCAAGGTGTACGGTTCCACCAACACGGGGGGCATCAGCTCGCTGACCGGCGATCTGTCCACCGGGACCGTCCTCGCCGACGATATAATAACGGCCAATGTCCCGGTGACCAGGGGTACTTCCGCGGACCTGTGCGGGGATTTCTCCAAGGGGACTTTCTTTGCCCCCAACCCGTACGTGGGCACGAGCGGCTGGTTCCATATACCGGTCCTGAAGAACGGGCGGGTGACCCTCAAGGTTTATAACCTGGCCGCGGACCTTGTCTTTAAGAACGACTTCGGCCTGAAAGGTCAGGACGAGGATATCAAGTACACGTGGGCGAAGGTCAACTCGGCCGGCAAGGCGGTGGCGCCCGGAGTTTATTTCGCGGTGGTGCGGTTCGAGGGCTCGGAAGGAACGCGCGAAGTATGCCAGGTCGTGAAGAAAATACTGGTGCCTTCGAGGTGATCGAAGGCGCCGGCCGTACCATGCTTACAGGCGGTGAGTTATGAGAATTATGAAAAACCTGCTTTTTGCCGCGGCCGCCGCGCTTTTGTTGTACGGCGCCGCTTCCGCCGCCGACAATAACGTGGGTACCGACGGGGCCGCTTTTCTGAAGATCCCCACCGGCAGCCCGCGCGCCCAGGCCCTGGGCAACAGCGGCGTTTCCATAGTGGAAGGCGGCGAGGCCATGGGGATAAACCCCGCCGGTATAGCCTCGGCGCAGATGCGCGAAGGCTCGTATTCCTACCTGAGCTGGCTTGAGGGCTATTCCGGCCACTATATGTCCTATGTCCACCCGATAGGGCAGGTCGTGATCGGCGCCAACATGGCGTATTACGACATAAACGGCTTTGACGCTCGCGACTCGGAGGGCATCCCGCAGGACAGCGGCGGGGTGAAAGCGAACAACGGCTACGCTTCCCTGTCGCTGGCCAAGGGTTTTTTTCTTGAGCGGCTCCTTGTGGGCATCAGCGCCAAGGAAGTGATGGAGAGCATGTCCGTTGATAACAGCCACAGCAAGAAGTACAAGAACCTCGTTTTCGATATGGGCGCCATACTGAAGCTGGGCCGCAAGTTCTCCGTCGGCTGGGCCAACCTGAACGCGTCCGGGAAGTCGCACCAGGTGGTGAAAGCGCACCGTTTCGGCGGCGCCTATGCGTTCAACCCTTTCTTTACGCTGGTCCTGGAGGAGAAATCCTACTCCGACAGGAAGTGGAAACCCAGCGGCGGCGTGGAACTGAGCCTGCCCGAGGAGGTCCTCCAGGTCGGGCGCGTTGTGCTGCGGGTGGGCTGCGCCCCCAGCGACAATATGGGCAAGAATACGGCCGATAAGCTTTTCAGCGGTCTATCGGGTTTCTCTTTCGGCGTCGGAATATACAGCGCGCAGGCGCTTGGGTACGGCATGGGCCTTGATTACACCATGGCGCCGTATGGCGCCCTGGGAAAGACAAGCCAGATGTCCCTGCGGTTCCAGTTTTAAAAGCCGCGGGCTGAGGTTAACAGATGCTTTTCGCCGGCAGAAAATCCGGCTCCGGCTTGCGGGCCGGGGCTAACGGCTTAAGGCGCCGCCCGGGCCAGACGGCGGTCGAGTACCTGCTTGTCACCGTGGCTCTGGTTGTGGCGTTCGCTCTGATGTACAGGGTGCTTTCGTACTCGGTCGCCAGGGAGTTTACCGGCGGCGGGCGGCTTATAACGACCATGTATAAGGAATCGCCCTTTTAACGGCATACGTCATGAAGCCGGATGCCGATGGATCTGAGATCGTTTATGGAGGGATAAAATGAACAAGCTGCTTAGAAAACGCAAAGGTCAGAATACAGTTGAATACCTGCTGATGCTTGCCGTAGTGGTGGGCGTGGTGCTCATCGCCGGCGTCGCCCTGAAGAGATATATGCCCCAGCTCTTCCAGGGGATCCAGCAGAAAATAGACGGAGCGGTCAACACGCTGGGCTCTTCTGCCGGCAATCCGGGATAACTGAGCTTTAGCGGATAGCGTTCCGGGCAGGGGCGTTTTAAGCGCCCGGCCCAGGAGTACATAGTTCGGGCGTTTCCCGCGGCCGTCCGCGGGAAAGGCGGCTATATGCACAGTAAAGCCTTTATCGCGGTGATCTCCGCCCGCCTAGCCGCGGGAGCCAGGAGCGTTAAAAGGGCCGGGCAGGTCACGGTCGAGCTGCTGCTGGTGCTGCCGCTGTTCATGCTGCTCCTGTTCTTTATAATGGAGATGGGCAATATCGGCTACCAGATAATACTTGCGCACCACTGCGCCTACGAGATGGCGCGCATAGGTTCGCTGGTGGCCGGGCCCAACGGTTCTGGTTCGGGCGGCGGGGCCGCGCTGGCGCAGATGAAGATGGATAACGTGATGGGGACGATGTTCAAGGCGACCGCCGGGAATACCGCCAAGGGCCAGTTCGTAACGAATAGTATCCCCGAAGACCCGCAGTCCCACCAGCCGAGCGTGGACTGGGAGGTGACGCTGAACTACAGGGTCAAGCTCGTTTTCCCGGGGTCAAGCTACGTGCTTTCGAATGTGCCGGGGGGGAAGAAGGAAAGGATTATTACCGTGACGGTGCGCATGCCGGTGGAACGGCCGTACACCACATACTGATTTAACAAGGATTTAACGGGGAGTTAATAATTTAACGGGAGAATATATATATGGAAAAGAAAGGCATGCTCGTTCCGGTCGTGCTGGCGCTGGCCGCGTCGATCATCTACTGGTGGGTGCTCACCTCCAAGGAGAGGGCGCTGGGCGCCCAGCATGAGCACGCTGTAGTGCTGACGGCCAAGTATGACCTGCCGGCCCGCACCATAATGAACGTGGACCTGGTTGAAACCGTTGAAATGCCGCGCATGTACCTCGAGCAGGACGCCTACGAGGTAAAAAGCCAGTCGGACATAAAGCTGGTCACCAACCTCGTAACCGCCATACGCATTCCCAAGGGCAACCAGATCACCCAGTCCGCGCTTGTCTCCCTCAGCCCCGAAGCCGGCCTGAGCGTGAAGGTGCCTCCGGGTTACCGCGGCTGCGTGCTGCCCCTCGATAACGATCTTCTCCGCCTGATAAAGCCTGGCGACCGCGTGGACATCCTCGTCACTTTTGACGCCGTTATGGGCGATAACCGCAAGGAAAAGGTTACCGCCACGATACTGCAGAACGTGCTGGTGCTTGGCGTCGGCGCCAACCTGGGCCAGGGTCTTTCCAGCATCCAGGCCAAGGCTAAGGCGGCTTCCGATGCGGCTGACCAGTCTTTCTCCGAGAAATCAGCGCTCAGCCTTGCCCTTAACCCGAACGAGGCCCAGTACCTCGCCCTCTCCCTGAAACAGGGAGACGTGGTGGTGGTCGTGCGCGGCCTGGGGGACGTGGAACTGCACCCGATGGAGATAGCTTCTTTCAAGCGGCTCATAAAATAGGACACTATCATGAAAAAAATTATTCTTGCCGTGTTGGCGCTGGGGCTTTCGGCCGCTGCGTCCGCGGAGGTCACTCAGATGGTGGCAGTGAGCGCCGACATCGTGGAAATAAGCGGTTCGCTTCAGAAGACGCGCGGCTTTTCCTGGAACCAGTTCTTCGATTTCACGGAAAAGTCCATACCGGGGATAATCACCCTTGGCGACTTCGAACGCAAGACCCAGCTTACGGCCTCCCTTAAGCTCCTGGAAACAGAGGGCAAGGCGCAGCTGCTTTCCAACCCCAAGGTTATCACCAAGAGCGGCACGCAGGCCAACTTCACCGTGGGCGGAGAGATCCCCGTGCCCTATTCCAATAACCAGGGCGTGGGCGCTGAATTCAAGAAATACGGCGTGATCATGAACGTGCTGCCGGTGGTGCTGACCGATAAAAAGGACACCGTGGACGTGCAGATACAGCTGGAGGTTTCCAACCCCGACTACTCCAAACCTGTGGTGGCGTCCGGGACGACCATCCCCTCCATGGTAACCCGCCAGATACAGACCGAAGTGGAGCTTAAGAGCGGCGAAACCCTGGTCATCGGCGGTCTTAAGCAGAGCAAAAGAAGCGTCGCCCATAACCGCGTGCCGGTGCTGGGCGGCCTGCCGCTTATCGGCGCGCTTTTCAGCTCCACCGACATCGTGGAGGAGCAGAGCTCGCTCTTCCTGTTCATAACTTTCGACATTATCAAGTAAGAAGTTCGGTTCGCGGGGCAGCTGCCCCGCCAGACGGCGCGGCCGGCGGCTTATATGGAAAATCACAACCTTACCCCAAGGGTGATAACGTTCTCGGGTCCTAAAGAGGGCGTGGGCAAGACGTCCATTGTCATGAACCTGGCCCTGGCCTGGGCCAACTTCCAGAAGCGCAATGTCCTTATCCTGCCGCTTGACCCCATGTGCCGGTCCGAGCACGCGCAGCTCCTGGGCCTCAACCCGCCTTCTATGGCTGAGATCATCAGGACCCTGGGCCGCGAGTCAGTGGGCGCGCTTGGCGTGCTGCTGAAGGGCAAGATACCCATCTCCCAGTGGGGCGTAGGCGTGCTGCCGCTGAGCAAGCGCCGCTCCGACGTGGCCAAGATGTCGCCGGATATCATACTCCCCATGCTGTCGCGGCTGTCGCAGAATTTCGACATTTTTATCGATGTCGACCCGTATTTCCCGATGCAGGTCTTCGCGTTCGACATCTCGGACCTGGTCTTCTGGGTGACCAATTCCAACGTCTCGTCGCTTAACGCCACGGCCGGGATGTTCCGCGAGATAAACGAATTGCACTTCCCGATGAGCAAATTCGAGATAGTGGCGAACCTCTACGACATGCCAGGCGCCGTAGATCCCAAGGAAGTGGAAAAATTCTTCAAGCAGATGGGCAAGGACATCCTGGCTTTCATGCCGTGGGAAGACGCCCTGCCCGCCTACGCGAACCAGAACAAGATACTGATCACGGAGCAGCCCAATACCCAGTGGGTGCGCATACTGCGCGTGCTGCTGGACCGTCTGGCCGTGCTCAAGCCGGCTGAAAAACAGTGGGTTTCCGGCATTGCCTCAACGGATTTTTCCAGCGGCTCGGACATGCTCTGGCGGCCCACGGAGAAGGATGACTCGGCGGCCGCGGCCGGCCCGGCTTCCGGAGCCGCCGGGCAGCAGCCTAACGCCGTCCGCGTGGATGTGCCACCCTTCTGGGAGGAACTGAAGGTAAAAGTGCACCGCAACGTGGTGGCCGCGCTGGAAACCGAACGCGTTAAAATTTCCGACGACCCGGCCCTGAATAAGGAAACACGCCTGCGGGTGGACGGGATAATAAACGGGCTGCTGCAGAAAGAGACCGCGACTCCGCTCACCAGGGAACAGCGCGTGAAATTCATCAACGAGCTGCTCGACGAGATCCTGGGCCTGGGCCCGCTGGAAGAGCTGATGCGGGACCCGGCCGTCACCGAAATCATGGTGAACTCTTACGACAAGATCTATATAGAAAAGGCCGGCAAGCTGACGCTTACCAAATATAAGTTCAGGAACGACGAACAGATAATGCAGGTTATGAAGCGCATCGTGGCGCCGCTCGGCCGCCGCATAGACGAGTCTGTGCCCCTGGTGGACGCCCGCCTGAGGGACGGCTCCCGCATAAACGGCATTATACCGCCTCTTGCCATCTCGGGCCCCACGCTCACCATCCGCCGCTTTTCCGCCAAGCCTTTCACCGACACGGAATTGATAAAGAAGGGCAGTATCTCTCAGACCGCCGTGGATTTCCTGAGGGCCTGCGTGAAGCTGCGCAAAGATATCATCATCTCCGGGGGCACCGGCACCGGTAAAACCACTTTCCTGAACATGTTGTCCAGCTACATCCCCGAGGACGAGCGCATCGTGACCGTCGAGGATACCGCCGAACTTAAACTGCAGCAGGAGCACTGGGTGCGCCTGGAGAGCCGTCCTCCGAACATAGAGGGGAAGGGCGAGGTTAATATCCGCGACCTGGTCAAGAACTGCCTGCGTATGCGCCCGGACCGCATAGTGGTAGGCGAGGTCCGCGGTTCCGAGGCGCTGGACATGTTGCAGGCCATGAACACGGGCCATGAGGGCTCGCTGGCCACCATTCACGCCAATACTCCCCGCGACGCGCTGACCCGCATGGAGGCCATGTGCCTTATGGCCGGCGTGGACCTGCCCGTCTGGGCGCTGCGCGAAATGATCTCCTCCGCCGTGCACTTGGTGGTGCAGTTGACCCGTTTTTCGGACGGCACACGCAAGATAACGGCCATAACGGAGATCACCGGCCGCGAGGAGAACCAGGTTCTGACGCACGATCTGTTCAAGTATCAGCAGACAGGCGTGGACGAGAACGGCAAGGTGGCCGGGTATTTCAGCGCCACCGGGGACCCGCCCAAGTTCTTCAAGGATTTCGAAACGCACGGCATGCACGTGCCGGTGGAAATGTTCTGGACGGAGGACCAGAAGCGCCAGCGCGCCGGGCGTTGATTATGAAAAAACTCCTTATTTGTCTCTTGCTGGCCGTTTGCGCGTCCGCCCCCCTGTCGGCCGGTGTTTTCACACAGGCCGAGATGGACGAGGTCTCCTGCGCCGCGGTGAAAATGCAGTTGTTCTATTATTACCTGCAGCCGGTAAAAGACGCCAGCGTGCTTAAACACACGGTCGATTGCAGGGGCGTAAAAGCTACCTTTAACATGCCCCAGTGGATAGGCGAGGCGGTGCCGGAAATGGCCGCGCGCAAGGTCTGGCGCGACCCTGAAGAGGGCGAACTTTCCGAGGCGGCTATCTGGCAGACCCCCGTTTCCATCCTTTACGAGTACCTCGAGCTTACCCGCAAAACTTTCCCGCCCGAGGCCGGAGGGGCCAGCATACAGCCCGGCCTCCTGGTCAAGGAATACGCCGACACGCGCATACGCTTCCAGATGTCCCTCGACAGGCTTTACAGGGCACGAACCTCGAAAATGACCATGGGCGATTCGCTCAACGGCCGCGGCCGCACCATAATGGCGTCCTTCAACCTGATACTCAAGGAAATGGAGTCCGTCGCCGACGCCATCTCCAGCACGGACTCCAGGGCCTATGCCGAGGCCGTTACCTCTTCCGCCATGCTCAGCCAGGACACCTTCCGGTCGCTTTTCAACGCCCATGCCAGGTACGAGAGTCCGAAGAACGAATCGCAGGCCGCCATCACCTTCTCCGCTGCGCTAGCCGTACTTGGCATGGTCCTAATCTTCCTTGCCGTGCGCCTCTTCTTCCTGATGAACGATTCCAAGACCAACGCCATGATGGGGGACTACGCCAAAAAAGTAGAGGTATGGAGCGAGGCCTTCTCCCGCCAGTTCATAGCCATAAACGTGAAATACCTGGTCATCGTGCCGGTGGCGGTGTTCGCCCTGATCGGCCTGGTGACCATGAACATCTACGCTTTCCTGTTCCTGTCACTGCTCGGCGTGGCCGTGGGACTTCGCACGCCTAATTTCGTCCTGGAGTACATGAAGCAGCGGCGCGGCAAAAAAGTGGACACGCAGCTGATGGACGGCCTCATCCTGCTTTCCAACTGTCTCCGTTCCGGCCTGGACGTGGTGCAGGGCTTCGAAATGGTGTCCAAGGACCTGCTGCCCCCGATATCCGACGAGTTTTCCCTTGTGATAAAAAACTACCAGCTGGGTATGACCTTCGAAAAAGCCCTGGGCGTTATGGAAGAGCGCGTGGCCTCCAAGATGCTCGCGTACATGATACGGGCCATAGTGCTGCAGCGCCAGATGGGCGGCAACCTGACCAAGGTCTTCGAGCGTATCGTTATAGACATCCGCGAAGAGTCCAAGCTCGAGGAAAAGACCAAGGCCATGACCGCGCAGCAGAAGATACAGTCCATAGTGGTGGGTATAATGCCGTGGATCATGCTGGGCGTAATGTTCATGTTCCAGCCCGACACGATGATAAAGTTCTACGGCACGCCGATAGGGTTCGGCGTCTTCATTTTCTGCGCCATCTGGATAGCTATAGGCATGAAAGTCGTTGCGAGCCTCGGCAAAATAAGGGTCTGATATGAATATTCCGGATATGCAGGAGCAATTCGTAAAAGCCTTGATTTTTATACTTTCGCTGATCGGTTCGGCCGCGGTTTTCACCGCGGCGCAGCGCTTCTTTTCCCCGCGCTCGGAGGACCGCTCGCCCATAGGCGATATCAGCGACATGCAGGGGAAGGAAACTTCCTTTTTCGCGAAGCTCGACGGCAGCAAGAACTACTGGGACATTCTGGACCTGACTTTCGCGCGCCGGCTTGGCATGGAGAAGAAGCTGGAAGAAACCTACATGCTGCTCGGCCGGCCGCCCGACACCAACCCGCTTAAGATGCTGCATATCAAGATGATAGCCGGCGCGGCGCTGCCGATCCTGGCTTTCGTCCTGACGCAGTCCGTTTTTTCCATCGTGCTGGCCCCCATGGGGTTCGTGCTGCCCGACCTCGTCAGCTATTCCCGCCGCATACGCAGGCGCCAGGAAGACATCATCCACAACTTTCCCACCTTCGTCGACCTCGCGGCCCTTATGATAGAATCCGGGCTGGATTATATGACCGCTTTCGACCGTATAGTGAAGATAGCCCCGGTGAAGACGGGGCTGGAAAAAGAGGTGGAGAGCACCATAAACGAGGTCCAGATGGGCTACGCCCGGCGTGAAGCGCTGCGCCATCTTTCGATGCGCACCGGCCTGCAGGAGGTGCGCTCCTTCGTCGGACTTATCGTGCAGTCGGACGAGCTGGGCACGAGCCTCGTGGAACTGCTGCGCAATTATTCCACGGACATGCGCTTCCGCCGGCTGAACAGGGCCGAGAAGCTGGCCGCGCAAGCCTCCACCAAGATGCTCATCCCGCTCTTTATTTTCATATTCCCCACGGTATTTATCCTGATGCTGTCGCCCATGGTGAACGACCTGATGACCGGCGGCATGCCGTTCTAGGCCGGGGCCGGCAAGGCGGAGTTCTTTATGAAAAATATTATTTTATCGGCTTTATTCCTGGCGTCGCTCTGCGCCACGGCCTCGTCACAGACGGGCAGGGTCAAAAGCGAGGAGTCGCTTTTCCTGGACGTGCAGAAGATAGGCCTGGGCTCCTTGAGCGAGCTGGAGGAGAAAAAGAAGTTCTTTGAAACCGTCAAGCTGGAAAAAGCGAAGATACAGGGCAACATGCTGGATAATATATACGAAAGCGCTTTCGACTATTACCGCAACGGCAACTATGAGGACGCCAAGGACCTGGCGCTGAAGATCCTTTCCATAGACCCGAATTACCGCGACGCCCAGATGCTGATGGAGGCCTCCACCCAGCTGCGCGGCAGCGCCCGGCCGGTCATGAGCGAGAAGCTTATGATAGAGGACCGGTTCAAGATAGCCCTTTCTTACTACAACGAAGGCCGCATATCGGAGGCCTACAGTAAGATGGGGGAGGTCGTTAAGCTTTCCCCCAACAATATCAAGGCCAAGTATTGGCTGGCCAAGATGAAAGACGACATGAAGGATTATTATTCCCAGAAAGGCGCCGAGGCCTACAAGAACGGCAACCTCAAGGCGGCCCTGGATAATTTTTACAACGCCCTGCTTCTGAAACCCAGGGACCCCCGTACGATAGAGTGGGTGACCCGCCTGGAGGACGAGCTGCGCCAGCAGCGCGCCGACGACAAGCTGAAGGAGGCCCTCGAGTTCTACGCGCAGGGGCGCCTCACCGAGGCCTACCAGGGGCTGACCGTGGCTCTTGAGATACAGCCCGGAGACTCCAAGACGAACAAGCTTATGGCCGAGGTCAGGAGCGAGATAGAGAACGGCTTCATAGCCTCCGGCAAGAAGTTTTACGGCGTGCGCAAATACACCGAGGCCATAGGGGAATGGGACAAGGCCAAGCCCTACACCGCGAATATGGCCTACCTGAACACTCTTATTTCCCGCACACGCGAGCAGATGCGCCTGGAACTCGCGGACAAAAAGCGCCGCGCAGATGAGGCTTCACGCCGCGCGAAGTTGGAGGAGGAGCGCCGCGCCAAAGAGGAAGATGATCGCAAGAAGGCTGAAGCCGAAGCCAAGCTCAAGGGCGCGGAGGGCGTAGTGAAGACGCAGCAGGGGGTCAGCGAGGAGAACAAGCTGGCCGCCCAGCAGCACTACATCGAGGGTCTCAAATATTTCCAAAACTCCGACTACGACAAGGCCCGCGACGAGTGGACCATAACGAGGCAGCTCGACCCCAGCAATATAGACGCCGCCTCCGGCCTGAAGCGCATAGAGCAGATACGTTCCGGCGGGCAGTAGCGCCACGCCCGGCGAGCGCGGGGGAGGGGAACACCCCTCCCCTTTTTTTGTCCGCGCGGCCGCGCAATATTTCGGAAACAGCCGTTTGCTAGAATCTAGTAAGGAAGTTAAGGTCTAAAGGCAATTATATGCGGCTTACGATGAGATGGCTTTTGTGGTTCGTCGGCATAGGCGTCTATGTGATGTTCCTGGGCGGGGTTTTTTATTACAACCTGTTCAAGTGGACGTTCGACGAGAAGCTTAAGCTGGATATTATAGAGACCGTGAAAGTGTACGCGCCCACGCTGCGCGTAGGGCTGCTGAACAGCCCCAAGGCTATCTCTTTCGAGGAATACGACATACTGCAGTCGCTCACCAAGGATGAGCGCATAACCTCGCTGCTTTACCTGAGCCGCCAGGGGACGGTGCGCTGGCACAAGGATGCCCGGTTCATCGGCGCGACCTGGGACGATTTCAAGGTGCAGCAGCCGCCGCTCACGGACGCCATCGCCCAGGCGTATCTTTCCAAGATGCCCAAAACCCGCCAGGTCAGCGGGGAACCTTTCTACGAGATAGCCATACCTTTTTCCATAAGGCAGGAGATTATCGGCATCATGGACCTTCTGGTTTCCAGGGCCGGAGCCGAGGTGCTTATAGGCGCGGCCATGCGCAAGTACGTATTCGGGGCTATAGGCGTGCTCTTCCTGCTGGGCCTGCCTCTCTACTTTTTCCTCTATCATTATGTTACCGCCCCGATGGAAGCGCTGCGCGACAGCGTGGAGGGAGTGTCGCTCAAGAACTTCGATCTCCGCTTCCCGGCCCGCGGGGATGAACTCGGGGACCTGGCGGCTTCGGTGACGCGCCTGATGGGAAAGATGAAAACGGAAATGGAAGGGGTATCCAAGAGGGACATCACCTACAGGGAGGCCGAGCAGCGCTGGTGGCGCTCGCTCCTGAACGTAATA
>CAISZM010000020.1 GCA_903889965.1 uncultured Elusimicrobia bacterium
GAAGCCGACGCCCACGCATCCGGTGGATGAAAAGCGAAGCGACAGTGGGCGCGGCCGGTCCTGGAGGAGCCCGCGAAGGCGGGCGGGGGAAGGAAAGTCCCATCCTCGGCTGAAGAATTTACTATCGGATGGGACTTGAAGCCGACGCCCACGCATCCGGTGGATGAAAAGCGAAGCGACAGTGGGCGCGGCCGGTCCTGGAGGAGCCCGCGAAGGCGGGCGGGGGAAGGAAAGTCCCATCCTCGGCTGAAGATTTACTGCGAACTATAATGGCTAAAAAGACCAACCCGCCTGTCACGAATCTCGAGGATATAAATTTCGCTCCCGGCGTGAGTTTCGCACGCAAAGCCATCTGGTGGTGGCTGCCGCTGCTGTACCTCCTTATTTCGGACACCTTCTATCTGCGCACCTACGATTCCGCGCAGGTTAAGATAACCCTCCTGCAGATGGGCGGCATAGGCCTGCTCGGCATGTGGGTATCCCTCCTGATACTGGAGGGCCGCCGCGCCTTCCGCCGCGAGGATTTTATTTTCCTGGCGCCCTTCTTCGCCTACCTGCTGTATGTGCTGATATCCTTCCTGCACGCCCCGTATAAGGGTCCCAGCGTCGACGATTTCGTGCGCTACATACTATACATGTCGGTCACGCTGATAGTTATAAGAGAATTTACGTCGGAGGCCGTGGACCGCCTTACCAAAATACTGATAGTGACCGCCTATATAGCGGTTATCTACGGCCTTGTGCAGTACCTGGACATACACTGTTTCCCTACGAGGGACCAGGGGCCTGGCCTCGATCCGTTCATCTGGCGCGGGGCTTTCGGCACCAGGGTGTTTTCCACTTACGGCAACCCCAATTTCTTCGGTAATTTCCTCGTCCTGATCTCCCCGATAGCTTTGGCGCAGTACCTTAAAAAGCGCTCCTTCCTGCTCCTGCCGCTGCTGGCGCTTATCCTGCTCTGCCTTTACGGCACCGAGACCAAGGGGGCGCTCCTCGGTTTCGGCATCTCCTCCTTCTTGTTCGTCATGTTTTACGGCTATTTCTTCCTCAGGGAAAAGCTTAAGATCGGTCGGCTGAAATTCCTGCTGCTGGCCTCGCTGCTGCCGATAACCGCCCTCGGGGTCATCTATGAGATCGGGAATACCGCTTCGTATACTTTCCGCATAAGCACGTGGCTTTCGACCTGGGAAATGATAGAGTCGCGTCCGCTTACGGGCATAGGCGTCGGCAGTTTCAAGGTTATCTACCCCGCTTACCGCCGTCCCGCTATCTTCCACATAGAGGGAAAGCACAATACCGAGACCGACCACGCGGAGCAGGAACACCTGGAACAGTGGATGGACAACGGGCTTATAGGCTTCGGTCTCTACCTGTGGATAATATTCTTCGTGGCCACGATAGGCCTGAGGGCGCTCAGTTCGCTTACCGGAAACCTTAAAGGAAGCCGGCCGCCGCCGGTTGCCTACGACCTGCTTGGCTACCTGACGGCCCTCCTGGGTATGCTGGCCCACAATTTCACCGATGTCAGTATGCGCTTTGTCTCCTCCGGCGTCTACCTGGGCCTGCTGCCCGGAGTGATAATCTGCCTGGCAAGGGGCCGCGCCCTCTGGGAGCTGCACTACAGCGGCGACGTTAAGATCGAAAAGGAGTCCCCGAGCGACGCCTGGCTCTGGACGCTGTGGGCCGCCCGCGCGGCGGCGCTGGGCAGCCTTATATACTTCGCCTACCTTGTATTCAGCCAGTTCTCCGAGCTCCAGGGGCCTCTCACCAACTACGTGGCCGGCGGAGAGATATTGCAGTGGTACCTGGCCTGGATACTGCTGGCGGCTTGCGTGGGCGGCGCTGTTTACGCTTTTGCCGTGGTGGTGCTGCGCGGCATGTCCCCTTTCGTGCCGGCGGTGGTGCTCATCATGCTGCTGCCGCTCTACTATTTCTGGGGCTGGTTCAAAGGCGACGTTTACCAGAACATGGCGATCTTTTTCTCCAAGCAGGGAAAGTGGGACGACGCGATATCGTACTATCAGAAGGTAAATCAGCTCAATAAGTATTTCACAATGCCGTACTACTTCACCGGTAACGTGTTCAACGACCGCTTCAGCATGGATAAATCCTGCCACCCCGAATGGGGAGACTCCCCCGGCCAGCCCCGCAACGACTATGAAAGGGCTATCGACGCTTATGAAAAGGTAAGAGAGGTCGCTCCGAATTACGTGCAGATGCATCATCAGGTCGGATCGCTGTACATCAAGATGTACGACTACCTGATAAAAACCGGCCGCCCGCAGGAGGCGCAGCAGTACCTGGATAAGGCGCTGGCCCGCTTCGACCTTTACGAACAGCTGGACCCGGTTTACGACCTTAACTATTACAGGAAGGCACAGATATACATCGTGCGCCGCCAGCTGGCCGAGGCGGAGCGTGAGTATAAAAATAACCTTTACGCCTGGAAATGTTACATACCCGGGCATCTGCACGACACCCCGGAAGCTTACACCAACCTCGCCAACGTGCAGTATGCGATGGGCAAATACAGGGAAGCGCTCGAAAATTACAACCTGGCTCTGGCCAAGGACCCGACGTTCCAGCAGGCCTCCCGCAACCTGGCCATAATGAAGAGCAGGATCCCCGCCGCGCTGCTCTCCCAGAAAAAGAAATGACGCAGGGCCCGGAGCACGAACTGCCTGTGTCCCGCGGCGCGCTGGCGCCTCTCCTGGCCGCGGCTTTTTTTGTTTCCCCGCTCATATTTTTCACCAACCTCACCCGCAACCCGTATTACCTGCAGATAACCCTGCTGAATATTTCCATCCTGGCCGCGGCCGCGCTTTTTATAGCCGCTTCCATAAAGCGGGGACGCTGGCTGCTGCCGGTGAGCGCCCTTTCCAGACCCCTGGGCGCGCTGGGGCTGGTATATTGCGCCTCTTTCGCCTGGTCCTGGACCGGGCACGCGGCGTTTTTCCATCCCTCCATGGCTTCGGAAGGGCTGCGCGCCGGGATATTTTTCCTGGTCAACTGCCTCGGGGCCTTCTATCTTTCCCTTAGCGTGCCGTTCGCGGGCGCGGATGAGGAAATCCCCGCGTGGAAGTGGCTAGCGTTCATCTTCGGCTGGGGCGCCTTATGGTTCCTCTTTCCCTGGCTGAGGACGGTGCCGGCGGGAGACGGTTTTTTTGACCGGTTCTTCGACCCGTACGGCGCTCTGCTCTGGGTTTCCGGCTTTACGGCCGTCTGGCTTCTGATCCGCCGCTGCCGCCAGGAGGATATACTCCACCTCGCCCTTTCCGTCGGCGCGATAGCCTCCCTGTACGGCATACTCGAGTATTTCCGCGTGGAGCTTGTGTGGGCCAAGCTGATGAATCCTTACGGCAACCGCTCTGTTTCCACTTTCGGCAATCCCAACTTCATCTCCTCTTACGTGGTGCTCTTCCTGCCGCTGGCGGTCTCGATGCTGATGAAGGCCGGCACGCGTGTTCAGCGCGCATACTACGGGCTGGTCTGCCTGGCTTACGGGGGGATGCTCCTGTCCAGCCTCACCCGTTCTTCGTGGATAGGCGCGGCCTCGGCCCTGGCGTTCATGTTCGCCTTCGCCTCGCACCGCCGTATGCTGCGCGTAAACCGCCGGTTCCTTGCGCCTTTCTTCGCCGTCACGCTGGCTTTGCTGGTGCTGTGGCCGGCGGATTCGCTGAAACCGTTCAGTTCAGGCATGGCCGACAGGATCTCCGAGGCCTCTTCCGGCATCAGGTCGCCTTCGGCCATGACGCTCTCCGGCGACGAGGGGCGGGTCTACGCCTCGTTCCACCAGCGCCTGCTGATGTGGACGGGCGCGTGGCAAATGGGCCTTGAAAACCCCCTGCTTGGAAATGGCTGGGGCTTGTTCGAGCTTTTTTACCCCTTCTACCAGGGCAGGATCCTCGTGAATTTTCCCGTGATACGCAACCTGCGCACGCACGCCAACAACGCGCATAACGAAGCGCTGGAGCAGTTCTCGCAGGCCGGGATCCTCGGGCTCGGTATATATATCTGGTTCCTCGCGGCGCTGTTCTTCGGCTTTCTAAGGTTCTATAAAGCGGCCGGTCCCGAGGCGCGCTACGAGGCCGTGCCGCTGGCCGCGGGGATCTTCGGGATGCTCGCCGACAACATGCTTAACGTGTCGCTGCACTTTTCCGTCCCGGCGCTGGCCTTCTGGTGGATGGCCGGGGCTCTCGCCCGTAAAACGGCCGGAGTATCCCCGAGGCCGCGCTGGAAGTTCCCGGCAGCGTCGCGGGCCGCGGCGTTCGCGCTGCTGGCCCTGTGCCTGTGCGGGGGGCTGTTCTGGCAGCGCCAGTTCATGCGGGAATTCCACTATTTCAACGGCTTCAGGGCCATGCGCACCAATAATTTCCCGGTAGCGGCCGCGGAACTCATGGAAGCGTGGAAGTCAAATCCGCGTGAAGTTAACTCCAATTATGAGATGGGCAACGCTTTCGTCCGCTCGGGAGACGCCGAGAAGGGCGCCTGGGCTTATTCCGAAGCCCTTAAATCCAACGCCGGGTATGACGAGATATATTTTAACCGGGCCATAATACTGACACGGCTGGGGCGTACGCGCGAAGCGCTGGATTATCTGAAAGTTTCGTCGTTCATAAACCCGCTGAACGCGCCGGTATGGCAGGCGCTGGCCAAGGCGTACATGGCTTTGCCGGACAAGGAGAAGTACGGCGGCGAGGCCGCGGCGGATTTCACGGAGGCGGCCTCGGTTTTCTCCCACGACGGGAATATGTGGAACACGCTGGGATATTTTCGCGTTCTTAACAAAGATTATCAGGGCGCCCGGGAGGCTTACGGCCGGGGGGTAAAAGTCGAACCCGAGAATATGATGCTCGCGGAAAACCTGGCCGGGGTTTCCCGCCAGCTGCGGCTATCTCGCGACCCCGACCTGGAATGGCTGGCGGAGTACCGGCGGTTAACGGCGGCCCTCGCGGCGCCTGCTCCGCGCCCGGGGGACCTGTCCGCCGCCGACGCGCTGCTCGGCATGGACCCCGGCAATCCTAAGGCCAGGGTGCTGCGCGCAAAACTCCTGTTCAAGGCGGGAAGGTTCAGCGAGGCCAGGGCCGATATGAGCGCGGCGCTTAAAGAGAATTACTTCGATAATTCCGCGCGCTACGGGCTGGCCGTGCTGTACGAGAAAGAAGGCAACTTTCCCATGGCGCGCGCCGAGTGGGGAAGATTCCTCGAGCTGGAGCCGGCCAACGCCTCCGTAGCCGCGCGCCTCAGGGCGCTGCCGCAATAGCGCGCACGGGCCGTACCGGGACCGGGGGGAAAACACGGTTCTGTAACAATCCTGCAATATTTAGGCAAACGGAAAAATGCTAAATATAGTAGGACGGAAAATTTAAGGACGATGCGGCGGGGTCGCGACATGACTAAAAAAACCGTGGAAAAATTTGCGCTCAATATCCTGCTGGCGGCGGCGCTTCTGCAGCCGGTGGTCCTGTACGCGCAGTCTTCCGGGAGCGGCGTCAGCCGTCCCATGGAGCAGGCCATACGCCTTTACCACGAAGGCGAAGATACCGAGGCGATGGACCGGTTCATGGTCATACTCACGAAAGGCACCCCGGCCGAGCGGGCCCTGGCCAACGAATATATATCGAAGATAACCATGCGCATGAACACCGGCGTGAATACGGCCGGCGAGGGCGGCGCCGAAGCCTCGACGCTTAACGAGGTTTCCGATAATAAGCCGGAACCGGAGGTGGAACGCCAGCCCGCCGAGGCCGCCCCGGAGGAGGACGAAGCGGGGGAGGATAATTCCAAGGCTAACGCTGCCGCCGCACAGAAGGAACGCATCAACGAAAAGATATCCTCAAAAATTACGCAGATGCGCCGCGAGATACTTACGGAGCTTGGTCGTTCCAGCAGCGTCAAGATCTATATGGGTGAGTCCCTGCCCCGGGCACTGACGCTTGACACGAACGCGTTCTTCTCCGGCGAAACCTCTTTCCGGGCGAGCAACAGCAGGGACCTGGCCCTGCTGGCCGGGCTTATCTTCACCCTGGGAAAGGCCGACTGTCTTATAGTGCCCGAAGGCAGCGCCGAGGGGGATGTCAAGATAAAGAGCATACGCCGCGCCCTTGCGCTTAATTCCTATTTTGATTCACGCGGCATCTCCAAGTCGCGCCTGGGCGTGGCCCTGACTGGGGCCGAGATCCGTTTTCCTAAGGAACTTACCAGCACGGGCGGCATGGTCATCATATTCGACTATGACAAGGAGCCGCGCCTGAAGGACCTGGAGGACCGGTATACCAAGGGGCCTAAGGTCTCGCTGGGCGTCTACCCCACCGCTATTTCGGTATCTAATAACGAGGGCGCCGTGGTGGAGTTCTCCGTTTTCGAATCGCCCGACGGTAAGCCCACCTGGAAGTTCCAGGTTTTCGAGGTGCAGAAGGACGGCGGCCTCCTTAAACTGCAGGAGATAGCAAGCGATGGGCCCCAGTACAACCAGAGCTTCTGGAACGGGAGGAGAAAGTTCTTCGGCGCGCCTTACCCTTCCGGCAGGTACCTGTTCAAGATCACGGCCGCGGACGTGTCAGGCCGGGAGACCAGCCTTAGCAGGCAGCTGGTGGTCAGGCCCGCGCCAGGGGAGCAAAAATCCCCGGCAGCCGCGGTCCAGGCCAAACCGGGCGCAAGAGCCAAATCAAAGACCAGGGTGTTCGTCCCGGCCGGGGCGAGGGGGAGCAAGCCGGGAAAGGCCGTCAAGGCGGCTGCCGGGAAGAAAAGCAAACAGAGCGCTCTTAAAAAGAGCGCAGCCAAGGCCTCCGCCCGCAAGCACGCGGCCGCCCGGAAGGCCGGAGGAGAATCTGCCGGTTCACAGGATAAAAAAGAGGCCGGGTCCGATCCCGCCCCGGCGGAACCTTTAAGCTACAAGATCTATTTCAAGGAGAATACCGCCAGCATCACCGCCAACAGCGAGAAGAAACTGGCGCAGGTGGCCGAGATGCTGGGCTACTATCCGATGGCTAATATCACCCTTACGGGTTATGCGTATTCCGGCGAGGCCAACGCCGACGCTATGGCCGAGAACAGGGCGGATTACGTGGCCGCGCGCCTCGCCGACAAATACAAGATAGACCGCGCGCGGATGGAGATGAAGTCAAAGGTTTCTGAAACCCCGAAAAGCATAGTGGAAATAACAATGGCGGGCAAAGAATAGCTAAACGCCCGCCGTATTTTTGTAGAATTAAACTGTTATGGCTAAACAGATGGAAAAAAAATCGCTGGGGATATATATATCGCCAAGCGAGATATGTATTTCCCAGGTCAGGATAGGCGCGGACCTGAAGCCCGACATCGAGCACCTGGTCAAGTTCCCGACCGGATTTGCCGTCAGGGAAGGGATGCTCCGTCCCTTGTCGCTCAACAGCGAGTTTTTTGACGAGAAGGCCGCCTGGGTAAACACTTTTATCCAGGAGGTTAAAAAAGTCGACTGGGATTACGCCCCCGCCGTGGTCACCCTTTCCCAGCAGTTCGCCATATTGCGCTACTTCGTCATGCCTTCGATGGAGAAGCGGTTCTGGAGCAAATCCATACCGCTGGAATCCAAAAAATACATCCCGATCTCTTTTGAGGAAGTGATCTACGATTTTAACGCGGTACACCTGGCCGACCCCAAAAAACTGGGGGTCCTTTTCGGCCTTACCCAGCGCAAGAGCGTGGAATTCATCCTTAACACGCTTAAAGCCGCCGGGCTGAAGCTGTCCGCCGTCGAAACCAATTCGGCGTCGCTCGAAAGGCTTTTGGCCTTCGCGGACCCGAAAGGCCACGATTCCAAGGGGTACGTGCATTTCTCGGGCAGTTCCGCCATCATGCTTTTTTCCCATGGCGGTTTTCCGGTGCTTTACCGCGAGACGGAGGTGGAGTCGGCGGGGACCATGACCGATCGCCGGCGCCTGGATGTAAAGGGCGCGGTGCAGTTCGTGGACCGCTATGTCGGCGGCAAGGATTACTCCACCCTGGCTTTGAGCGGCGACGGGGTCGATTCCTGGATACCCTCCATAGAGAAGGAGGCGGCTCCAATAGCGGTGCAGCTTTGGGATGCCGCCAAGGCCTGTTCGCTTAAAGATAACGACGCGGCCTCGATGTTCTCGGTAGGGGCCGCATTAAAAAGTTTTGTCCCGGGCCGCCTGAAGCTCGATATATCGGGCATAAGCACCGCCGCCATGCTGGAAAAACAGGCCCAGAACTACGTACTGCGCGTAACGGCGGTCCTGGGGGGATTCCTTCTCCTTCTCTCGCTGATGAACGAGGTCCGCCTGCTCGCGGTCAATTCCAAGATCTCGGCGCTTCAGTCGCAGGTCCTCAATGTGCCCGAGCTGGAAGGCAACGATAATGACGCCATACGCGCGAAGATAGACGTCATGAACAAGAATATAAAGATGTTCGCCTCGCTGCGGAGCGATGCCGATTCGCTGGCCCCGAAGCTTGCCGCCATAGCCGACCGCATAACTCCCGACCTCTGGGTGACTGATATCCAGTACCTCAACCCCATTTCCATCTCCGAAGCCCAGGGTGCCTCCAAGGAACTTAAAATATCAGGGGAAACGATGCTGAAAGGGGAGACGCGCATGCGGGCCGTGGACGCTTTCAGTAAGAGCCTCAAGACCGCGGCGGAGTTTAAGATCTTTACGCCTCCTCTAGGGGGGGTGGAATATACGATAGAGCCGGACAGCCCCGATAGCGAGGCTATGGGCTTTTCGCCCGGGCCGTCGATACAGAAGGCCGGGGTCTTTTCGATAATCTGCACGTCAAAGAAGAAATGATATGCCGCCAGCAATAGCCGCGTTAATTTTGAAGATCAGGTCCTCCGTAAAGGAGATGACCGAAAATATCGTCCTGATATACCGGGACAAAGGCTTCGCCCCTTTCAAAAAGCCGCTCATGGTGGCCGTGCCGGTTTTTCTGATCGTATACGCAGCGATATACCTCCCGGTCAAATCCAAGCTCAGTTCCGGCGCCGAGCTGCTTTTGAGCAAGCAGACCATCTCCGCAAACGCCGCCGAGTACGAGGAGGCGCGCAATAACCTGGCGGCATACCAGCGCAGGCTGCCGCTTTTAAAGGAAAAGGAAGAGTGGCTGAATTACCTGACGACCAGCACCGCGCGCGCCTACGGCATCACTTTTGAGGGGCTTCGGGCCCAGACCGAAACCGAGGCGGGCAACTTCCTGGTGGTTTCCAGGGAGGTCAGCGTGAACACTTCCTATGTAAAGCTGGGAAAATGGCTCGCAGACCTGGAAAAGTCGCCGATATTCGTCAGGGTGGAGGAACTGAGCGTAAAAAAGGACGATAACAGCCCCGGCGTCTTGAAGGTAACCTTCAGGATCTCCACTATTTTCCCGAAGTTCCGGGCGGAGGGATCAACGCCATGAAGAATATCACCTCCGTAGTCGGATGGCTGCTCCTGGCGGCGGTGCTTGCCGTGCCATCTTTTCTTTTTTACAACTGGTGGGCCAAGAACAAGCAGCAGGTTTCCTCTGAAATGACCAAGGATCCGGTCGCCGCCAATGTCTTCCCTCCTGCCGAGAAGCCCGCAACCGCGCCGCAGAGGATCGCGGCGCGCCCTGCGGCCGCGCCGGTACAGGTCCCGGCCCGCGTTCCCGTCCAGTCTTCCACCCAGGCCGCCGTTCCGGCCGTTGTCCAGGACGCTGTGCAACCCTCCGCGACGGCTCAACCCCCCGTTCCCGTCGAGCGCGCTCCCGTAGCCACGTCTTCCGCCCCTGCGGCCGTTGCGGGCCAGGCCAAGCCTGTTTCCTACTACAGCCCGAAAAGCGACAGGGACCCGACCCTTTCACCGGACGATTATACGAGGCTGAAACAAGTCGAGCAGCAGGGCCTGGAGATGGAACATAAACTGCTGCTTCAGGCGGCACGCAAGTCCAAGGAAACTCCCTTTGAATCCAGTCTTAAGCTCCAGGGGATAGTGGGAAAAACGGCGATAATAAACGGCGAAATGTATTATGAGGGGCAGATGATAAAGATTTACGGCGCCAAGGTGTCCAAGGTGGGAGTTAATTATATAATCCTGGAGTACAAGGGTAAAAAATTCAGGAAGGCTATGTAGCGTGCATCGGGGACGCAAATTTGCGGTCTCTATTGTGTATAATAACAGCGTGGTTGAAACGGAGGCGTAATATGAGAAGCTTAAAGATATTGCTGGTTTTTGCCCTTGCTTTCGAGCAGGTCGTGTTCCCGGTTTCAAGTTTGTTCGCCCAGGGCACTCCTCCGGCAGCAGACAAAGATTTTGCCCAGGACCTGCAGGGGCCCGGGGGCGACGAAGGCGGTCCGGTACTTGACAGCCAGAACACTTCTTCCGATTCGCCTCCTCCCTCTGCTATGCCGCAGGGACAGGTTCCCGGGGCGCCCATAGAATCCGTTCAGGTCGGAGCCGCCCCGAAAGATGCGCCGATGTACGAGGATGTAGAGTCGATCTCTCCTCTGGACCGCAAGATAGGCCCCATACGCCTTAAGGGAGCGCCGCTCTCCACTTTCCTGGACGTGGTTTCCGCCCAGTCAAGGGTGAACTTTATCATCACCGAGGGCCTTGAATCCAAGACCATAACCGTTTTCCTGCGAAAGACCACCGTGCGCGAGGCGCTGGAACTGCTGCTCCGGGTGAAAGGCCTCACCTACCAGCGCATCGGCAAGAGCAACACCTACGTGGTGCAGAAGCGTTCCGTAGACATGCCGAACCTGATCACGAAGATCTATACGCTCAATTATATACCGCTGATCCCCCTTTCAACGATAGGCGAGGAAATAGCCTCCATAACCTCCCAGGACGTCTCGTCGACGGGTAATGAGCAGAACGGACAGGCCAACCAGGGCAACCGCGGCGGGCAGAACGCGCAGGGCGCCGATTCCGTCGCGATAGTGAACATCATACGCAGCGTTCTTTCGACCAAGAACGGCAAGCTGGCCACGGATCCCCGCACCAATACGCTGATAATCACCGACGTGCCGGAAGTTTTCCCGCAGGTGGAGCAGATCATCGCCGAGCTGGATAAGAAAGCGCCGCAGATACTGATAGAGGCGCAGATCGTCGAGATAAACACGGACCGGCTGAACGAACTGGGCATAGAATGGGGCGGTTCGCGCGGCGAAATGGCCTATTTCGCGGGCCCCGCCCGTCTGACGGATTACGGCCTTCGCCCCGGTTTCTTCTCGGGAGACGAGTGGAAGAAGTTCTTCTCCAATACCACCGATATCGGCACCAACAGCAGCAGCAGCAGCGGCAGCAGCGGCAGTAGCGGCGGCACCATCGATCCTATATACTCGACCGGCCAGCAGAGCTCGAAGGGCGTTTATTACGGCATCTTCAGCCTGGCCCAGCTGCAGGCTATCTTCCGCGCCCTTATCTCGAAGGGAGAAGCCCGCTACCTCGGTAAACCCAAGATAGTGGCGATGAACAATAAGACCGCCCTGATAACCATCTCCAAGGACGCCGCCATGGGTACGCAGAGCGTGGTTACCGGCGGCACCGGAACTTCCAATACCTCCACCAGCGTGGAGCGCAGGCGCATAGGCCTGACGCTGAAGGTTACGCCGCAGGTGAACAAAGAGGGTTATATAACTCTCATAGTACAGCCCTCCTACGCGGATTCCGTGGCCTCGGCCATAACCGTTCAGGGCGCCACCGTATACGACCCTGTCAGCCGCGGAGCCTCCACCATGGTGCGCGTGAAGAACGGGCAGACCGTCGTTATCGGCGGCATGCTTTCCTCTACGGAAAGCAAGACCGTGAAAAAAGTTCCTCTGTTAGGCTATATTCCGATAATCGGCTGGCTGTTTACCAGTGTCAGTTCCAGGCGGACAAACACCGATATGGTCATATTCATAACCCCGACCATACTGGTGGATTGACCTGCGCTGACCTTAAACCGCGGCGCGGGAAGCTCGTTGCGGTTTGTGGAGTCATATGGCTAACAAGCGTCTAGGCGAAATAATGATCCAGCTCGGCTGGATCGACGAAGCGAAGCTGAATAAAGCCCTGAAGTTCCAGCAGCAGCAGGGCGGGCTCATCGGCGAGACCCTGATAAAGCTTCACTACGCCACCGAGGAACAGGTGGCGCAGGCCCTGGGCAAGCAGCTGGGCATACCGTACGCCTCCAAAGAAAACCGGATCCTGAACCCCGAGAAGGGCCAGGGTCTGGAGAAGATGATCCCGGAAAAATTTGCGCGCGAAAACGCCGTTATCCCGCTCTTCAGGGAAGACAGCGTGCTCGCCGTCGCCATGATGGACCCGGCTAATATCCTGCTGCTGGATAATATAAAGATAGTGTCCGGCATGGAAGTGCAGTCGTTCATCTCCACCAAAGCGCAGATCCTTAAGGTCATCGACTCCTTCTACCAGACCCAGACCGGGCTTATAGACAAGGTCCTCGACAACGCCGCGGCAAGCAAGACCGAGGACTCGGACCTGGACCTCATCACCAATGAGGGCAAGCTCGACCTGGATAAGGTCATCATAGGCGAGTCAAAAGGCGCCGAGTCCATAAAGCTCATCAACGCCATACTGAAGCAGTCTATCGGCGAACGTGCCAGCGATATCCATCTTGAAAAATTCGACGAAAAGGTTTCCCTGCGGCTCCGCATAGACGGCGTGCTTTACGAGCGCAGCGCCCCTCCGACGGACCTGGTGGACGCCATGATCTCGCGCGTGAAGATCCTGGCCAAACTGGATATTTCCGAGCGGCGCCTTCCCCAGGACGGCAGCTTCTCCATAAAGCACCAGAACCGGGTGATCGAGATCCGCGTTTCGGTCTGCCCGACCGTGTTCGGGGAAAAACTTGTCATGCGTATCCTGGACAAGGGCGCGGTGGAACTTAATATCAGCATCATCGGCTTCGAACAGCGCCAGAAGGAAGATTTTTTAAAGGCCGCTTCAGCGCCCAACGGCCTGATATTCCTTACCGGTCCCACCGGTTCCGGTAAAACCACCACTCTTAACGCCGTTCTGAACACGATCAAATCCCCGGAACTCAATATCATGACGCTTGAAGACCCGGTGGAAATCAAGATGGAAGGCATCAGCCAGGTGCAGATAAGGCCCCAGATAGGCCTTACCTTCGCTTCCGGCCTGCGCTCGTTCCTCCGGCAGGACCCGGACGTCATACTGGTCGGCGAGGTCCGCGACGACGAGACCGCCGAAGCCTGCCTGAAAGCCGCCATGACCGGCCACCTGGTGCTGTCCACGCTGCACACAAACAGCGCCCTCGAAGCCGTACCCCGCCTCATAGATATGGGCATAGAAAAATACCTCCTCGCAAGCACGCTGCTCTGCCTGGCGGCCCAGCGCCTGATACGCCAGCTTTGCCCGGATTGCAAGGTTCCGTACAGGCCGCCCCAGTCCGAGATAGACCAGTTCGTGGCGGAGGCTATGATCAACCCGCCGCCGGACCTGTCCAAGCTGACTTTTTACAAGGCCAAGGGCTGTCCCAAGTGCTTCAACATGGGGTACAGGGGCCGCAAAGCCATATATGAAGTTTATTTCAACACCGAGGAAATGAAACGCATTATCTACAAGGACGCCGACACACAGAAATTGGCGGCGGAAGCCGCGAAGAGCGGCTCGATAAACCTGCGCGCCAGCGGCTGGCGCAAGGTGCTGGCCGGTGTGACCTCCGTTGACGATATGCTTTCCGTAACGGTCAGCGAAAGGTAGCTGCCCCATCCAGTCTAAAACAGGAGAATTATGGGACGATATATTTACACCGTGCAGGACGCGCAGGGAACAGTTACGACCGGCGCGATAGACGCGGACGACGAAGACGGAGCGGTACAAACGCTGCAGACCAAGGGCCTGTTCATCCTGTCGATACAGTCCGGGGACGTAAAATCCAAAGGCATCCTTAATTTCAGCAGGCCGACGGGGGGGAAGGTGTCCGGCCGCGAGATGGTCTTTTTCGGCGAGCAGATGGCCACCCTTATCGGCGGCGGCATCCCGCTCGTGCGCGCGCTCTCGCTGCTCAGCGAACACGCCGAAAACAAGAACCTCGGCGTGGTCCTCTCAGCCGTGACCAAGGAAGTTTCCGCGGGCGGCGCCTTCCATAAGGCGCTGGAAAAACACCCCAAGGTCTTCAGCGACATCTGGGTATCACTGGTCCAGGCGGGCGAGGTCTCGGGGCAGCTCCCGGCCGTGCTGCGCCAGATAACCGCCTACAGCGAATCCCAGGAGAATATAAAATCGAAGATCATAACGGCTATCTCGTACCCCGCCGTGCTTATGGTAATGTCGATGGGCGTTCTTACTTACTTCGTGATCTACATCGTCCCGGTTTTCGCCGGGATATTTAAGGACTTCGATCTCAAGCTCCCGCTCATCACGCAGATGGTGGTCAACTTCTCCGGGGTGATAACCCATTACGGGGTCTTTCTGCTTGTGGCGGCTATAGGCGGCATTTTCAGTTTCCGCGCCTACATCGCCACGACCCCCGGGCGCCTGACCTGGAACCATATCCAGTTCAAGATGCCCATTTTCGGCAACCTCATCCGCAGCATGCAGACGGAGCGCATGCTGACGACGATGTCCACGCTTATCCGTTCAGGTGTCAGCATCTTGAACGCCATTTCGGTCCTCGAAGGCTCTTTCAAGAAGAACCTTATCTTCCAGAACGCCCTGAAAAAGGCCAAGAACGATATAGCCAGCGGCAAGTCCATATCCGAATCCTTCAAGAAAACCGGGATCTTCCCCGGCATAGTCACGGAAATGATGTGGATGGGCGAAGAGTCAGGAAAGCTGCCCGATATCATAGTGGTGCTGTCCAAATATTACCAGGAGCAGATAGACCAGTTCCTGCGCCGCTTCTCCTCCATGATAGACCCGATACTCGTCGTGGGCATAGGCGCGATCATAGGCGTGATCGTGATGAGTATCTTTATGCCGATATTCCAGCTGTCGCAGATAGGCGCGCGCTGACGCGCTCCCCGGGACCAGGCTCGCATATAAGGACGCCATAATGAAAAAAACACGCGGAGCTTTTACCCTGATAGAACTTATGATCGTGGTGGTTATAATGGGCATACTTGCCTCGATAAGCGTGCCGTATTATCTGAAGACGGTGGAGAATTCGAAGGCCAGCGACGCGGCCGCCATCGGCCATATGCTTGGCAACGCCAACCGGATGTTCCTTATAGATAATCCCGGGGGCAGCGTCAGCGGGAAGGTGACCAATTCGTGCAATTCGGGCAGCTGCGGCACGGACAGCACCGCCTGCCGGCTGGTCCAATGCAACTACCTGGCCCAGCAGGACTGGGACAACGCCTCCTATAATTTCTTCGTGTGCAATCCCACCAGCGGCGCCGGCGGCGGCTGCTGCGCCTCCGGGCTTACCGCCTGCGCTGTCCGGAACAGCGGTACGTACAGCGGCAAGTGGACCTTCACCTTTACCAACGCCGGCGGCTGTACCGCCACGGGCAGCGGCGTGCCGAGCTGTCCCAAGTTCTGAAGCCCGCCTTTTCCGCTACCCGGAATACGGCGTTATCCCCGGAGAGTGCGGCCCCGCCGCCGTAATGAGCCCATGCTTCGCTACGCCCTGTTAATATCCCTTTTCGCGCCGGCCTGGCCGGCGTGTTCACAGCCCGCCCCTGACGGCGCAGCTACGGTGTGGCACTTAAAGGCTTCCCCGCATTTCGAAGTAATGCACGAATCAGCCTGGACGCCCGGCGCTATTTCCCTGGAACTGGAGAAGATGTATTCTTCCATGCGCATAAACATGTCCATGTTCGCGCCATGGATGGTCAGTGAGAAGACAAAGGTGTATATATATTCCTCCCAGAAAACGTATTTGGCCGGCGAATTCAATCCCCCTGCCTGGTCAAAGGGTCTGGCTTATGCTCCCCGGAAAACGATAGTGGTATACGATACGGGGGACACGGATAAACTCAAGGCGGTGATAGCGCACGAGCTGAGCCACCTCTATTTCGAAGGTTACTTCGCGGAAAGCCATAAGCTGCCGCCCCAATGGCTTAACGAAGGGTTAGCGGTGTACATGGAGGAATCCATATTTCCCGGCGGGGGGCCATGGAGCGCGGCGCTTACCTCTTTCAAGGGGGACAGGATCGTGCCCTTCAGTTCCTTCTTCGATATGAAGCTGGACCAGATCGATTCCGACGCAAAAATAGCCGATTGGTACCTGCAGGCCTACGGGGCGGTGCTTTACCTGTACAGGCCGGCTACGCGCCTGCAATTCAAGGGCCTGTGCGACGAGCTGCGTTATGATGAAAAGCTGGATGACGCGCTTTGGAAGGTTTACCGCATACGGGCGGGAGGGGATTTTTCCGTAAAGTGGCAGGCCTGGCTTAGATCCTACAGCAGGTCCGCAGGGGGCGGCATTCAGCCGAACACCCGCTCCGCAAGCTTTAACTTCAAACCGGTGCAGATGTCCTCTTTTCCTTTCTCCTCTTTCGGTTCCAAAAAATAGCCGCGCCGCTCAGCGGATGCCGGGTTTCCTGGTCTCCAGGTGCGCCTTCAGGTATTTGCCCGTATGCGAGCCGCGGGCTTCGAGCGCTCCGGGCACCGGCCCGCAATACACAAGCCGTCCCCCGGCGTCGCCGCCTTCAGGCCCCAGCTCTATCAGCCAGTCCGAGCCCGATATCACGTCGAGGTTGTGCTCTATGACCAGCACCGTGTTGCCGGATTCGGAAAGCCGGTGGAGCACTTTAAGCAGTTTCTCAACGTCCGCGAAGTGCAGGCCCGTGGTAGGCTCGTCCAGGATATAGAGGGTGCGGCCGGTGGCCCTCCGCGCCAGCTGTTCCGCCAGCTTAAGACGCTGCGCCTCGCCTCCGGACAGGGTTGTGGCGCTCTGACCGAGCTTAAGGTAGCCCAGCCCGACCTCGCCCATGGTGGCGAGTATCCTCGAAATGCGCGGTATGTCGGCAAAAAGGACGCCGGCCTCCTCCACCGACAGCTCAAGCACATCCGCTATGCTTTTCCCCTTGAAGCGCACGGAGAGCGTGTCCTCGTTGAACCTGCGGCCCCCGCATTCCTCGCATTTTACGTACACGTCGGGGAGGAACTGCATCTGTATCTTTATGGTTCCGTCGCCCTGGCAGGCCTCGCAGCGCCCTCCTTTCACGTTGAAAGAGAAGCGGCCCGGCTCGTAGCCGCGCCTCTTGGCCTCCGGCAGCTGGGCGAACAGGTCGCGTATATGGTTGAAAACCCCGCTGTAGGTGGACGGGTTGGACCGCGGGGTGCGGCCTATAGGCGACTGGTCTACGATTATCACCCGGTCGATTAGGTCCGCCCCTTTCATGGAGCGGTACGCGCCGGGGATTTCCTTGGATTTATATAATTCCTTCGCCAGCGCCTTGTACACTATTTCGTATAGAAGGGTGGACTTCCCGGAGCCTGAAACCCCGCATATGCTGACGAAGAGGCCCATCGGTATTTTTACGTCTATATTCTTCAGGTTGAACTGGCGCGCCCCGTAAAATTCAAGAAACCTGCCGGAAGGGGGGCGCGGGGAACGTTCGACGCCGGCGGAGCGTTCTCCGCTCAGGAAAGGCCCTGTCACCGATCCCCTGTCCTTGATGATCTGGGCGGGCGTCCCCTGGGCGACTATATTGCCTCCGGCGAGCCCGGCACCCGGCCCGAGATCTATCACGTAGTCGGCGCCGCGTATCACCGCTTCGTCGTGCTCCACCACCAGGAGGGTATTGCCTATGTCGCGCAGAGACTTAAGGGTGTTTATAAGTTTAGCGTTATCGCGCTGGTGCAAACCTATGGTCGGCTCGTCCAGGACGTAGAGAACGCCCGTAAGGCCCGAGCCTATCTGCGTGGCCAGCTGTATGCGCTGCGCCTCGCCGCCGGACATCGTTTCCGAGCGGCGGTCAAGCGCGATGTAGCCAAGGCCGACGTCCGCGAGGAAAGTAAGGCGGGAATTGATCTCCTTGATTATCAGCCGGGCTATCGTGCGCTCTTTTTCCGTCAGCTGTACGCCGGTTATGAATTCCCTGACTGCGGCGATCGGGAGCGCCGCGGCCTGCGCGATATTCTTTCCGCCGACCAGCACGCTCAACCCCTCGGGTTTGAGGCGCAAGCCGCCGCAGGAGGGACAGACGGTTTCACGCATGAACTTGGCGTAAATTTCCTCTTTGACGAATTCAGATTCGCTCTCGGAGTGGCGGCGCTTGAGATTGGTTACCACGCCTTCAAAGTCCCCGCTGGAGCCGCTTCCGGCCGCGGCCCCATGCAGCAGCAGGTCGCGGTGTGCCTTGGGAAGATCTTTCCAGGGCTTGTCCAGGTCTATGCCGTTATCTTTGGCCGCGGTTACGAGAATATCGGCGTAGTAGCCGGACCAGGCGCCTTTCCAGCGGTGAGTGCGGGTGGTGACGGGGTTGGCCCAGGCTTCAAGAGCGCCTCCGTTGACCGACTTCGTCCTGTCTGGCACCACCAGGTCGGGGTCTATTTCTATCTTTACGCCCAAACCGTCGCATTCGGCGCAGGCGCCGTGCGGCGAATTAAACGAAAACAGGCGCGGTTCCAGCTCGGGGAAGCTGATGCCGCACGACGGACAGGCGTTCTTTTCGCTGTAGAGCGCGGCTTCCCTGCCGGAAGATTCCTCGGCGCTAAGCAGCCCTTTGGACTGCGCCAGCGCCAATTCCACGGCCTCGCTGAGCCGCTCGCGGTCTCCGGTCGACACCGTGAATTCATCCACCAGGAGGGATATGTCGTGCTTCGCGTAGCGCTTCAGGTCCGGCGGGGAGTCGAGAGGATATATTTTTCCGTCAACGCGGGCCCTCGCGAATCCGGCTTTGCGGAGTCTCGCGAACAGTTCCTCGTAGGTGCCGCTGCGCCCGCGTACCAGGGGGGAGAATATCCTGACCTTTTTGCCGCCGTACCTTGCTGCCAGCTCCGCGGTTATCCCCTGGGCCGACCAGGCCTTTATGGGCCTGCGGCAGGACGGGCAGAAAGGCCGGCCGGCCTTGGCGTAGAGCAGCCGCAGATAATCGTAAATTTCGGTGACGGTGCCCACCGTGGAGCGGGGATTCTTCGACAGGGAATGTTGCTGTATGGCTATGGCGGGGGACAGCCCCTCTATCGAGTCCACGTCAGGCTTATCCATCTGCTCCAGGAACTGCCGTGCGTAGGCGGAGAGCGATTCCACATAGCGGCGCTGCCCCTCTGCGTAGATCGTGTCGAAGGCCAGCGAGGACTTGCCTGACCCGGACAGCCCCGTTATGACCACCAGCTTGTTCTTCGGTATTTCAAGGCTGATATTCTTGAGATTGTGGGAACGCGCCCCGCTGATAATAATTTTATCCATAAGAACTTTGCCTCGGAATTCAACGGACTTTCCAGCCTGCGCCCTTCATCTTTTCGCGCCGTACCTGTCCACTATGGTGGGTTTAAGGAACTTGTCCGAGGGCCCGGGGTAGTCCACCGTGTAATGCAGGCCGCGGCTTTCCCTGCGCGAGGCGGCGGAGCGTATTATCACGTCCGCCAGGCATGCTATGTTCCTGAGCTCAAGCAGGTCGCGGGTGGGCAGGAAATCCCAGTAGTACCTGGCTATTTCCCCGGAAATCACCCTGACGCGCGCGCCGGCGCGCGCGAGGCGCCTGTCGCTGCGCACTATGCCCACGTAGTTCCACATCAGCGTGCGTATCTCGTCCCAGTTGTGCGTGATCACGACCGCCTCGTCGGAAGGGCGGGCGTTGCCGGTGGTCCAGCGGGCCGGGGATGCCGGCGCTGGGCGTTTTACCCAGCCGTCTTTTATGGATTGCGCGGCCCGGTGCGAAAAAACGCAGGCTTCAAGCAGCGAATTCGAGGCAAGGCGGTTAGCCCCGTGCAGGCCCGTGCACGAAACCTCCCCTACGGCGTAGAGGCCGGGCATGGCCGTGCGGCTGAACTCGTCCACCTTCACCCCTCCGCAGAAGAAATGCGCGGCCGGCACAACGGGTATGGGCTTTTTTGTCATGTCTATGCCCAGATCCATGCACCTTGAGTATATCATGGGAAAGCGTTTCCTGAGGAAGGATCCCTTCAGGTGCGTCATGTCCAGGTAAGCGCAGTCTTCCCCGGTGCGCTTCAGCTCGGAGTCTATGGCCCTGGCTACTATGTCGCGCGGCGCCAGCTCGCGGGCGCGGGAGTATTTCTTCATGAAGGCTTCGCCGGAGGCTCCGCGGAGTATCCCGCCTTCGCCGCGCAGGGCTTCGGAGATAAGGAAGGATTTTGCCTGCGGGTGGTAAAGGCAGGTGGGGTGAAACTGCACGAATTCCATGTTTTCAAGCTCCAGGCCTGCACGGTAGGCCATGGCCATTCCGTCGCCGGTGGCCACGTCGGGGTTGGAGGTATAGCGGTAGACCTTGCCGGCTCCCCCGGAGGCAAGGATGGTGGTGCCGGCCAGAAAGCTGTGCACGCGGCCGGTGGACTCTTCCAGCGCGTAAGCCCCGAGGCAGGCGTTGCGGCCGGGGCGGGTGCGGGCCGGGCGCCCGCGCAGTATCAGGTCCACGGCGGGGAAGTAGGGAAAAAAAGTTATGTTTTTGTCGGCTTTGCAGGTTTCCAGCAGCGCCCTTTCTATTTCCCGGCCGGTCGCGTCAGCGGCGTGCAGCACGCGCCTGCGCGAGTGCCCGCCCTCAAGGCCCAGTTCGAACAGGCCGTCCTTAAGGGTAAAATTTACTCCCAGCGCCACAAGTTCCTGTATGCGCGCCGGGGCCTCGGCTATGGTCATGCGGACGATCCGTTCGTCGCACAGCCCGGCGCCGGCCCGCAGAGTGTCGCCTGTATGCAGATCAAAATTGTCGTCCGCGGACGTTACCGCCGCTATGCCGCCCTGGGCAAGGTCGGTGTTGGAGATCTCGGGGGAACGCTTGGTCAATACGGCCACGCGGCCGGCCGCGGCCAGCTTGCGGGCCGCCAGCAGCCCGGCTATGCCGCTGCCTATCACCAGGAAATCGTATTTATATGTGGACATTTTCCCTTTTAATACGCGTCCGAAATATTTACAATACTTGTATAGGCGCCTTCAAAGGGACTATTGCCGTCAGAAGGCCCGTGTGCGGGCGGAATATGTTTTAAAGCGAATACCGCCTGGCGCCAGATCGGGGGCTGGAGCCCGACAGTTGACCGGTATATTTTATCACATATGAGTAAACCGGGTTTTAAACGTAAATTAATAATCTACGGACCGATAGCCGTGTCGCTGGGCATATTGGCCGCGCTGGTATATCCTAACCTCGATTCCCTTTTGGCCACCGTGAGGGCGGCTAAACCTTTTTATTTGTTCTGCGCGCTCCTGTTCTCGTTCTCCAGCTACCTTTTCATAGGGATGTCTTTGTGGGAAGTTCTGAAGATACTCGGCCACCGTCTGCCTTTCTGGGAGGCTTCCGGTGTCGCTTTCGTTTCCACCACCGTTAATTATTTCGTTTCATCCGGGGGCGTGAGCGGCTTCGCCACGCGCGCCCACCTGCTCAGCAAGCGGCACATCCCCTACGGCATAAGCGTCACCTCCTCGGTCGTCATCAGCGTCTTCATATACCTCGTGCTCTCCGTAATAATAGTGGAGGGAATGCTCCTTCAGATGCTGAAGTCCAGCAGCTACGGCATAAGCTGGTTCCAGGGCGTGGCGGGGGTGGTGTTCGTTCTTACTTTCGCCTTTGCGCTGACGCTCCTGTTCTTCCACCATAAGCTGCGCTCCGTCTGGGCAAGGAAACTTTATCACCTTATCAACCGCCTCCTCTTCATGTTTTCAAGGAGGGAGATACCCGAGGAAACTTTCCTGCAGTTCGAATCCCAGCTTTCTAAGGGGATCCATACGGTACAGTCCCGCAAGCACGAACTGCCGCTGGTGCTGGCCTATGTCTGCCTGGACTGGGTCAGCGATATACTGATACTCCACTTCGCCTTCATGGCCGTGGGCGTCCACATGCACACCAGCACCTTGATCATCGGTTTCGCTCTTGGCCAGATAATGACGGTCATACCCATACTCCCCGGGGGGCTGGGCGCCATGGAGGCGGCCATGACGGCGGCCTACGCGGGTATGGGAGTGCCGGTAGGGCAGGCGCTGACGGCCAGCCTGATCTTCAGGCTCCTGTATTATATCGTCCCGGCTTTCGGCAGCATATTCGTTTTCTGGGGGCTCCGCATGTCCGAGACCGGATATGCCAATCCCGCCCATCCACGCCACAATCATAACCACGGAGGGCAGGGTGATAGAGAAATTCGCGCATAAGAGGCCCGAGGTATCCGCCGGGGCCTGGATACACCATTCAGCCTGCGTCATGGGGGAGGTCTCCATAGGGGCGGACGTTTCCGTTTGGCCAGGCGCCGTTATCAGGGGTGATGTGGACCGCATAGAGGTTGGCCGGGGTTCCAATATACAGGACCTCGCGGTGCTTCATCCGAACGGGAACAGGCCGGTTATACTAGGGGAAGGTGTTACCGTTGGTCACTCGGCCATAATACACGGCTCCACGGTAGGGGCGCATTCGCTTGTAGGCATGGGGGCGGTGGTGATGGACAGCGAGATAGGTGAATATTGCCTGATCGCGGCAGGGGCGGTGGTTACTCCCGGCTCCAGAATACCTCCCCGCAGCATGGTGATGGGTGCGCCCGCCAGGGTCAAGCGGTCCCTGACCGAAGAGGAATGCGCGGGTCTGGTCCGCTCTGAAAAAGACTATATTGCGCTCGCAGGGATATACCGGACGGGGAGTGATAGATGAAAGGCCGAAAAATAGTGATGATAGAGGACAGCAAAGCCGCCTCCGCCGTGCTGAAAGCCGTGCTGGAGGCCGAGGGGCATTCGGTGCTTCACGCGGCCGACGGAGTGGCCGGCCTGGCGCTGGCCCGCAGGGAGAAGCCGGACCTGATACTGCTGGACCTGCTGCTGCCGAAATTGAACGGCTACGAGGTCTGCAGCGCCCTGATGCGCGACAACCTCACCCGCCACATACCCGTATTGATAATTTCCACTCTGGATAATCCCGAGAGCGTTGAGAAAGCCAAACTGTGCGGCGCCCGCAACTTCATGAAAAAGCCGTACAACCTGGAAGACCTGCTTCGTGAGATAAAACGCCTGCTTCCCCCCGAATAAACGGCAGGACCCGCCAAACGGCGGGTCCCGCTGAACCAAAACCGCAGCCGCCGCAGGGCGGCCGCATAATTAATACAGGAGTATGCCGGCGCTCACATTATCGCATGATAATCTTTGCGTATAGTAGTACCAGTTGGGAATATAGTAAAAATTCCCGTGGCTGTTCCTGTAATAAACATTGTTGTGTGCTGCGTCATCCGGCAGAGGGGAATCCGCTACCGCGGGGATGTCGCGCTCGTGGTGGGTTATGGGTACATTGGCGTAGTAAACGTATGTTCGTATGAATTCAAGCGTGTTTTTGAAAGAGTTGGTCGCGGTCATGGTGTATGAATAGGTATTGTTAGGAAAGTCGGTGACTTTTCGCGGCTGGGTGAATATCCATCCGCCCCCGTTATAGCTATATAACAGATATCCGAAACTGAAAGCCAAGGTGCTGTTAGGCGCTAGTTCACGGAACGCCAACGGGGATGTGGCTGTACATACCTTTTTGATACATTTATACAATTTAGCGGGGAGCCCTGTTATAGATAACGTGCAGGAGGCGTCATATACCCAGTTCGATTTCCCCTTGGGCATAGAGGTCGCCTTGATCGAATAAACGTCGTACTTCGCCCCTATTTCAGGCGGAATGTTGAAAGCCGCGTAATAGGATCCCGGGCATTTCTTCTCCTTTTTGGCGGTAGCGTAGTCTGTGGCGAGGGAGCCTGCCAGCACCACACAGGAGTCTGCTTTTCCCTTTATCAGCGTCTGCATGTTCGACAGCTCCACGGCGAAGCGCTTGTACCAGGTGCTTTTGTCGGCCGGGTCAGCATCCGGGGAGGTATAGAAGAAATAGCCGGCGTCCTTATTGTAAAATATGCGGCCCGGGGCCGGCGGCGTGCCCGCAGTCTTTTCGGCCTCGGTCTGCAGGGCGCCGGCGTCTATCTCCGCCTGGGTATAACCGTTGAAACGGATCTGGCCCGAGTCGACTTTGTCGTAGGCGCCCATCGGCGATGGGTAAGTGGTCTCCATCGTGAATGTCTCGGCCGAAGTGCCTGCTGCGCAAAACAATAAAAAAACATTCAGCACAAGATATGCGACCGAGGATTTTATTTGACTTTTCATTCAGTATACCGCCTGCACGATTATTTATCGATGCGTAACTGCATAAGGCAAGTGTCGCCTTTTTTTGTCAGGACCACCGTTACGTCATAGCCGGCCGACTTCGTGGGCAGGCAGCTCTTTTGGGCGCTCGTTAAAACGCAGTCAGCGGAGGGGGAAGGGTAGGGGCCGGTGTTCTCGAGGCAGGTGAACGCCTCCGCCCTGGCGCCGTCCAGTACGGCGCGGGCCGAATCGCGCCTGGCAGCCTGGGCCTGGGAAAAGCGTCCGCCCACCACCAGCTTCATTCCCACCATAGCGATGGATATTATGATGGTTACCATGACCAGGGTCTGAACGAGGGCGAAGCCCTTTCGGTACTTGGAGGTCTTCATAGGCTGAACGCCGGGGAATTTATAGTGGCCGGCTGCTGGGTAAGGGCTATAAATTTCCACTTCAGCCAGCTGGAGATCGACGGGTTATTGGAGAGGAAGGAGATGGCGAGCTGATTGGCCGGAGTTTTCGGCCGCGAAAAAATAACGTCAAAATCCCCGGATTCGGCAGAGTTGAGCAGCGTTACCTTTTCGCCGTAATCTACGTCAGCACCGCAGGGGAATACCACGGAGAGGAGCCGGGCTTTGGTCAGTTTTCCCGTATAGAGGTAGAACGTTTTGCCTTCCGTGGTATCCGACATGCAGGCGTAAAAGAATTCCGGGTCTTTTGAACTGTCTATTGGTGTTATAAAATCCGGGTAGCTGGCGTTGGTATACCCGGCCAGGACCTTGCTGTCCACGGCGTTCTGGTTCGGCAGGTATAGATAGGAGGCGGAAGCTGCTTTCCGCTTTATCGTCTCGACGGCCCTGGAAAAGTTGGCGAGGGCGATGTTCTTGCGCGAGACGGACTGAAGCGCCTTGGAAGTGAAACTGTACAAGGCGTTCATCGTGAGAAAGACAAATGCGCCGAGTGAAATCGCCACCAGGACTTCCGCCAATGAAAATCCGGGCCTGCCTTTATTTGGTTTCGGCTGGTTTGTCATTCGTTTCGATCTCTATCTTGATATTCTTAAGCACGGCGCCGTTCTTTTTTACGTCGGTCACTTCATAAACGGCTTTTTTTACTTCGTAATCGCTCCTGAATTCCGGCGGCAGCCAGAGCGTGATGTCGTGCGTACACGCCTCAAGCGCCCAGCAGTTCTTGGAGCAGCCGGTCCCGCAGGCGTCCCCCGGGAGATGCCAGTAGGCGTCCGAGGGCGTATTCTCCAGCAGCTCCCTCTTATCCGCCACGTAATTGGACAGTTCGTCCCGGAGATCTTTGGCGAGCAGGGCCGAATCCTTGTGCAGCTTCGTGCCCTTGGTCTGCAATGACAGCGTGAGCATAAGCGACGCTATCGCGACGATGGCCGTGGCCAGCAGCAGCGAAGATATTACGAACTCCAGCAGCAGCGCGCCGCTGGAGTGTCCCCGGTTTTTACGCCGATACTGCCCGCTATCCCGTTGGCTCTTTTCGCGTGACATGGCTTATCCGCCTATTATACAAAGTCTTCGGCGAAATGGCGCAGCCGGAATTCCGCCTAGGGCGGAGGGCCAATTATATGAAATAGCCCCGGGGTTCCCTTTTTTATATTATAAAGCGGGAGGAATATGACATCTTCCGGTCCGGCCCTGAGGGGCGGCAAGGCCGCCTCGGCGATAAAACACGTTTACAGTCTCCTGTCGGAGGCTTTCGGCCCGCAGGGCTGGTGGCCGGTCACGCCGGCAGGTAAAAACAGCTCCGTTTACCGCCCCGGTTTCCATGGCCCCCTTTCGGACGCCGCTATATTCGAAATATGCGCGGGCGCAATACTGACGCAGAATACTTCCTGGAAAAACGTGCAAAAAGCCATGGAGGCGCTTGCCGCGGCCGGCATGCTTTCCCAGGGAAATATAGCGGCCTGCCCGCTCCCGCGCCTTGCCGGGCTGGTGCGTCCCAGCGGCTATTACAGGCGTAAGGCGGATAAGCTAAGGGCTTTCTCGAGGCGCGCCCTTAAAGAACATCCTGAGGGTTTGAAGTCATGGTTCGGGGCGGCCGGGGCGGACGAACTGCGCAGGGAGCTGCTCTCGTATAGCGGCGTAGGGCCGGAGACCGCCGACTGCATGGCGCTCTACGGAGGGGGAAAGTTGAGTTTTGTGATCGACGCGTACACGCGGCGTATCGGGTCCCGCCTCGGACTTGCCGGACCTGACGGGCTTTCTTACGACAGCTGGAAGGGGCTTTTTGAACGCAGCCTGCCGCCCGATGTGAAAATGTATAATGAGTATCACGCCCTGCTGGTAAAGCTGGGCAAGGATTTCTGCAGGCCGCGGGCGCCGTTTTGCCGGGCTTGCCCTCTGGCTGCGGTGTGTAAAAGGGAAAAACATGGAAATTGAAAAAATAGAGTCGTGCCTCGATGCCGGACAATTCGCAAGGGCGCTGGCCGGGATAAAGAAAACCAGTGCCGGTGACGGGCGGGGGCGCCTGCTGTTCATGAAAGGAGAGGCTTTCAGGGGGCTTGGCCTTTTTGCGAAGGCCCTGGAAGAGTACTCCCGCGCCAAGCGTGCGGCGCATGGCGATATGGAGTTTGAGCTTGAGGCGCTTATCGGCGAGGCTCGGTGCGCGCGCGCGCTGGGGCGTGAAAGCCTGGCTTTAGCCTCGGCCAAAAAAGCGCTGGCACTTTCGGGGATGTCGGGGGTATGCGAAAAAGAAGCCGGGCTCGAGTGGGCGCTGGCTCTGCGGCTGTCCGGCCGCCTGGCCGAAGCTTCAGGCCTTCTCGTTAAACTGCTTAAAGAATACCGCGGGGAAGGCGATCACGGCGGCGCTGCTTTCACCCTCTGGGCCCTGGGCGGACTTTATCGCCTGCAGGGGCGCTACAAGGAGGGCATACGCGCTTTCGAATCCGCTCTGGCTGAAGCCAAAAAGGACGGGGACGAGTCTGCGGCGGGTTACGCCCTGTTCGGGCTGGGCGGCATCCTGCGCGTGGCCGGATTTATGGGGCGGGCCCTGAACTGTTACGTGCGCGCCAGGAAGATCTTCGCAGGCACGGATGACGCGTTCGCGCGGGCTTACGCCGAGTGCGGCACCGCGAACGTCCTGCGGCAGCTGGGCAGGCTTGAGGAGGCCTGGGCGGGCTATGTCCGGGCGCACAAACTCTATTCGGGGCTTTCGGACCAGGCGGACCTGGGCTTTGTGGAGTGGGGACTGGGGGAAATAAGGAAAAAGAACGGGGACTTCCGCGGGGCGCGGGAACATTATCGCAAAGCCGCCGCGCTTTTCAAGGGGCGCTCGGAGCCCCGAGGCGAGGCTCTTACCATGCTTTCGCTGAGCGCCCTGTATTACCTCACCGGCGACGTCCCTAAAGCCGAGCGCCAGCACGCCCTCGCAATGAAGTTCATCCGCCGCCACGGCCTGCACACGCACCTGGAGGTTTTTACTTAATGAGAACCAATGCCAGGCTGTATCTCCTGGTCCTTCTCGCCAGCTTGCTGCCGCTTGCGGTTCTGTTTATTCTCACCGCGGCGTTGCGATACCCGCTGCCATTGGCGGCCCTGTGCGCGGCAGCCGCCGCGGCCGCGGGGGGGGTGGCCGTTTCCGCCCTGGTATCGCGCGGCCTTGTAAGGCCTTTCCTTAACGTTTCGGCGAGCGTAAAGAAATTCATAGCCGCCGATTATAAGTTGAATTCGCCTTTGCCGAAAGACGGCTGGCTGGAGGCTTCCGGGTTCGTCTCCGCCATGAACCGCGTCATGCTGGAGCTTAGCGCCTACCGCGGCTTCCGGCTTAACCAGGTGATGGAGGAAAGCGGCAGGGCCGAAGCGCTCATAGAAACAATAACCGACGGGGTGCTGCTGGTGGATGACGACGGTAAGGTCATCTGTTCGAACCATGCGGCACTGAAACTTCTGGGCATCGCTAAATCCCAGGCCGAGGTGATCCTGCCCGGTGCGGAAACCAACGCCGCGTTCACCCCGGTGCTCAGGCAGATGCTTGCTTCGGGAGAGATGTGTACAAGGGCGGAGCTGGCGGCTTCCGTTCCCGGCAGCCCCGGCCACCCGTTAAAGGATTTTCAGGTAATTTCCACCCGGTTCCTGAGGGCTACGCTTAAACGCGCCGGCAGGGTGATAGTGATCAGGGATATCTCCATGGAAAAGGAGATAGAAAACACAAAAGAAACTTTTTTCCAGATGATAACCCACGATATGCGCGCCCCTCTTTCCAGCATAGTGGGCTATACCAATATGCTCTCCGGCATGCCCGCTCCTTCGCCGGAAAGCAGCAAATGCCTTGAGACCATCACCCGGTCCGCAAAGCGCCTTAACTCGATGATAGACGATATCCTCGACGCGACGAAGCTTGAGAGGGGGGATATGCCCCTCGAGGCATCCAGGATCCAGGCCGCGGAACTGCTGGCGAGGGTATGCGAAGCGCAGGCGCCTGACGCCAAAAGGAGGGGGATCGAGCTTTCCCTGCTGCCTCCCGCGGGCGCGGTAGAGTTCACCGGGGATTACCGCCTTCTTGAAAGGGTTGTCCTGAATCTTGTGGGGAACTCCCTTAAGTTCACACAGCCGGGGGGGGCGATCACGCTTTCGTGCAGGGAATCGGGCGGAGATGCGATCTTCTCGGTCGAAGATACCGGGCCCGGCATCCCGGAGGACAAAAGGACGATGATCTTCGAAAAATACGCCCAGATGGATGAACACCGTGACTTCGGGTTCGGGCTGGGACTTGCGATCTGCAAAATGATAGTTGAGCTGCACGGGGGCAGGATCTGGGTGGAGTCCGAGGTGGGAAAGGGGAGCAGGTTTATTTTCAGTATCCCGCCGGCCGCGGCGCAAATTCTTTCGGAGCGGGCCTAGACTAGGCCCCTCCTCCCAAACGTTTCGTTATTGTCTCAAGGACCTGCTCCGGAGGGGTCATCTTGGGCAAAAAACACACAAAGCCCGGGCGCCTGGCGAAAGCGCTGTTGATCCCGGCCTTCATAAAATTCTCGCCGGTCATGACCAGGAACGGTATCTTGTTCAGCGCGGGGTTCCGCGCCGAGAGCCTGGCGAGTTCCCGGATGAACTCTTCTCCGCCCATTACCGGCATGTCCACGTCGAGCATCATAAAGTCCGGCAGGCCCCTGCCCAGGGCTTCGATGGCCTCGCGCCCGTTAGCGGCGGCGGACACCGTGTGTCCCGCCTCGGCCAGCACGAACCCGAAAAGGGCCAGGATGCTTGGATTATCGTCGATAATGAGTATTTTGGCCATACAGGTTTATCGCCCGTAAGTCTTTTCGCAAGGCGGACCGGTTTAGAGTTTGAAATCCCAACCGAGGTAAAACTCCCGTGCTTTCGGGTCGTTCAAAAGGGTGTTGGCGTCGCCGTCTATAAGTATCTGGCCGTTGTGTATCAGATAGGAGCGGTCGGTAATGGAAAGGGTCTCGCGGACGTTGTGGTCCGTAATAAGCACTCCTATGCCTTTGTCCTTCAGGTGGAGTATTATCTTCTTAAGATCGCTTACCGTGATAGGATCGATACCCACGAAGGGTTCGTCAAGCAGGATTATCTTGGGGTCGTTTATCATTACCCTGGCCACTTCCAGGCGCCGTTTTTCGCCCCCGGAAAGCGTCCACGCTTTCTGGTCCTTAAGCCTGAGAAGACCGAATTCTCCAAGTAGCGCTTCGACGCGCTCTCGTATCACCTTGCGGTCGGGAGTTGTGCGTTCGAGTATCGCCTCAAGGTTCTGCGCGACGGTGAGTCCCCGGAACACGGTCGGCTCCTGCGCCAGGTAACCTATCCCGCCTCGGGCGCGCTGGTACATCGATTCTTTGGTGGCATCCCGTCCATCTATGCGGACCTGGCCGCCGTCCGGCTCCAGGAAGCCGACCAGCATATGGAAAGTAGTGGTTTTACCGGCGCCGTTGGGGCCAAGGAGCCCGCAGACCTCGCCGGAGTTTATATTGAGCGAAATGCCGTTCACCACCTGGCGGCGGCTGAAGGACTTTTCAAGGAGGCTGCATTCAAGTTTCATTTGGCAATCGGCAGTAAGCGCGGGGCCGGAGGCGGCGTTCCCGTGCGGACGCTTACCGCTTGTCCTTTATGGTCTTACTGTTCCCGCCCGGCGTATCTTTTACCCAGCCGGTCACGTTATTATAGAATTTAATGTCACGGCTATCCCGGAAAAACTTTATCTTTTCCGCGTTTATGGCGAAGTCGTAACCTTCTCGCGTGCCCACGGCCAGCGGCGTGGATTCCTGTATAAGGAAAGTCTGCCCGGAATTGTCGTAGAGCCCTTTTTCCGAAAAAATATCCAGGTTGTCCGTGGAAAGCGAGAAAGACCCGTCAAGGTACATCAGGCCTTTCAGGTTTTCGGCCCTGGCTTTGTCGGAGCGTCCCCGCAGTACCCGGCCGTCCGGGCCCGTGTAGATAAGGCGCACAGGCAGAGTCCCGCGGGTGAGGTTGGCTTCTTCCGTGGCTTCAAGGTAGATCCCCCGGTCGCAGCGCACCTCCACCTGGGATTTGTCGTCGAAGCGGCGAAGCATGTAGGTGGAGCCGTTTATATGCCAGGTGCGATCCGGGCGGGAGTAGAGCGCGTGGTCAGCGGTGAGCGTGTAGCGCGGGTTGCGGAAAGAGACGTTTCCGTCGAAGATCTCGCGGTCGTTGGTGCGGTCCATCTTCCAATTGTCGCTCTTCACCACGGAGCCCATTAAAAAATCCTCAGCCGCCGAAGCCGCGGCGGCGAAACAGCATACCAGGATGACGAGGTGGAGAGTGAGCTTCTTCATGTCCCGCCCATCCTGGTTTCCTGGTGTTTTATCTCTATTTCGGAAAGATCGGGGTTGGCCGTGAACCCGCGTCCCCTTATCACGGTACGGTCCCTGTAGATAATGACGGGCTCGTCGGTCCAGACCTTTCCCCTGGCCGAACTGTAATAGAGTTTCGTGGTCTTGAGGAGCATGCCGTCTTTTTTCGCGTTCACAACGACGTCGTCGGTCAGCTCCACCTCCTTTTTATACATCTGGAGGAAGCCGGTGCGCGAGGTTATCTCCGAAGAAACTTTATCAGCGTCATAGAAATGTATCCGCGGCGCCGAGAAATGGATCAGGCCTTTTTTCTCGTCCATGCTGGCCGTTTCCGAGTCAAGGCGCCAGTGCGAAATTCCCGCCGCCGTCTCGGCTATCGAAAAATCGCGCAGAAGGCTCACCCCCGGGGCGGCGGGGGCGGATCCCTTCGCCGAGCAGGCTCCCAGGGCCAGCAGTGTCAGCGCCAGGAGCCGTTTCAACCCAGCCCCTCTTTGAGCAGGTCCCGCTCGTCTATTATCCCCACGGGACGCCCAGTCTTTGAATCTGTAACCGGGAAGTTGTCCACTTTCTTCTCCGAAATAAGGCGCGCCGCTTCCATGGCCATGGTCTCCGGGTGCACTGTCATAGGGCCGCAAGTCATCACGCCGCGTACCGGCCCGGTCAGGTCTTTGAGCCCGGCCTGCAGGCGACGCCGCAGGTCCCCGTCGGTGAAATAGCCGGTCAACTTTCCGCCCTTGCCGGTAATGGATACCGCTCCGGCGCGTGTATCGGTCATGACCTTCAGCGCCGCGGCTATGCTGTCGGTTTCCTTTACCACGGGGTTCAGCCTGCCCTTATGCATCAGGTCCGCAACTTTCAGGTTCAGAAGCTTTCCCAGGTTCCCGCCCGGATGGAGGCTCGCGAAGCTGCTCTTATCGAAGCCCTTTAACTCCATAAGCGCGAGCGCCAGCGCGTCGCCAAGCGCCAGCATTGCGGTGGTGGAGGAGGTCGGGACTATGTCGAAAGGGCAGGCCTCCGCTTTAACGTGCAGGTTCAGTGTCACGTCCGAGCGGCGGGCCATACGGGAGCCGGGGTTGTTGGTAATGGAGATCACCGGCAGGCCTTGTTTTTTAAGAATGGGCAGAAGCTTCGCCGTTTCCTCCGTCTCGCCGGAGTATGAAAGAGCCACAGCCACATCGCCGGGACCTATCATCCCCAGGTCTCCGTGAAGCGATTCAACGGGATGCAGGTAAATGCTCCTGGTTCCCGTAGAGGCCAGGGTGGAGGCGATCTTGCGTGCTATCAGGCCGGATTTACCCACCCCGAGGAGCACAGCTTTACCCTGGCAGGAGGCGAGCAGGCGCACTGCCTTGACGAACGAGGCGTCCAGCGTTTTGATAAGCCCGCTTACGGCGCGGCTTTCGGCGGCTATCACACCCCTTGCGGTCTTAAGTATCAGGGAGTCTTTGTCGTTCATCTATTTTGCCGGCACCTTGTGCGGGTTCAGCCAGGGAGTCATCTCGTCGGGTATCCGGCGCTGGGCGTAGGGCGGGGGGAGCTTGTGCAGGATGTAGCTCAGGGCGAAGAAGAGCGCTATCAGGACCAGGTATATCCAGGAAAGTGTCTTGATGTGCCATCGCCAGTCCGGGAACCAGGCCGGGGGCAGGGTCAAGTCCAGGCCGCATTTTTTGCAGAATTTCAGAGCCGACCTGTTTTCCTGCCCGCAATTAGTGCATTTCATGTTATATCCCCTATTTTGAAGTAAGCCCGGCTATGGCGCCGGCCAGCCTGTCCACCCGGTTCAAGGCCGCCACCAGCGGCTTGACCGAGGAGAGCCTGATGGAATTAGGACCGTCCGAGAGCGCCGCCGCCGGGTTGGGGTGCGCCTCGAAAAAAACGCCGGCTATCTTCAGCGCCGCGGCGGCCTTGGCCAGCGAAGCCACGAAGCGCCTGTCGCCGCCGGTGGTTGTTCCCAGCCCTCCCGGCTTTTGCACCGAGTGAGTGGCGTCGAATATTACCGGGTAACCGAAATCTTTCATTATTTCCAGGGCGCGCATGTCCACTACGAGGTTGCCGTAACCGAACGACGAGCCGCGCTCGGTAAGCATTATGCTCTTCGCTCCGCGGCTTTCCAGTTTCTTGACGATGTTCTCCGCTTCCCACGGGGAGAGGAACTGGCCTTTCTTCACGTTGACGGCGCGGCCTGTGTCGGCGCAGGCGAAAAGCAGGTCCGTCTGGCGGCAAAGGAAGGCGGGAACCTGAAGTATATCGGCGGCTTCCGCTACGCGGGCGGCCTGCGCCGGCTCGTGCACGTCCACAAGGAGGGGCAGGTCGAGCCTCTTCTTAAGTCCCTTAAGAAAGTCAAGGGCGCTTTCCATGCCTATACCCCTGAACGAGCCGTGCGAGGTGCGGTTTGCTTTGTCGAAGGAAGCTTTCAGCACGAACGGCGTCCTGAGGTCCGCGAAGATCTTTTTAAGCGCGGCGGCTTCCGCTGCGTAGGCGCGGGGGGACTCTATAACGCAGGGGCCTGCTATATAGGCCAGCGGTGCGTCGTTTGAAAATACCACGTTCTTTACTTTAACCCGCTTCTGTTTAATCACTCGGCGCTCCTTGGAAGCCGTCTTCGGCGGCGGCTCAGCGTTTAGCCGCCCTGTTCTTTACGGCCGCGGCAACAAAGCTCGAAAAAAGCGGATGAGGCGTAAGCGGCCTGGACTTGAATTCCGGATGGAACTGCACGCCCACGAACCACGGGTGACCGGTTATCTCCACTATCTCCGGCAGGTTCATGGCGCGGTTCAGGCCGCTGACCGCCATGCCCGCCTTGGAGTAGAGGGGAATGTACTTGGAATTGAACTCGTAGCGGTGGCGGTGCCGTTCGGAAATGGAACCCGAGGAGTAGATCCTTCGGGCCAGCGTCCCCTTCTTTATCTCGCAGGGCCAGGCCCCGAGGCGCATCGTGCCGCCCTTGTCCTTCACGCCTTTCTGCGCGGTCATCAGGTCGACCACCGGGTGCGCGGTTCTGGGATTGAATTCCGTGGAGTGGGCGTTCTTGAGGCGCAGGACGTTCCTTGCGAACTCTATGGCGGCGCACTGCATTCCCAGGCAGATGCCCAGGAAGGGGAGGTTGTGTTCCCGCGCGTAGCGCACGGCCTTGATCTTGCCTTCAATGCCCCTGTCGCCGAAACCGCCCGGGACTATCAGCCCGTCGGCCTTTGCCAGGCGCAGGGTGAAATCGTCGTCTTCCACATCCAGGTAATCCAGTTCGGCTTTAACGCCGTTGACTATCGCGCCGTGGTGTATGGCGTCCACGAGCGACTTGTAGGAATCCTTCAGCTTCGTGTATTTGCCCGCTATCGCTATTTTTACTGGAGCGGCGCCGTCCGCGGCGTTCAGGCGCCGCACGAAATCGGTCCATTCCTCGAAGTCCCAGCGTGCGCTCCGCAGCCGGAGCAGCATCATTATCTGCTCGTCCAGGCCCTGTTTTTTCAGTATAAAAGGAACGTCGTAGATGGAGCGGGAGTCCGGGGCGTCTATCACGGCCTCCTTGGGGACGCTGGTGAAAAGGGCTATCTTGTCCTTTATCTCGCGCGCCAGCGGTTTCTCGGCGCGGCAGACTATGATGTCCGGGTCTATGCCTATCTCGCGAAGCTTGTTCACCGAGTGCTGGGTTGGCTTGGTCTTGAGCTCGTCCGAGGCGCTGAGATAGGGCACCAGCGTGACATGGAGATAAAGCACGTCGTTGCGGGTGCGGTCGGGCCGCATCTGGCGCGCGGCTTCCAGGAAAGGGAGGCTTTCTATGTCGCCCACTGTGCCGCCTATCTCTATTATCGCTATGTCGAAACCCTCCGCCGCCTTGACGAAGCGGCGCTTTATCTCGTCGGTGATGTGCGGTATGACCTGCACCGTCTGGCCAAGGTAGGCGCCCTCGCGTTCCCTGGCTATTACCGTCTGGTAGATCTGGCCGGCCGTCATGTTGTTCGTGCGGGCGGTATCCACGCCGAGAAAACGTTCGTAGTAGCCCAGGTCCAGGTCGGTCTCCGCGCCGTCGTCGGTCACGAACACCTCCCCGTGCTGGAAGGGGGCCATCGTGCCGGCGTCCACGTTGATGTAGGGGTCGCACTTCACTATCGTGACGGAAAGGCCGTGGGCTTTAAGCAGGCGCCCTATCGACGCGGCCGTTATGCCCTTCCCGAGGGAACTCACCACGCCGCCGGTAACGAATATATATCTGGTCATAAAGGTTTCAGGTCCCGGGGTAAAAGTCAGGTCCCTTTCTGGCGTTTCGCGCGGCGCAGGTACGCGGCGGCGGAGCCGAGGTCCGCCGGCACGTCTATGGCGGGACCAAGCTCCGGCACCTCGGCGACGACTATCTTCATCCCGTTCTCGAGAGCCCGAAGCTGCTCGAGGCGCTCCAGCCGCTCCAGCGGGCTGGGTTCGAGTTTTACGAATTTCTCGAGCGCTGCCCGGCGGTAAATGTAGAAGCCGCAGTGCTTGTAGTACGGGTAACTCTTAAGCCCGGAGAGCGGGTGATGAAAAGGTATCGGGCAGCGGGAGAAGTAAAGAGCCCGGCCCTCCCCGCTCATGGCTATCTTTACGCAGTTGGGGTTGGCTATGTCGGCCGCGTTTTTTATCCTGGCGCAGGCGGTGGCGATGGCGCAGTCGGGGGAGTCCTCGAGCTTTTTAAAAGACTTGACGAGCGTCGCCGAGGTCATAAACGGCTCATCGCCCTGGAAATTAACCACGAACCCGGCCCTGGTGCCGCGCGCGGCTTCGTATACCCGGTCGGTGCCGGACTGGCAGCGCGGGCTGGTCAGCACGGCGCGCGCTCCGATGGAACGCGCGAAGCCCAGCACTTTCTCGTGCTCTGTGGCTATTATCACCTCTCCGAGGCCGGACCTGACCGCGGCCTCCCAGCACCACTGGAGCACAGGCTTGCCGGCTATCGGCGCCAGCACCTTGCCGGGGAAACGTTCCGACCCGTACCTGGCGGGAATGACTATCAGGCAGTCTTTAACCATGATCTTGCGCTTTCTAAAAGCTCCTCCACCGTAACCGAGGCTGTGCCAAGCTTGCCCACCACTATGCCGGCGGCGAAATTGGCCGCCGTGGCGGCCTCTTCGGGGGACGCGCCCGAGGCCCATGTCAGGGCCAGGGTGGAGATCACGGTGTCGCCGGCGCCGGTAACGTCGAAGACTTCGCGCGCCCTGGTGGGGATATGTATGGAGGCCGCGCCGGCTCCCCTGCGCGTGAAAAGGGTCATGCCGTGCTCGCCCTGCGTTATCAGCAGGGAGCGGCAGCCCAGTTTGGCCAGTATTTCCCTGCCGAGTTCCTCCGCCGCGTCCTGTCCGGCGCGCTGGGGCAGCCGCATCCCCCCGAAAGCTTCCATCGTGTTGGGGGTTATGGCGGCCACGCCGCGGTAAAGCTGAAAATGCTCCACTTTCGGGTCCACGAATACCGGGACGCGCTTTTTGGCGGCCAGGTCTATGGCTTCGTGTATTGTATCAGGCTCCAGCAGCCCCTTGCCGTAGTCGGAGAGTATGACGGCCTCGCAGCCGGTCCCGAGGGCCGCGGCCAGCGCGGTCAGGGCGGACCCTTTGGCCGCGCGGCTCATGCCGTCGCGGGTTTCGCGGTCGAAGCGCACGACCTGCTGGTGCTCGGCGATGACGCGCGTTTTTTCGATCGTCGGGAAATTAGCGTCCCGGACCAGCGAGGCCGGACTCAGTCCGGACCGTTCCAGCAAGGTCCTGAGTTCGTCCGCGGCCGCGTCCCTGCCTATAACGGAGATCAGCGTCGGGGAGGCGCCCATGGCAGCCAGGTTCACGGCCACGTTGGCCGCTCCGCCGCAGACCGAGGATTCTGAAGTTACCCGCACGACCGGCACCGGCGCCTCCGGAGAAATGCGCTGCACCGTGCCCTTGACGTAGCGGTCCAGCATCATATCGCCGAACACGGCTATTTTGCGTCCGTGGAATCCGGCGGCGATGCGCGAAAGCCTCTTGAAGCCAGCTTTTGTCATAATATAGATATTATAACAAAATCGCTCCCGCCCGCTGGAGGGGGGAGCGGCTAGCTTTGCTTAAGGGATATGCGGATGGGGGGATAGTTCCGGGCCCGGCTACGGGGTTACCGTCCGCTTGGTCAGCTTGGCGGTCACGGAACCTATGAAAATCTCCGCTTTCAGGATCATCGGCAGCTTCAGGCTGTCGTCGGTTATCCAGACCAGCATGCGTTTGCCGGCCTTGGCCACGAACAGGCCTTCGTCTCCCAGTTTAGGCTCAAGCCGCAGGCAATTCCTCTTGCCGTAATCTGTGGATATCTTTTCCCGTTTTTCGGCTTTAATCGTCAGCCGCCAGTTGCGTTTCGTGTTTACATCCAACTCTACCTGCGTTCCCGGCTCTATGGTCATGGCGCGCAGGCGGTACATCGCGGAGAGCACGTCGTTCACCGGTTTTTCCAGCTGGCCTTCAAAGGAGGAGACCTGGCGCTTGCCGTTCATCTTGCTCCCGTAATATTTTCCGGCGGGAGCGTCGAAAACTACCCACTCGTTGAAAAAGTAATTTCCTTCGGATATCTTCTTGTAATAGCCGTAGGAATGCAGGTCCGAAGCGTCGATCCACGATTCGTTCCGGTCGTCCACCTTGTAAAAATTGGCCAGGAAAGATCCCGAGCGGGCTTCGGAAACTATATGCCAGGCCGGGCGCGACGAGATATCCACGGCTTTCTCTATCCTGATGAAGGACTTTCCCACGTATATCGCCCCCCAGTAGATATTGTATTCCAGCGTTTCGCCTTTTACCAGCCACGGCTCGGCTTGCGTGACCGCGGCGGTGGAGGCGGGGAGGTCCCAGTAGGGGTGCGCGAGCAGAGCCTGACCGGCCCGTACGGGCTGGCAGCCCAGTAACAGCAGGATACAGGCTTTAAAAAGCATATTTAATGCGCAGGGCCACGAAAACGGCCAGAACGAAGGCGGCGCACATGCCGCGCCATTCCTTGTTTCTACGGAAAACCTCACGCGAGTAGGCTTCTTTCCCGAAGAAACCGGAGAAGCGGCAGGGGCAGGCAAGTATGGACGGAACCGCGGCGCAGTAATCCTCGAAAGCCCGGCCGTAGACCCCGCGCAGAAAAACCTCTTCGGCTTTTATCGTGCGGTAGTATATCCAGCCGAAAACCGCCGCCGCGGCTGCCCAGATGCAGGCGCTAAGCAGCGGCCGGGAGGGCGCGGAGAGCATTATCAGGAAACCGGCGGTCATTATCATCGTGCCCAGGTAAAGGGGATTGCGCACCACCGCGTACGGGCCCGTGGTGGTAAGGGTTTTCGATTTGACTATTGCCGCGCTGGCCGCAAGGCGAACGGCCTGGCCGGCGGCCATCACGGCGAGCCCGGCCCAGAAAAGCGGCCAGCTTTCGGGGCGCGCGGCTATCAGCAGCGCCAAAGTCGCTATCTGTGAGATAAGTATGCGTTTTTTCATTTTTTCCCTCTTGTGTCCGGTATTGCGCGGGCCAGCGCCAGCAGGTCCCTGTAGCCTTTCGCGGCCGCGCGCGGTCCGGCGGAGCGCCATTGCCCGGTAAGCACCAGGTATCCCTTTATTCCGGCGCCGCGGGCCATGGCCAGGTCGGAATTCTTGTCCCCCGCCATAAAGGAGCGCGCCATATCAGCCGGGGTGTCCTTCAGGGCTTCCTTTATCAGGCCGGTTCCCGGCTTGCGGCACAGGCAGCCGTCACCGGGCCCGTGCGGACAGAAATAGACAGCGTCGACCGAGGCGCCCGCATGGCGCAGATCTTTTACCAGCTTCAGGTTTATGGCCCTGGCCGCGGCCATCGTCATGTAGCCGCGCGCCACCGCGGATTGGTTGGTGAGCACCACTACGCGGTAACCCTTGAGCGCGATGAGCTTAAGCGCCGTTGCTGCCGAGGCGTAAAGTTTCAGCTGCTCCGGGCTGGTTATGTAGGCGGAGCTGTCCCTGTTGAGCGTGCCGTCCCGGTCGAGGAAAGCTGTAGGGGCGGGAGCGCCGCGCTTTACCGAAGGTGGCCAGGCGCGCATCAGGCCCTGCCTACGCCGGTTCCGGCCAGTATGGAGGAGAATATTTTCGAGCCGTCCCCGGCGAACGTTATCTTTACCGAGAGTATGAGCACGCCGCCCTTCAGTATGTCCTGCCAGCCGGGAGGGAAACGCGTAAAATCCTTGTGGGTAGTTACAAGAGGGAGACCTTCCCGCGTCCGCTCGGCGGCGGCGAGCTCTTCAGGCGTGAAGGCGTGGTGGTCCGGGTAACGCCAGATCTGCTTCAGGTCCACGTTCAGGCCGCGCAGCGCGCCCTCGAACGAGGCCGGGTCGCCGATGCCGGAGATGGCGGCGGCCGGCTTGCCCCTGAGCGCATCCAGGTCCTCGGCCGAGGCGGCGGCCGGGTCCATGAAAGAATCGGGGGTGTGCATGCTCTCCAGGATCTCCGCGCGCGGGTTAAGGCGGAGTATTTCGGAACGCAGCGCGTCTATGCCGGCCCGGGAGGCCAGCTCGCAATGGGAAATTATCACGGCCCTGGCGCGGGCTATTCCAGACGGGGGTTCGCGCAGGCTCCCCAGCGGGAGCATCCTGTCCGCGGTGAAGGGGGCGGTGGCGTTCACCAGTACGATGTCCGCGTCGCGCTCCAGGGCGAAATGCTGGAAACCGTCGTCCATCAATATTACCCCGGCTCCCGCTTTAACGGCTTCAAGTCCGGAGGCCCGCCTGTCCGGGGAGACCAGTACCGGCACATCGTCAGCCTCGAGCAGGCGGTAAAGCATAAGAGCCTCGTCGCCGGCCTCGGCCGTGTCGAAATGCCGGCCCTTTGCGAGCACTACTACTTTAGAGGACCCGGAGCGGCGCTTGTAGCCGCGTATCAGCACCGCGGGGCGCCGGCCGGCCCTTGCCAGCTCCTGGGCCGCCAGGACCACGGTGGAGGTCTTGCCGGTGCCTCCGGCGGAAATATTCCCGAAGCATATGACCGGCACAGGGAGGCGCAGGCGCTTCAGCAGGCCCGAACGGTAAAGCAGGCGCCGGGCCGAGATAACCGAAAGATAGCCCATAGATAAAGCGGTAAGGAACAGCTTTCCGAACGTGCCGGACTTCAGCGAGTTGCGGAACTTCTCCGGGGAAAAACCGGTGATCGTCATTTCGTCAGGCTCCCGAGCGACGCCGCGTGCGCGCGGAGCCGCTGCCATACGCTCTCGAAGGGAAGGGTCGACAGGTCTCCCTGCGCCCAAGCGTGTTCCGGTCCGGGCGGGCTCCAGCTTGCGGGGGAATTCTGGAGGGCGTAAACCACGAAAGTGGGTGTTCCCTGGCTGACCGCTATGTGCATGGGGGCCGAACTTGTCCCGACGTGCAGCGACGTGCGCTTCAGGAGCGCGGCCAGGTCGAGCAGGTCGAAATCCGGGCAGAGAAGGTGCTTTTCGCGGGCCGAGGCCATGGCAGCCTTTACGTAACCGAGTTCTCCCGGGCCCCAGAGGAAGATCACCCTCGCCCCGAAGCCGGCGGCAAGGCTGTCCGCGAGGCGCGCGAAATTTTCAGGGGCCCAGCGCCTGTGTTCCCGCGGGCTGGTGATATCGAGAGTGACGGTAAAAGCCCCGGGAGGCACTCCCGCGCCGGACAGGAATTTTTCCGCTTTGGCCGCGTTCTCGGGCCCGAAGGCCAGTTCCGCGGCGTGCCCGTCCGGGAGTATCCCCAGCGGCTCAAGCAGCTTAAGCCGGTCGTAAACGGTGTAGCCCGGGCCCGCTTTACCCACCGGCATCACGTTGTAAAAGATCCGCCCGGCCGGATAACGGAAGGCGAGGCGCTTTTTCGCTCCGGAGAAAAGCGAATAAAAACCCGAGGGAGCGGAGCGCATAAAATCTACGGAGATATCTATACCCGCGCGGCGTATCGCCGCGAGGGGCTTATCCTCACGGTAGAATATTCCGGAAAGGCGGGGATTGTTCTCCAGTATCCTGCGCGACGAACGCCGGGTGAGGAAGTAAATACGCGAGTCCGGCATGCCTTTTTTCAGGGCCCGCAGCAGCGGGGTGGTGAGCAGCACGTCGCCTATGCCTTTGAACACTATTATGAGGATGCCGGGGCCCATGGTCAGGCGGCCTTGGGGCCGGAGCGGTAGCGCGGGTCGTTGTACATTTTGAATTGCCGGTAGATCTTAAGCCGCACTTTCCCCGACGCAACGTCGGAAAACAGTTTCGCCAGTTCCTCGGCCAGGTCGGCGCGCTGCGTTTCCATTATCGCGAGTTTCTGCCGCGCGGCCTCAAGATGCGCCTGGTCCACGTCCGAACGCAGGAGCTGTTCGCGCATATGGAAGACCTTGAGCTGTATTATGCTGAGCTTATCGGCCAGGCTGCCTATTGTTTCCGCCATTTATGGCCTCCAGCACTTTTTCGTCTATGCGCTCTATCAGGTCGTTCCGCTTCTGGTTGAGCTTGTCTATGTTTTTCTTCGCTGCCGCTATGGCCGGGACGTCGCCGACCCTGGCTTTATCCTCTTCGTGCCAGAGTTCGGTATTGGTCATCGCCAGTTCGCTGACAAGACTGCCTATATCGTTGGCGTTCATTTTTTACCTCGCGGGTTCTATTATATCAAAGAGAGCTCATGCCCCGTTCACAGTCTGGAAGTTCCCCGGCTGAGCTGCAGGGCAAGGTCCCAAAGACCGTCGCCGCCGCGTATGAAGAGCCGGTCGATGGCGGATGCGTCCCGGTCCCATGGCCAGGGTGTTTTGCCCTGCCTGAAGCTGAAGTCCAGGGCGTAGCCGGCCCCGAGCGCGCACGCCCTTAAGGCGGGAACGTCGGCCCCGTCGCCGTAAGGATAGGCGAAGGCTGATATTTTCCGCCCGAACGCGGTTTCGAGGCGCCGCTTGGATTCCGAAATTTCCCAGGCCGCGTCCTCCGCGGGGAGCGCGGAGAGGCGGGGGTGGCTCAGGGTGTGAGAGCCGTACTCGATCACGCCGCTCGCCTGCATTTCGCGGAGCTGGGCGAGCGTGGCCATGTTCACCCAGGGCTCCGTGGCCGGGTCGTGCCAGAGGTTCGCTTTGCCGATAGTGTCGGACACCACAAAGATATTCCCTTTGGCGCCAAGCTCCTTTAATACGGGCCAGGCATTAAGGTAGTTGTTTTCGTAGCCGTCGTCAAAGGTTATAAGCACGGCTTTTTCCGGCAGCGGCGTCCCGCCGTTCCTGGCCTTCACAAGATCCGAGAAGTGCAGCGTGGCATAACCGCGGGACAGGAGGTATTTTATCTGCAGGCGGAATTTTTCCGGGCTGACCCAGAGTTCTTTCAGTCTGGAGCCTGCGGGCGGACGCCCGATCTTGTGGTAGCAGAGGACCCTGAGGCCCGGCACGGAGCTGCGCCACCAGGCCCAGCGCACGCTCGAGGCGATCAGCGTTAAAAAGAATACAATTGCCGCAATTTTCATTTCAGCTCCCGGTCCCGGCGGATAGTTTTTCCTTTGCCGCCTTCAGGACTTCTCCTACGGTAAGCAGGCGCATGCAGAGAAAATGCCCACGCGGACATTTGTTCGAGCCGTGCAGCGCGCAGGGTCTGCAGTCAAGCGGTGTTTCTACCACGCTGTTGGCCGGGCCGTAGGGGAAAAAACCAAGTTCCCGGGTGGTTGGGCCGAAGATGCCGACGGCGGGAACGCCCATGGCTACCGCTATGTGCATCGGGCCGGAGTCGTTGGAGACGAATACCTTGAGGGGGCGGATGGCTTCCATCAGTTCCGGCATGGTGGTCTTCCCCGCGAGGTTGAAGCAATTCGCGGGGTCCGCCATGCGCTCTATCTCGGAGTTCCATGCGGCTTCTCCCGGCCCTCCGACCATAAGCACCCTGCCGCCCGTTTCCCGCGCAAGCCCGCGTATCAGCCTCGCCCATTTTTCGGCGGGCCAGCGCTTGGTGGCCCAGGCCGAGCCGGCGTTGACCCCGGCCTTCACGCCGGCAGATCCGCTAAGGGAAAGCGCCCTGGCTTCCGGGCTCGCGCGCATTCCCGGGAAAGAGGTCTTAAGGTTTTCGGCCAGGGGGGAAAGCAGGGAAAGGTTCCGTTCCAGGTCGTGCAGCAGCCAGGAGAACGGCACCTTGTGGGTCAGGAAGAAACTACCGGCGCTTGAAGAAAAACCGACGCGCACCGGGATCCCGGCCGCGCGCGCCAGGAGCGAACTGCGGAGCGAGCGATGCGGTATTATCGCGGCGTCGAAACCCCGTTCCGAAAGTTCCTCCTTGAGCCGGAAAAATTCGGACAGGCCGGATGCCGCGGTTTTTTTTCTGTCCTCGATTATCTCGGAGGCAAGGCCCGATGCGGCGAAGATCCCGGCGGTCTCCGGCCTCGTCACCACCGAGACCGAGGCCTCAGGCAGAAGTTCGCGCAGCTTCCGCAGGAGCGGCAGCGTAAGCACGCAGTCGCCCAGGAAGGCTGTCTGGAGCAGGCATACCTTGAGGGGGCCTCTTTTCAGAGCGGGCCTGGACCCGCCCGACCAGTCCCCCAGTTCCGGCCCGGCATATTCCGCGGGAACGCCGATTTCGGCGAGCGCTTCGAAGTAGCGCTCCATCGTGTGTTTTTCAAGCGCGGGGCTGGGGATCCTGAAATCGACGAACAGCCGGCGGGCGAGCGAGGCTTTTTTATAGCGCAGCTTTACCGGAGCCCTGGCCAGCAGCGAAAGCAGGCGGCTGCGCGGAGTGCAGTGGAGATCTATTATTATGTCGTAACGGCCGGCGTTTATGGCGGACAGAGCCGGGGTCAGGCCGGTGAACGGCAGCGCTTTGTCTATGAAGGTGTTTTTCGAAACGGCGCCCATGAACTGCGGTTTGACAAGTATGTCCAGGCGCGCCGCGGGCCACTTCGCCCTCAGGTTCCTGAATACTGGGGCCGTAAGTATTATGTCCCCGAGCGAGGACATTCGTATTACCAGTATGCGCGGGTCCGGCTTTGTTATTTCCACCATCTTTAAAAAATTATATCATTTATAATAATTAACGGTCCCGTACGGTATCAGGACCTTCGGGCATGGTGAAAAATGCCGGTGCGATATCGCTTGTTGAGGTAAGGGGCCGCGGCCCGGCGCGGAATTCGTGACATGCGTTCGAAATTATTTTATATAGGGGCTTTTTCTTTCCTGGCGGCGGCGGCGCTGTTCGGCTATTCATCCGCCCTGATGAGTTCGGCCAATTACCGCATAATGATAAGCGAACAGACTTCGGTAGGCAACACCGCGGTGAAGTCGGGAGGGGGTTATTCCCTCCTGGGCAGCACGGGCCAGCTTGGTTACGGCTCCCTTGCCGGCGGCGCCTACACCATAAACTGGGGCATCGTGAATTCCTGGCGTCCGGCCCAGGCCGATGTTTCCGCGGCGCACGCGTATCCCAACCCCTGCAATCTGCGCGCAGGCTGCAACAGCGTTACCTTCACCCGCCTCACGCTGAGCGCGGTGATAAATATCTTTACGATATCCGGCGAGAGGGTCCGGACCATAGAGAAAAGCGGCAGTATCGACAGCGTCGGCTGGGACCTGCGCACCGATTCCGGGGCGCCTGCGGCCAGCGGTCTCTCTACCTTTACCTCATAAAGGGCGAAGGGACCGTAAAGAAGGGGAAACTTGTAATAGTAAGGTAACGGGTTAAATTTATGAAAAAAACAGTTATTTTCCTTGCGGCTTGCTGCTTTCTGGCTTCGGCCAGGGCGGGCCAGATAAGCCAGGGCGCGGTGCCCGGCTCCATAAATTACCAGGGCCGCCTTGAGCGCGACAACGCGCCGATAAGCGGGCCTGTGCATATCACTTTCAGGATATATAACGCCGCCGCGTCAGGAACGCTGCGCTGGACGGAGCCGGAGCAGGTCGTGAACGCGACACAGGGAATTTTCAGCGCCATCATGACCCCTCCCTGGAGCGTATTCTCGCGCAGCGAGGGGCTTTACCTCGAAGTGCAGGTGGAAAGCGACATACTGCTTCCCCGCGAGCCGCTCAACAGCGTGGCCTATGCGATCGTGGCAAAAAAACTCGAGGACGGGTCCGACCTCGGGGTCTCCACGCTTACGGCCGCTTACCAGGTCCTCTTAGCCACTGTTCCCGGCTCCAACGTGGGCATCGGCACCACTTCGCCCGGAGAGAAGCTGACCGTCAACGGCGGGATCAAACTGCTGACCCTGGGGAGCGGCATTACCTTCCCTAACGGAACCGTTATGACTTCGGCGGGCGTCGGATCGGCCGTGGGAGGCGTCTCCTCGGACGACTTTGTCGTTATCAGGGCGGCCAACCTGGGGACCGGGGATATCGTATTCAATACGCCGGCTATAGAGATAGCCAGGATGACCAACGGCGGCAGCATGGGCATAGGTACCGATTCTCCGAAGGGGACACTTGATGTGAACGGTTCTATCTACGTAGGCAGCGAAGGCCTGCACGGCCGCGACGCCCCCGGGGACGTGAACATAATAGCGAATCTCAATGTTTCCAGCGGCGTGATCACCGGCGCTAATTCCGAACATATTTCCCTCGGCGAGACGGACGACGTGATAGCGCTGGTCTCGGGCGGCGCGGAAAGGATGCGGGTCCATTCCAACGGTTTCGTGGGCGTGGGCCTGGCCGATCCGACCGAGCCTCTCCACGTGGCGGGCAATATCGCCTCTAACGCCGGGGTCCGCGGCGGCGGCGTTTCGATGGGCGCCTATACCGGCTGGACTTCCGCCGCTAACGAAATACGTTCCGATAATTCCTCCCACCTGCTGCTGCAGCAGAACAATCCGCACTACGTGGGCATAGGCCTCACCACCCCGCTCGAAAAGCTCCACGTGCACGGCACCGTGCGCGCCGATTACGGGGTCGCGGCCGCCACCGGCGCCTTTTCCGGCGCCGTCAGCGTCAATGGCAACCTGACCGCCAACGGGAACAATAAACAGGTCTTCCTGACAAGCACCACCATCTACGGCGACAGCTGGGTTTACGGCGACCTTACTGTCACCGGCGGCATAGGTTCCATGGCCGGTATGCCCGCATACATCGCCTCCACGCAGACTTTCAGCGGCACCAACACTTTCCTGGGACCTGTCAGGGTTTCGAGCGACGTGGTCGCGGCCTCGCGCGTCGGGTCCGGCGTCGTGGATTTCGATTTCCCCGGTTCCAAGTACCTCCAGGTGGGTGACAATATACCGGAATTCGCGAACGACAACGCGCTGGCTTACCTGGTCGGCGGTTCGAACGCGAACGCCAAACTTGATTTTTACCGGGGCGCGACGGAGTCCGCAAGGCTGGAAACCCAGGACGGCCGCAACCTGGCGCTGGTGATAGACGGTAAGACGCGCACCCTGACCGATGGCACCTACCACCGCATACAGAACAGCGTGCTGTGGGTATCCACCGGCTACGCCACCACCCCGGCCGTCTTCGTAAGTTCCTATATGGGGAACGTCGGCATGGGCACTTCCGTGCTGGATCCCAACTGGCGCCTTACCGTGGAGGGGAATATCAGGATCTCCACCACCTCTTCGACCGGTAAGAATTACGGTCTCATTTTCGCGGACGGCACCACGCTTTACAGCGCGGGCAGCATAGGCTCCGCCGTATCCATTTCCAATAACGGCGACGCCGTGGTGCAGGCCGACGCGGACCTTACCGGCGGCGGCAGCGTGATCCTGCGCGCGGGTTCCGTGGACGGCCTGCTGCTCAATTCCGGCGGCAATATCGGGATAGGTACGGCTAATCCCGTTTCCAAACTGAACATAAGGGGCGGCGACCTGGTGCTCGGCACCCCGGTCAATCCCTATGACGGCGACGGCAATGAGGACCTGATAGTGGGGGGGAATATGGTTTTTGACGGAGACATGATACAGCGCTCAGGTTCCACCGTCGACCTGGCCGGCCTCGACGTGGCGGGAAATATTAACGGCGGCTCGATCAGCACGGGCGGCACCGTTCGGATCTCGGGAACCGGCGTCGTGGGCAGCGGCGGGGCCAACGCCACCTGGGACGGCGCAGCCATCGCCGTGAACCGCGGAGGCACGGGGGCTGTTGCCCTGACCGGCGTGCTTAAGGGGAACGGAACCTCCGCCATAACGGCCATGACCGGGTCCGCCAACGCCGCGGCCCGCTGGAGCGACGCTAACACCATAGCGGCCAGCGCTATAGTATCCGACAACGGCACCCGCCTTACCGTTGCGGCCCCGGAGGACCTGACCGGCTCTATCACTACCGCCTCCAGCGGCACTTTTAAGGCCAGCGGGGCGAACCAGTACAGCGTTGAGACCTCTTCCGGTATCAAGGTCGACAACGGGACACTGTCCGCTCCCGCCTTCAGGATGACCAGCGGGGCTGTGGCAAATTATGTGCTGACTTCCAACGACGGCTCCGGCAACGCGATCTGGCAGAGCGTGGATCTTTTATCCAGCAAGGACCCTACGGTCGGCAACGAGGTGACCGACGCCACCAACGCCACGCTGACCCGGAGCGGCGCCGGGAATGCCGGCAATCCGTACACGCTGGCTATAAATCTGGGGAACGCCAATACCTGGACAGCCATGCAGACTTTCAGCGGGGGCATAGCCGGCGCGCTCACCGGCAACGCCGCCACCGTGACCAATGGCGTATACACCACCGGTTCTTACAGCGACCCGGCGTGGATCACGGCGCTGGCCGGGAGCAAGATCACCGGGGGGATAAGCGGCAACGCCGCCACCGTGACCAATGGCGTATATACCACCGGCGCATACAGCGACCCGTCGTGGCTGACCTCGCTGTCCGCGTCGAAAATATCGGGAACCCTGCCGGTGGCGAACGGCGGCACCGGTAATACTACCGGCAATGCCGCTACGGCCACAGCCCTTGCTGCCAACGGGAGCAACTGCTCGACCGGGAATTATCCGCTGGGGGTGGATGCTTCGGGGAACTCGGAAAATTGCACATCATTAGGGAATGCTTCCGTTAATCATGTCGTCTGCTGGAAAAGCGCCGGCAGCCTCGGCTATTGCAGCGCTGTCGTGGCTTCTGACGGTACATGCGGAACCTGTAATTAGGGAATTAAGCCAGGGCGGAGGTTATGGCCGTAATGGTCCGGGCCGTGGCGCCTTTAAGGGAGGAGAGTGTTTTAGCGGCCATCTCCCCGGCGTTCCTGAGCGCGGCCGGGTCTTTCAGCAGGGAATTAATAGCGTCCGAGATCTGCGAGGCGGTTTCCGTGAGGAAGCCGCCTTTTCCTTTTATCAGGGCGTCTCCCGCCTGCCTGGCGTTCCTGTAATTGGGGCCGAAAAGGGCTGGTTTGCCGAAAAGAGCAGGTTCCAGCAGGTTATGTCCGCCCGTGTCGTCCAAGGTTCCTCCTACGAAGCAGACCGAGGAACATGCGTAAAAAGCCCCGAGCAGGCCCATGGCGTCCACCAGCAGGCAATCCTTGCCCTCAGGAATAGCAGCGGACCAGCGGGTGAAGGCCGCCCCGGCCCTGTTCAGCGCGTTTTCGGTCCCGGCGGCGCGTTCCGTGTGGCGCGGAACGATAATAAGCTTAAGCGCCGGAAATGATCTTTTGGCCTCCAGCCAGGCGCTGATTATTACGGGTTCCTCGTCCGGGTGCGTGCTGCCGGCCGTAAAGATAGGGCAAGTCTCCCAGCCCGCGGCCGAGATAAAAGCTGACGCTTTTTCCCGTCCCGCGGCCGAAGCGCCGAGCAGGTCGTGCTTAAGATTCCCCGTCACCGACACCTTGCCGCCGAGGCCGCGGAGCCGCGAGAACCTGGCGGCGTCGGCTTCAGTCTGCGCCAGCACGCGCCGCACACCGGAAAAGGCCAGCGCCGCGAGGGGGCCAAGGGCGCGGTAAAGCAAAAAGGTGCTCTTTGAGATGCGGGCATTGACCAGGAAGACCGGAACCCCGGCCCTGCGGGCGGCGTAAAGCGTGGCCGGCCAGATCTCCGTCTCCACCAGTACCAGCATCAGCGGGCGGTTTTTCTTTATGAAGCGCGCCGCTAAAGGGTAAAAGTCCAGCGGGGCGAGGCGCGCTCGCGCGCCCAGGGCCGCGGCTTCCCTTCTGCCGGAGGCGGTCGAGGATGTGAAAAGAAGAGGGGCTTTAAAGGCGGCCGCGAGTTCCGGCGCCAGCTTTGAGGCGGCTTTTACTTCGCCCATGGAAGCCGCATGTATCCAGACCGGGCGTGCCCCGGCGCCTTCGCCGGACAAGGCCAGGCGTTCCGCGAGTTCGCCTGCCAGGCCCTTCATAAGCGCCCTGCGCGGGGAGAGGAGGAAAGATACGGCGTAAAGACCGGCTATGGCCGGAGCCAGAAGGCTGTAGAGGAGCAGGAGTAAGAGGCCCATGTGGGGACACCGAAGAGCTATTTAGCGGCGGCCGCCGCGGCTTTCTTTTTTTTCTTGGAAAGCCAGGGCAGCGCGAACAGGGCCGAGTACTTGGGGGAGAAGGCGCCGGTGTCGAAAGAAACGCCTATTTTAGAGGCCTCCAGCCTGTCACAGAGGCTTTTTATCAGTTCGTTCTCGAAAAGCGGTACTGCCGTGGCTTCCTGCGGCGGCAATTCCGGCTCAGGGCAAGAGGCTATATAAATAGCGGAGCCGAATTCGAATCCCTCGGGTTCCGCCTCGCGCAAGGCCAGGTCCGCCGTGACGCCCACGGCGGTCTGCATGAATACCTGCGCGGCTATGCGCTCCAGGCGCTTATGGGTATCGTCAGCGGGGGAAGCCAGTTTGGTCTCGAAGCTTTTACCCAGGGTCAGTATGCCTACGGTGAGCGGCTGCTTGCTGTCGCCGTTTATCTTAAGCGCTACTTCATCCCCGGCGGGGAGGTATTCAAAAACCACCGCCGGCTCGAGCGCCGCAGCAAGGTTAGCCGCGTGTTCCCGCAAGGACTTTTCGTCGGCCAGGCCGATGCCGGCGAGGTCCAGCTTGTGCTTGCGGGCTTTGCGCAGCACCTCGTAGGAATACACCGGGATCTTGAATTTCTTTATCTTTCTCACTGGTCCGTGGTCCTTGCAGGTTCGATGATCTTATCTGCGCCCTTTCTTTTCCCACTGGTATACCATCGGGGTGCAGAGCGCCACGGTGGAATATACGCCGGTGACGGTGCCGATCAGCATGGCGAAGGCGAAGTTGTTGATAGCGGCGCCGCCGAACAGGAACAGCACCAGCACGGTTATGAAGACCGTGGCCGTGGTGATTATCGTCCGCGACAAGCACTCGTTCACGCTGCGGTTTATAAGATCACCGAGCGGAAGCTTGGGGAAGTTCCTCATGTTCTCGCGCATGCGGTCGAAGATGACGATGGTGTCGTTGATGGAGTAACCGGCTATGGTCAGGAAGGCGGCCACTATGACCAGGTCGATCTCGCGGTTGGTGAGGGACATCGCGGTAAGGGCCACGAATACGTCGTGCAACAGCCCTATGACGCCGGCGGTGCCCCAAACCGGGTTGGAGAAGCGGAACGCCACGTAGACTATGATGCCGAACATCGACAGTATTATCGCGAACAGCGCCTTCTTGGCCAGGTCGCGCCCGACCACGGGTCCCACATAGTCGCGCTTCTCTTCGATGAACGAGGCGCCCTGCACGCCCTTCAGCGCGGCAAGTATCTTGTTCGCCGTTTCATTGACGTTCTCCTGGGTGCCCTTGACCTTGATGGCGAAGGAATCCCCGGAACTTTGTATGGCGGCTTCCACTTTCCCGGAGTCCATCGCGGCCCTGAGGGCGCCGATGTTCACCGGCTTGTCGAACTTGACCTGCACCAGCGTGCCGCCGGTGAAATCAAGCCCCAGGTTGATGCCCTTGACCGAGAGGGAAACTATGCCTATGAGCACCACCGTGCCGGAGATGGCGAAGAATACATGACGGAGCTTTATGAAGTTTATGTTGGTCTTATGCAGTATCCTTATCATATGCTGAGCTCCTTGGGGTTGGAAGTTAGCCAGAACTCGTAAATGGCCCTGGTTACGAAGACCGAGGTGAACATACCTATCAGCAGGCCGATGGTCAGCGTGACGGCGAAGCCTTTCACGGGCCCGGAGCCGAATTGGAACAGGAAGACGGCGGCTATCCACGTGGTGACGTTCGAGTCGAGGATGGCGCTCCAGGCTTTATCGTAGCCCGTGGGGATTATCATCGCCACCGGTTTCGACAGCGCCATTTCCTCGCGCATGCGCTCAAGTATGAGGACGTTAGCGTCGATGGCCATGGCCAGCGACAGTATCATGCCGGCTATGCCGGGCAACGTGAGCGTGGCGTTGAAGTAACCCATGGCCGCGATCAGGAACACGAAGTTCAGGCCCAGGGCCAGGTCGGCTATAAGGCCGCCGCCCTTGTAATATATCGCCATGAAAAGCACCACCAGCAGAAAGCCTGCAAGCGATGACATCAGGCCCTTGTGTATGGAGTCTTCTCCCAGGCCGGGGCCCACCACGCGCTTCTCTATTATATTGACCGGGGCGGGCAGGGAACCGGCGCGCAGCACGATGGCCAGGTCGCGGGCTTCTTCCATGGTGAAGGAACCCTCTATGACGCCCGAACCTCCGGAGATGCGGGTTTTGATCACGGGCGCGGAGTGCACCACGCCGTCGAGAACGATAGCCAGGTATTTGCCTACGCTGGCGCCGGTGAACTGCTCGAACCGCCTGCCGCCTTCCTTGTTAAAGGTAAAGCCGATGCTGGGCGTGCCGAACTGCCTGTCGGTCTCCACGCGCGCGCCTTCCAGGTAAGCACCCGTCACTGGTACGGTGGCGTCGAGGACGTAGTAGCGGGTCCTTTCGCCGTCCTGGCCCGCGGACGCCTTGCAAAGTATAGTGCCCTTGGGCATCAGTTTGGCTATTTCGGGAACCGGCGAACCGTCCTTGTTGAACGGGGAGCCATCCATCGCGTCGACCTTGGAAAGCGCCGCCTGCGCTTCGTCAGAGGTGTTTACGAGGCGGAATTCGAGGAGGGCCGTTTTACCTATCAGGTTCTCGGCTTCCTCGGTGTTCGAAATACCGGGCAGGTCCACGGATATCCAGCGGTCGCCCTGGCGGGAAATGGGGGTTTCGCCCACGCCGTACTGGTCCACACGGTTGCGGATGATCTCTATGGCGCGGGCCATGGCGTCGTTCAGCTTCTCTTTCTTTTCCAGCTTGGAGACATCCAGTTCCAGGAGCAGGTGCGTGCCGCCGCGCAGGTCAAGGCCGAGGTTCAATATGCGCTCTGGGCGCATGCGCACGGCTTCAAGTTTGGCGCGCTCGTCCGGGGTCTTGGTGTACCACTCCACCGTGGGGTACAGCAGCCAGATAGAAAGGATGAGCAGGCCCAGCACCGTGCCTATTTTCCAGTGTAATTTAGTCATTATCCTATTGCTCCTTAGTTCAAGGGTTTTAGTTAACCGCGCTGGCGATGGCGCCTACGGCGCTGCGCGTGAAGACCGCTTTTACGCCTTTCGCGATTTCCAGTTCGACTTCGTCCGTTCTGACCGCTGTTATCACTCCGATCATGCCGCCGCGGGTGATCACGCGGTCGCCCGCCTTAAGGGCGTCCAGCATCTTTTGGGTCTCTTTCTGCTGTTTCTGCTGAGGGCGGATAAGCAGGAAATAGAATATTAAGGCCACTGCCGCAAACGGTATGAGCTGCATGAAGCTGGCGTTGCTGTTCATTGTTCCTCCGTCGTGTACTTATTTGACTTTATTATAGCAAATAGTTGCGGGGTTTAGCGCCGGCACGGGCGTTAGCCCGGCCGCTCCGGGCGGGCGCTATTTTACGGACAGGTAGGCGTCCATAAAGGCCTTCTTCGCCTGCTTGAACGTTCCGGAGGCCGCGGCCAGCCGCATTATCTTCGTCTGGTTTATAAGGAAGCGGAGGTTGTGTATAGAAATGAGCTGGTGCGCCAGCAGTTCGCCGGCTTTATAGAGATGTGAAAGATACGCGCGAGTGTAGTTGCGGCAGCAGATGCAGTCGCATTCGGGATCGAGCGGGGAACTATCGTTCTTATGGGGGGCGTTCTTCACGTAAAACTTTCCGCCGGAGGTCAGGGCCTGCCCGTTGCGGGCGTTCCGGGTCGGGAGGACGCAGTCGAACATGTCCACGCCAAGCTCTACGGAGTTCCAGATATCGTCCGGGGTTCCGAGGCCCATAAAATACACAGGCTTGTTTTTCGGAAGGTTCTCCATTACGGCGGCCAGCGACTCCATCATCTGGGCCTTGCTCTCTCCCACGCAAAGTCCGCCTATCGCGAAGCCGTCCGGGTTCAGTTCGGCCATGTGCCTGGCGGCTTCCGCACGGAGGTCGGGGTAAATTGATCCCTGTATGATACCGAAAAGAAGCGGCCGCTTCGCCGGTTCCATATGGCGTGTCTTCTCGGTAAAATGCGCCTTGGCCCTTTCGGCCCAGTGCCTGGTCTTTTTCAACGCGTCCTCCGCGTCGGCCCGTGAAGCCGGATTTTTTACGCATACGTCCAGACAGGTCCAGATGGAGGAGCCTATGGAAGCCTGGTAATCGATGACCTTTTCCGGGGTGAAGAAATGGGGGCTGCCGTCGATGTGGGAGGCGAAATGCACCCCGTTATCCGTTATTTTGCGAAGGCGGCTGAGGCTGTAGACCTGGAAGCCTCCGGAATCTGTGAGTATCGGGCCCGGGTGGTTCATGAAGCCGTTAAGCCCGCCCGCTCTTTCGAGGGTGTCGAGGCCGGGGCGCAGGTAAAGGTGGTAGGTGTTAGACAGCAGACATTCCGTCCCTATTTCGGTGAGGTCGCGCTCTGTTACGGCCTTTACGGTGCCCTGCGTGGCCACAGGCATGAACACGGGTGTGTGTATGGGACCCCGGGCGGTCTTTACCACGGCTGCGCGGGCCGCTGTTTCCTTATCTTTATGTAAAACTTCGAAGTGTTCCATAGGTCTCCTGCTTACGGTAAAACTAAAATTTATCTTTTATGCAAACTACGGGTTTCAGGGTTCGCGGGGCTACCGGCGGGTTGGAACTCGTGTGTCTGCCGGCATCCCCGTTTAAAGTATAAGCATCGAGTCGCCGTAGGAATAGAAACGGTATTTTTCCTTTACGGCTTCCTGGTACGCTCTCAAAAGCAGCTCGCGGCCGGCGAAGGCGGCGGTCATATACAGGGGGGCGGAGTCGGGTACGTGCAGGTTGGTTATGAAGGCGCCGGCGGTCTTGAAACGGTAGCCTGGGCGTATGAAAAGGCCGGCCTGCTCCGTACCAGCCCTGACCGTACCGTTCTCGTCGGAAAGCGTTTCAAGCGTGCGCATGGACGAGGTTCCCACGGCCACGAGCCTTCCGCCCGCGGCGCGGTGGGCGTTGATAGCTGCCGCGGTTTGGGCGGAGACCGAGCATTCCTCGGCCATCATCACATGGTCGGACGGGCTTTCGGACCGCACTGGCCTGAAAGTGCCCCAGCCGATATGGAGCGTCACGAAGACGATCTTTACACCTGCGGTTTCAAGCCCGGAGAACAGTTCCGGGGTGAAATGAAAACCGGCCGTAGGCGCGGCTATGGATCCGGGGTGTTCGGCGTAAACTGTCTGGTATTTTTCTTCGTCCGGGGGGGCTTCGAGGCCGCGCCGTTTCCTGGCGTTCAGTATGTACTGCGGCAGGGGCACAGCCCCGTTGGCGTCGAGGTACGCGGCGTCCACAGCCGAGGAGAATTTGAAGGTATAGCTGCCGTCGGGGTTCCTCGCCAGGCATTCCGCTTTGGTCCCGCCTGGGCAGGAGAGGACCTGGCCCTCGCGTATCTTGCGGCAGAGCCCTGTCCATACCGTGGAGTCGCCTGACTCCGGCGCCATCAGCAATATTTCGGAGCGCCCGCCCCCGGGCTTTTTCGCCTCGAGGCGGGCCTTCCAGACTTTGCTGCGGTTCAGGACCAGCATATCGCCCCTGCCCAGGAATTCAGGCAGGTCCCGGAAATTCCTGTGGAGCAGTTGTCCGTCGGAGCGCCTCACCGCCATCAGGCGCGACGAGTCCCGGGGTTCGGCCGGCCGGTCCGCTATCAGCGGCTCTATCTCCAGGGAGGCAAATTCTTTAAGGGCTTCTTCCGGGTTTTCAGTCATAATCCATTATGGCCGCCCCCGGGTAGTACTGGTGAAGTATCTTCTTGTACGGCCTGCCTTTCATGGCCATGAATTTTGCGCCTTCCTGGCACATGCCTACGCCGTGACCCCAGCCGCGGCCGTAGAACTCAAAGCCTCCCTTGGCGGGGGTTATGCCGGTTATGTAGGTGCTGCGGAACTCGGAATTGCCGAAAAACTTCCTTACAAGGGTAAGGGGAGCCGTAACGGAACCGCGGTCGGTCGCGAACTTCAGCGACACCGATCTGCCAAACTTGTCCTTCTGGGAAACCCTGACGGCTTTCAGCTTGAGGGCTGTCGAACCCTGCGACTGTATGAAGCGCAGCAGGTCCCCGGCGGGGATATAGATCTCCCAGCGGTAATGCGGGGATGTGGAGCAGTACGGGTCCCGCACCCCGCTGAGCGGCTTTATGATGTCCTCGCCCCAGGCCGATGAGACGCTGATGGTGTGACCGCCGCAGCAGGCGTGGAAGAACGCGGTGATAAGCTTGCCTTTGTACTTAAGCACCAGGCCTTTTGTGGAGTCGACCGCGTCCCTGATACGGGAATTGATCTTTGCGGTGCCGTTATATACCTGCATCTCAGCCCCGTCGGTGATATCGTAATCTTTGCCGGGGCTCATGTTCTTCAGCGCATAGGTGCGGGAGGCGACGGCCTGCGCCTTCAGCGCTTCCAGCGGCCAGTCGGGGCTCATCTCAACGGGCAGGACGCCGTAAAGGTAGTCCTCGAGCGGCAGGTATTCAATTATGTCCACCTTGCCGTCGCCTGCGGATTTTATCAGTATGTCGCCCTTGTAAAAATTGTTGCCCAGGTGTATGCGCTGGCCTTCGGAGGCAAGCAGCTTGATGGGCGAGGTCAGCTCCTGTCCGGCCACGGAGATCGTGTCGCCGGAGGCGCTTATCGAGTAGGCGGAATTCGCGAGCAGCATGAATTTCTGGCCGCTTTTGACTTCGAGCACATAGATCCGGGCGGAAGTGCCAAGGCGGAGGGAGGGGGAACCGCGCGATATCGCCACCCGGATATTCGGACTATCGCCGGAAACTCCTTCCGCCGAAGCGGCAGGCATGGCGGCGCAGAGCAGGAACAGGACGAGGAGGCGTGTCATCATTGGATCAAAGGAGTTCGGCCTGCCGGGAAAGCTTGAAACCGATGTGCGCCGCGGCCTTCGCGGTGAGCACCCTGCCGCGCGTGGTGCGCTTGAGGAATCCGGCTTGCATAAGGAAAGGCTCTATAACATCGGTGAGGGTGTCGGTCTCCTCCGAGACCGCCACCGCGAGGGTTTCTATTCCCACGGGGCCGCCGCCGAAATTTTCCGCCATGACGGTAAGTATGCGCCGGTCGAGGTTATCCAGTCCTTCCGAGTCGATTTCCAGGGAGGTCATCGCCGCCGCCGTCACTTCCGTGGTTATGTTCCCGTCCGCGCGTACATCCGCGAAATCCCTGACCCGCTTGAGGAGCCGGTTAGCTATGCGGGGCGTGCCGCGGGAGCGCCTGGCTATAAGCTCGAGCGCCGGCTTATCCGCGCGGCTTCCAAGTATCCTGGCCGAGCGCGCCAGTATCTGCGCTATCTCGTCCTCGCCGTAAAATCCGAGGTTGAACACGATGCCGAAACGGTCGCGCAGAGGCCCGGTGAGGAGGCCGCTGCGGGTAGTCGCCCCCACCAGGGTGAAGCGGGGAACGGCCAGCTTAAGTGTGGTGGCGCCGGGCCCCTGCCCGGTGTTTATAAAGAAAACGAAATCCTCCATTACCGGGTAGAGGGCCTCCTCAACGGATGCGTTGAGGCGGTGTATCTCGTCTATAAAAAGTATGTCGCCCTCGGCGAGTTCCGTGGTTAACATGGCCGCCAGGTCCCCGGGTTTTGAAAGCACCGGTCCCGAGGTAACCTTTATGTTTACCCCCATTTCCCTCGCGAGTATGTATGAAAGGGTGGTTTTTCCAAGGCCGGGGGGGGAGTAGAAAAGACAATGATCGAGGGGCTCGCGGCGGTTCTTCGCCGCCTGGATGAACACTTTGAGGTTTTCTTTCAGACGGGCCTGTCCTACGAACTCGTCGAGCGAAGACGGACGCAGGGCCGACTCCATGCGGGAAGTCTCCTCGGGCGCGGGCAGCGGGGAAAGTATGTCGTCTTTGTTTTTCATCACGTGTTTTATTTTGAAAGGCGTTTCAGGGCCAGGCGTATCACCGCTTCGGCCGTAGCCTGGGGCCCCGCTTCCTGGGCCGCGTCCTCTATCGCGGCGCGTGCCTCCGCCGTCCTGAAGCCCAGCGCGGTAAGGGCGTTCATGGCCTGCGCGTAACTGCCGGCTTGGGGGAGTGTCGAGACTCCCGCGGCAAGCCCGGAGGCCGGCAACTTGTCCTTGAGAGCGGCTATCAGTTTTTCGGCCGTCTTGGCCGTGAAGCCGAAGATCGCCGTCAGGGGCTTAGGGTCCCTGGCCGCCACAGCGCGCGTGAACTCGGGCAGGGATTTCATGGCTTTGCCGAGGTAGTCGAGCGCCTTCTTGGCGCCGGTATTGGGAACCGCGTCCCTGAACATGTCGAAAAGCTGTTTTTCCTCGCGGCCGAGGAAACCGTAGAGCGCGGTGCCGCCGTACATGCTGATAGATTCCGCCACGAAAACCCTGGCCTGGGCGCCCTCGGGACCGAGCGCGTCAAGCGACGGTCCGCAGAAAAAAACTTCGTAGCCGACCCCGGCGGTCTCTATGACGGCGCTTTCGGCGCCCTTGGAGACAACGCTGCCCTTCAGGTAAGCTATCATCGCAGCGCCGCCTTGGCTTTTTCGAGGGCGCGGGCGAACGGCGCCATGCGCAGGTGGCAGAGCGCCGCCGCCATCGCGTCAGCCACATCATCGGGCTCGGGGATCTCGGCCAGGTTCAAAGTCATCTGCACGACCCTCTGCATCTGCCGCTTCTCGGCGGCGCCGGTGCCGGCGACGGTTTTCTTTATCGTCCGGGGGTTATAGGGTGTTATCTTCAGGCCCGCTTTTTCACAGGCCAGCAGGATCACGCCCCGGGCGTGCGTGGTGTTGGCCTGGGTGTCCGCCCTTTTTGAAAAGAAAACTTCCTCTATGGCGGCTTCGCCGGGAGCGTGCAGCTCTATCGCCTCCGTAAGCTCGTCGTATATGATGGCCAGGCGCTTTTCAAGCGGCGTATTCTTCTGCGTGTGTATCAGGCCGGAGGCGGCCAGCGACGGCGGGGCAGCCCCGTCTTTTTCAAGCACGGCCCAGCCGGTCCTGTCCAGCCCGGGGTCTATGCCGAGGATCTTCATCGGGGGACTTACTTCTCCAGCTTGGCGATCACTGAATCCGGTATATTGAAGTTGGAGTAGACCTTTTGCACGTCCTCGTGGTCTTCCAGGGCGTCCATGAGGCTGAGCACCTGCCCGGCCTTGTCCTCGCCGATGTTGACTTCGTTCTTGGGAAGCATCGTGACCTCGCCGGAAACTATCGGCACCTTCTTTTCCTCGAGCTTCGCCTTCACGGAGTCGAATTCCTGCGGGGAGGTAATTATCTCGTATTCGCCCGAATCGGCGGGGGAGCGAAAATCTTCGGCGCCTATCTCGAGGGCCAGCGACATCAGCTCGTCTTCCTTGGCGTCGGATTTGCTGACATAGAGGATACCTTTCTGCTCGAACATCCAGCTGACGCAGCCGGTGGAACCCATGTTTCCGCCGTGAGAGTCCAGTATCTTGCGGATTTCGCTTGCGGCGCGGTTCTTATTGTCGGTGGTGGCGTTTATCATGACCGCGATGCCGCCGGGGCCGTAGCCCTCGTAAGTTATTTCTTCGTACATTACGCCCGGTTCCTGCCCGGTGCCGCGCATGATGGCGCGCTTGACGTTATCCGAAGGCATGTTGCTGGCCTTCGCGTCTTCCATAGCCTTGCGCAGGCGCGGATTTTCGTCCGGTTTGCCGCCGCC